>NZ_JALGRS010000002.1:0-398789 GCF_022815565.1 Rathayibacter sp. VKM Ac-2926 | reverse complement strand
ACAGCCCTGCCAGGCGTCAGATACGCAGACGAGTCAGAACCCCGCGACACACCAAGGCAATCACCGATACGCCCGCTTCGCGGGCTACTCGATCAGCATGTCTGGGACGACAGAAGGCCCGGGCCCTGCGTGAGCAGGACCCGGGCCTCCGGTGCGAGCGTCTAGCCCTTGGTCGCGCCGGCCAGCAGGCCGCGGACGAAGAAGCGCTGGAGGGCGAAGAACACGATCAGGGGGACGATGATCGAGATGAACGCGCCGGCCGTGAGGAGCTCCCACGACTGGCCGTACGAGCCCGAGAGGTCCTGCAGCGCCTTCGTGATCGGGAGCCCCTGCCCGGAGGTGAAGACCGTCGCGACCAGCAGGTCGTTCCAGACCCAGAGGAACTGGAAGATGCCGAACGAGGCGATCGCCGGGACCGACAGCGGCAGCACGATGCGGAAGAAGATCTGGCCGTGGCCGGCTCCGTCCACGCGCGCCGCCTCGATGACCTCGCCGGGGATCTCCGAGATGAAGTTGTGCAGCATGAAGATCGCCAGCGGGAGCGCGAAGATCGTGTGCGCGATCCACACCTTCGCGTACGAGCCGTCCAACCCGTTCACTCCGAGTCCGGGGAGGATGTAGAGGTTGCCGATGCGCAGGCCGTCCGAGAACAGCTGCAGCAGCGGCACGAGGGCCATCTGGATCGGCACGATCTGCAGCGAGAACACGAGCACGAAGAGCGTGTTGCGGCCCTTGAAGTCGATCCACGCGAACGCGTAGGCCGCGAGGCTGGCGATCGTGATCGGGATGAGCGCCGCCGGCAGCGTGATGACCAGCGAGTTCACGAACGCCTTGCCCAGCGTCAGGCTGTCGCCGGAGTTGAGCGCGTTCGCGTAGTTGTCGAGGGTGAAGCCGGGGTTGGCGAAGATCGTCCACCAGCCGGTCGTCTTGATGTCGTTCGCGGGGCGGAACGACGAGATGAACAGCCCGAGGGTCGGGATGGTCCAGATCGCCGCGATGATCGCGGCCGCGAGCGTCGCTCCGCGCGAGGTGGTCGCCTTGCGGACCTTGCCGCTGGCCGCCTCGATCTTCGACTCGCCGCGGGCGAGCGCGCGCTCGGTGCTGCGGTCGACCGGAACCTGGATCGGAGTGGGCGTGACGCTCATCGGATCTCCCTCTGCTTGGCGAGCTGGCGGGCGTTGTAGACGACGATCGGGAGCACGAGCAGGAACAGGATGACCGCGAGGGCCGCGCTGTAGCCGCTGCGGGCGCCGAGCTGGAACTGGCGCACCATCTCGAAGGCGAGGACGGTGGTGTCGGAGCGGCCGCCGGTCATCGCCGAGACGATGTCGAAGACCTTCAGGGACGCGATCGAGATCGTGGTCAGCACGACGACGATCGAGGAGCGGATGCCCGGGACGACGACGTTCCAGAACGACTGCCAGGCGTTGGTGCCGTCGAGCGACGCCGCCTCCAGCTGCTCGGACGGCACGCCCTTGATGGCGGCCGAGAGGACCGTCATCGCGAAGCCGGCCTGGGTCCAGATCAGCACGACGACCAGGAACAGCGTGTTCCACGGCTCGAGGCCCAGCCAGTCGACGGGCGAGCCGCCGAACGCGGTGAGGATGCCGTTGAGGACACCGATCTGCTCGCCCTGGCGGGTGTCGTAGAAGAACTTGAAGATGATCGACGCGCCGACGAACGAGATCGCCATCGGCATGAAGACCAGCAGCTTGAAGAACTTCTCGCCGCGGCTCTTGTCGATGAAGACCGCGTAGGCGAGGCCGATCGCGGTGGCGGTGATCGGGGCGAGGAGCACCCAGACCACGGTGTTGAGGAAGGCGGTCACGCCGTCCGGGCTGGTGAAGACCCAGATGAAGTTGTCGAGGCCGGCGAATCCGGAGCCGTCGTTCTTCATGAAGGCGTTCAGCGCGGTCGTGATCGTCGGGTAGATCAGGCCGATCAGGATGAAGAAGGCGGCCGGAGCCATGAACGCGATCAGCTGCAGTCCGTAGCCCGCGCCTTTGCGGGACCGGAAGTCGAGCAGGAAGAGGATGCCGCCGATGACCGCCGCGACGACCGCGACCCACATCACCGAGTTGTAGAGGCCGAACGCGAGGAGGAGGACCACCGGGAGGAGGACCGTGACGGCGAGGCGGAGGATCGTGTAGCCGGTGCCGCGCCGCGGGGCGATCTCGACGAAGAAGAGGATGATCGCGACGACCGCCGCGAACGCCAGAAGGATGATGGGGATCTGCGCGAGCGGGGGGATGCTCGCCAGCCACTGGAAGAAGCCGGACATGGACGCCCTTTCGAGTGCGACTCTGAACTCTGGTGAGGCCCGGTCCGGCCGGACCGCGGGTGCGATCCGGCCGGACGGGCATCGGTCGAGGGCCGCCGCTCCGGGGAGCGACGGCCCTCTCCGCGACTGCTAGGAGGTGTAGCCGGCCTGGATCTCCTCGAGGACCTGATCGGTGCTCGAGCCGTCGATCCAGTCGACCATGCCCTTCCAGAAGCTGTCGGCGCCGACGGACTTCGGCATGAGGTCCGAGCCGTCGAAGCGGAAGGTGGTGTCCGGGTCCTGGAGGATGCCGATGGAGTCCTTCAGGATGTCGCTGCCGGCGTTGGCGGCGTCGAGGCCGGTGTTCGCCGAGATGACGCCACCGAGCTTGACGCGGCTGTTGGCCCAGTCGGCGCTGGCCAGGTACTCCTGGACCTTGGCGGTGTCCTCGTCGTTCGAGAACGCGGCGACCATCTCGCCACCACCGGTGACGGCCTGGGCGTCGCCCGCCTCGGCCGGCGGGGTGAGGAAGGCCCAGACGTCGCCGTCCTCGGCGACGTTGGCGCCGGCCGAGATCAGGAAGCCCTCGAAGAACGAGGCCTGGTGGGTCAGCGCGCAGGTGCCGTTGGCGACGTTCTGCGCGACGTCGCCGAAGGCGGTCGAGTTGATCGAGGAGACGTCGCCGTAGCCGGCGTTGACCAGCGTCGGGTCGAGGAGGATCGAGCCGACCTTGTCGAAGGCCGCCTTGATCTCGGGGTCGGTGAACGGGGTGTCGCCCGCGACCCAGGAGTCGTACACGTCGGGGCCGGCCTCGCGGAGGACGGCGTCCTCGATCCAGTCGGTGCCCGGCCAGCCGGACGCCTCACCGGAGTTGAAGCCCGCGCACCAGGACGGTCCGCCGGTCTTCTCGGCGATGGTCTTGCCCAGCGCCTCCATCTCGTCCCAGGTGGTGGGAACGGAGACGCCCCACTCGGCGAACTTCTTCGGCGAGTACCAGATGTAGCCCTTGACGGAGGCCATCAGCGGCGCGCCGTACTGGGTGCCGTCGACCTGGCCGTACTTCTGCCAGTCCTCGGACCAGTTGTCCTGGACGTTCTTGAGCGCGCCGGCGGGCAGCTCCTGGACCTTGCCGGAGGCGACGGTGTCGGCGAGCAGACCCGGCTGCGGGAAGATCGCGAGGTCGGGGGTGTCGCCACCCTGGACCTTGATGCCGATCTGCTTCTCGAACTCCTTGTCGCCGGTGTACTTGATGTCGATGCCCGACTCCTTCTCCCAGTCCGCCCAGGACTGCTCGAGAAGGGTGGCCTCGTCGCCGTTGATGGTGCCGTAGACGTTGACGACGCCGTCGGCGGTGCCCACGGTGCCGGCGGAGCTGCCGCCGCCCGCGTTCGGGTCGTTCGGGTCGCTGCTGCTCGAGCAGCCGGCGAGGGCGATCCCGGCCGCTGCGAGAACGGCGACGGGAAGGGTGATACGGCGGTGCAGGGATGACCGCATGGTTCCTCCTCATTGAGTGGTGGTTCAGCCGAGGGCCGGTGCCGTCCGGCGGGCCGGCGGGCTGAGGCGACTCGAAGCAGGTGCTGCGACGACTCGGATGCTGTTGGTGGTTCCGTGCGGAGACTCTCCGAGCGGAACACCGGGTTCGTGTGGCTCGGGCCTCCACGGAGGGAAACCTTTCCACAAGATCGATGAAAGCACAACGGCGGCGATAGAGCGCTCTCTGAGATAACGATCCGGCGACGAACCGCGGTAAATCGGGCCGTGCGCCGCGGGAGATCGATCTCGACGCTCCCCCTCGCGTCGAGCCCGGGGTATAACTTTCTGGAACCGTTTCCAGCACCGACGCCGGACGGTCCGGGAGGAACGCCGTGCCAGGCATCGAAGAGGTCGCCGAGCTCGCGGGAGTGTCGAAGGCGACCGTCTCGCGCGCCCTGAGCGGCCGCGGCTACGTCTCCGCCGGGACGAAGCAGCGGGTCGAGCACGCCGCGTCGAGCCTCGGCTACGTCGTCTCGGCCAACGCCTCGAGCCTCGTCACCGGGCGCAGCAACAACGTCGCCGTGATCATCCCGGTGATCAACCAGTGGTTCTTCGGCGGGATCATCGAGGGCATCGAGCGCGCCCTGCTCGCCGCCGGCTACGACCTGCTCCTCTACAACATCGACAAGCACCGCGACGCGCGCCGCAGCGTCTTCGAGTACTACCTCGTCCGCAAGCGCGTCGACGCGATCGTCGCCGTGACCCTCGAGATCTCGCCCGACGAGACGGAGGCGCTGCTCGCCCTGGGCAAGCCGATCGTCGGGATCGGCGGCTCGCTCCCCGGCATCCCCACCTTCAGCATCGACGACGTCGCCGCGGCCCGGCTCGCCACCGAGCACCTGCTCTCCCTCGGCCACGAGCGCATCGTCCACATCGGCGGACTGGCGGAGGAGGAGATGGACTTCCACGTGCACACCAAGCGCCACGAGGGCTTCTCGCAGGCCCTCGCGGCGGCCGGACTCGAGCGCGAGGCCGGCCACTTCGTGCCGACCCGGTTCGACATCCCCGGCGGGCACCGGGCCGGGCGTCAGGTGCTGGGCGACCCGCGCACCCGGCCGACCGCGATCTTCGCCGCCTCCGACGAGATCGGGATCGGCATCATCCTCGCGGCGCGCGAGCTCGGGCTCTCGGTGCCGGAGGACGTCTCGATCATCGGGATCGACGACCACCCCTTGGCCGAGCTGTTCGGCCTGAGCTCGATCCGCCAGGACCCGCGGCAGCAGGGCGAGCTCGCGGTCGCGCTGGTTCTGGAGGCGCTGGCCGCGCTGGCCCGGGGCGAGGCGCCGCCGCCCGCCCGGCACACGACCATCCCCGCCTCCCTCGTCATCCGCACCAGCACGTCGGCCCCGCGGGGCGCGAGAATCGGAGCATGAGCGACTCCGCCGCCCCCTCCCCCGTCGTCCGCGACGCCCCCGAGCGCTCCCGCTTCGAGATCTCCGTCGACGGCGAGGTCGCGGGATTCGCGGCCTACGTCCGCCGCGGCGACGAGGTCGTGCTGACCCACACCGTCGTCGACGACGCCTGGGAGGGACACGGCCTCGGCAGCGTCCTCGCCCGCGCCGCGGTCCTCGCGGTGACGGAAGCGGGAGGCACCGTCGTCCCGCGCTGCCCCTTCGTCGCGGCCTGGCTCCGCAAGCACCCGGACTCGGGCGCCCGCGTCCGCTGGCCCGAGGACTGACGCGGGGCGGCCGCGTCCGCTCCATGCTGATCGAGTAGCCCGCGCAGCGGGCGTATCGAGATCCCCCAGCATCAGAACAGGAGCCTGCAGACCCGCCGTACTGAGGACGCCGGGTCTCGATACGCCCCTGCGGGGCTACTCGACCAGCATGGGGCGGCGGACCTCGTCGGCGTCGGCATGCTGATCGAGTAGCCCGCGAAGCGGGCGTATCGAGATCCCGGCGTCCGCTCAGGCGGGCGCGGTGCGGGAGCCGATCTCCTGGAGGGACCAGGTGTTGCCGTCCGGGTCGGCGAAGTGGGCGTACTTCACGCCGCCCATGTCCTGGACGTCCGACAGCTCGAGACCGCGCTCGACCAGCTCGGCGCGCGCGGCGGCGATGTCGTCGACGACGAGGTGCAGCCCGCGGACGACGCCGTCCTCCGGCCCGGGCCCCATCCCGGTGCCGATCACGATCGAGCACGCGGAGCCGGGCGGCGTCAGCTGGACGACCCGCATCGACGGCGAGGGCCGGACGTCGTGATCGACGTGGAAGCCGACGACGTCCGCGTAGAACGCCAGCGCCCGATCGACGTCGGAGACGGGCACGGGGACGAGTTCGAGTCGCATCTGCACCCGCTCATCCTGCACGAGTCGCTGACGACGGTGGGTCTCGATACGCCCCTGCGGGGCTACTCGACCAGCATGGAGAGGGCGGGGTCAGTCGCGCGGGGCGACGACGAGGCGCTCGTGCATGATCTCGACGGCTCGCTCGAGGACGCGGCGGTCCTCGGGGCGGAGGTCGGCGAAGATCGGCGTGAGGGCGTCGCCCAGCTGGGTGCGCCAGGCGCTGAGCGCGGCGGCGCCGTCGGGGGCGAGGCGGATCTGCCAGGCCCGCGCGTCGGCCGGGTCGGCGATGCGGTCGAGCCAGCCGGCCTCGACGAGGTTCTTCACGATCTTGGTCATCGTGGGCTGCGAGACGCGGCTCTGGGTCGCCAGCTCGCCCAGACGCATCGGCCCCATCGACAGCAGCACCGACAGGGTGCGCCAGACGGCCTGCGACTCCTGGTTGTCGGTGGCCTGCGCGGCGAGGCGGGTGATCCGGTGCGTCACCGAGACGAAGTCGCTCAGCAGCTCGCTCAGCGACACCTCGCTGGGCGGCACGTCGCGGGCCGGCAGGCCTGCGAGCGGATCGATAGCAGTCACCCGCCGATTCTAGAGGCTGCGTCGCGCGGCACCGGGGAGGCCGATCACCCCCGGTCGGGGACGCCGGGGCGGTGACGACAGCGCAGGGAGGACAGCGCGACGACGAGCGGGAACGACGAAGGGCGCCGCCTCCGAGGAGACGACGCCCTGCGCCGGTGGGCCGCCCGAGGGAGGACCCGTGCACCCTGACGGGTGCGAGGGGATTACTTGACGGTGACGGTCGCGCCGGCGGCCTCGAGCTGGGCCTTGGCCTTCTCGGCGGTCTCCTTGTTGACGGCCTCGAGGACAGCCTTGGGGGCGCCGTCGACGACAGCCTTCGCCTCGCCGAGGCCGAGGCTCGTGAGCGCGCGGACCTCCTTGATGACCTGGATCTTCTTCTCGCCGGCGGCCTCGAGCACGACGTCGAACTCGGTCTGCTCCTCGACCTCTTCGGCCGGGGCGGCCGGGCCGGCGACACCAGCAGCGGCGACGGGCGCGGCGGCGGTGACCTCGAAGACCTCTTCGAACTTCTTCACGAACTCAGAGAGCTCGATGAGCGTGAGCTCCTTGAAGGCCTCGATGAGCTCGTCCTGCGTGAGCTTTGCCATGATTTTTCTCCTTGTTGTTTCTTGTCTACGAACCGCGTGCGCACTGCCTCCCGGAGGGAAGCGTCAGCTCGCGGACTCCTGCTTCTCGCGCAGTGCCTCGACCGTGCGAACGGCCTTGGACAGCGGCGCCTGGAACAGGTAAGCGGCACCGAAGAGCGAGGCCTTGAAGGCGCCGGCGAGCTTGCCGAGCAGCACTTCACGGGACTCGAGGTCGGCGAGCTTTCCCACCTCTTCCGCGGTCAGCGGGTTACCGTCGAAGTAACCGCCCTTGACCACGAGGAGAGGGTTTGCCTTGGCGAAGGCACGCAGCGACTTCGCGACGGCGACGGGGTCGCCGTGCACGAACGCGATGGCCGAAGGGCCAGCGAGCTCGGCGTCGAAGGACGAGATCCCGGCGTTGTTCGCCGCGATCTTGGTCAGCGTGTTCTTCACCACGGCGTAGGTCGCGTGCTCACTGATGTCCTTGCGCAGCGTCTTGAGCTGAGCAACAGTGAGACCGCGGTACTCGGTCAGCAGAACGGCGGTCGAACTCTGGAACTTCTCCGTGAGTTCGGCGACCGAGGCTTCCTTGTTCGCCATGGCTACTCCTGTGAATTCTCGTGCCGGTAGCCCGAAGGCACGCAAAGAAAAAGGCTCCGGCGCAGGAGCGCGGGAGCCTGGGGAACGCGATGAACGCGGAACACATCTCTTGCACACCTGCGCGGGCCATTCGCTTCGCGAATCCTTCGTCCGGTGGCGATCCGCGGGGCCTGGGCCCTGCTCGTGCGCACACCGGAAACCGGCGGTCTTTGGCTTCGGGAAGCGTACGACGTGGACGGGGTCGTGCGCAAGTCGGATCGAGGCGGGATGCTGGAGGGATGACCGGCCCGTCCTCCCCTCCCGACCCCGAGACCGGCGGGCACGCCGAAGGCGACCGCGCGACCGAGGGCGCGACCGACGCCGCGATCGCCGCCGTCGAGGGCGAGCTGAGCACCCTCTTCAACCGGGTGCGCGACGCGATGCGCTCCGCCGCCGAGCGCCTGCATCCGGAGCTGAGCACCGCGGGGTACCGGACGCTCGCCACCCTGGAGCGGCGCGGCCCGATGCACTCCGGCGCCCTGGCCGAGCTGCTCGAGACGGACAAGTCCTCGATCAGCCGGCAGATCTCCGCGCTCGACCGCCTCGGTCTGCTGCAGCGCTCCCCCGATCCCGACGACGGGCGCGCGACGATCCTCTCGGTGCCGCCGGAGACCGCCGAGCGGATGCGGGCGATCCGCAGCTCCCGCCAGGCGCTGATGCACGAGGAGCTGCGCCGCTGGGACGCGGGCGACGTCGAGCTCTTCGCCGTCCTCCTGCGCCGCATCACCGCTCTGGACATGCGCGGCGCTACCACCGAGCCCTCCCCCGGACAATCCGGGGCGGGCCCGGCGCCGACCGCGTAGCGTCCACGGGGATGGAACCGCTCGCTCCTCCCTCCCTTCCCGGCGACGTCGACGGCGCTCTGGCCCTCGCCCGCACCCTCTCCGCCGACCCGCCGCGGCCCGGCACCGGCCGCACCGCCGAGCTGCACGGCCTGCTCGAGCGCCTGGCCCGGCACGATCTCGGCGTCGCCCGCGCGATCGAGCCGCACCTCGACGCGCTCGCGATCCTCGGCGAGGCGGGCCTGTCCGCCGCGGACGTCGGCGTGCAGGACGACGCGGTCTGGGGCGTCTTCGCGGCGGAGGGCGGCGACGAGCCGCTCGTCGCGACTCCCGAGGGCGACGCCTGGCGACTGGACGGCGTGAAGCCCTGGTGCTCGCTGGCCGGCCGCCTGGACGCGGCGCTGATCACGGCGCACGTCGGTGGGGGCTCCGGCGAGCGCCGGCTCTTCGCCGTGCGCCTCGGCGACGGCACCGCGACCCCGGAGGAGAACGCCTGGCACCCCCGCGGGCTGACCGAGATCCCGAGCGGGCCGGTGCGCTTCGCCGGTGCGCGCGCCCAGGAGGTCGGTGCTCCCGGCTGGTACCTCTCGCGACCGGGCTTCGGCTGGGGCGGGATCGGCGTGGCCGCCTGCTGGCTCGGCGGGGCCCGGGGCGTCGCCGCGACGCTGGCCCGGGCGGCCGCCCGCCGCGAGGACCCGCACCTGCTCGCGCACCTCGGCGCGGTGGACACCGCCCTGTCCGCCGGGCGCCGCGCGCTCGACGAGGCCTCGGCGCTGATCGACGCGGGCGAGGCCGAGGGCGCCCGCGGTGCACTGCTGGCCAAGCGGGTCCGCGGCACGGTCGCGAGCGCCGTGGAGGAGATCCTGCTGCGCGCCGGCCGCGCGCTCGGACCGGCTCCGCTGGCCCTCGACGCGGAGCACGCGAAGCGGGTCGCCGACCTCGCCCTCTACGTCCGCCAGCACCACGCCGAGCGCGACGACGCGGCCCTCGGCCGAGCGGTCCTGGCCAGCGGCGAGACGGAGGAGTGGTGAGCCGCGTCATCGAGTTCGACGGTCACCTCGAGGGCACCCCGGTCGAGCGCTGGCGCGAGGACGGGCGGCTCGACCGGCTGCCGGTCCTGCCGGAGGACGCACTCCTCGCCGTCGACCGCGTGCTCGCCATCGTCGCGCACGCCGACGACGAGACGCTCGGCTGCGGCGGCACGATCGCCCTGGCCCGCCGCCTCGGCGTCCCCGTGGACGTCGTGATCGTGACGGACGGCGGCGCGGCGCACGGCGCCTCCTCCCCCGGGGCCGCAGCCGCCCTCGTCGCCGAGCGCCGCGCCGAGGTCCGGGCCGCGCTCGACGAGCTCGGCGCCGGGATCGGCCTCGCCTTCCTCGACGTCCCCGACTCCGGCACCCCCGAGCACCGCGACCGGATCCTCGCGGAGGTGCTCGCCCGCGCCGCCGCAGAGCCCGGCCGGGTCCTCCTGCTCTCCACCTGGACCGGTGACGGCCACCGCGACCACCGCGTCGTCGGCGAGGTCTGCACCGAGGCGGCCGACGCCCTCGGCCACCCGCTGCTCGCGGCGCCGATCTGGCTCTGGCACTGGGCCGCGCCCGACGATGCCAAGGTGCCGTGGCCGGCGCTCGCCCGCGTCGAAGCCGACGAGGACCTGCGGGAGCGGAAGGCCCGCGCCCGCGAGCGCTATCCGAGCCAGACCGCGCCGGGACCCGGCGGGATCGCCCCGGTCCTCCACCCGCTCTTCGTCCGGGCCTTCGCCGGCGACGACCGCCTGATCCGGGTCCGCTGATGGCCCGGCCGGAGCTAGCGCACGGCGATCCGACCGACAAGTGGCGGAGAGAAGCCCCGATCCTGCCTAGGCTCGGGGGGACGGACGGGCGCGGCCCCGGCGACGAGGACACGGGGATGAGCTACTTCGACGAGCTGTACGAGCGGCACGAGGACCCCTGGGGGTACACGAGCCGCTGGTACGAGGAGCGCAAGCGCGCCCTCACCCTCGCGAGCCTGCCCGAGCGCCGCTACGACTCCGTCCTCGAGATCGGCTCCTCGATCGGCGTGCTGGCCGAGGCCCTCGCCGCGCGGGCCGAGCGCCTGCTGGCGATCGACGTCTCCGCGGCCGCCGTGGAGCGGGCCGCCCGCCGGCTCGCGCCGCTCGCGCACGTGCGGGTCGAGCACCACGACATCACTCGCGGGGTGCCGGAGGGTCCGTTCGACCTGATCGTGCTCTCCGAGGTCGGCTACTACCTGGGGCGCGAGACGCTCGAGCGCACGCTGCGCGGGGTGCGCGACCGGCTCTCCGCGTCCGGCGAGCTCGTCACCGTGCACTGGCGGCACCCGATCGACGGCCTCGAGCTCGACGGCGACGCCGTCCAGAGCGCCGTCGCTGGTCTCGGCCTGCACCGGATCGCCCGGCACGAGGAGGAGGACCTGCTGCTCGAGGTCCACTCGCGCGACGGCCGCTCGGTCGCCCGGCGGACGGGGCTGCTGTGACCCGGATCGAGGAGCTGCTGGTGGTCGTGCCGGCCCACGACGAGGAGGAGCGGATCGGCGCCACCGTCGCGTCGGTCCTCCGGAGCGCCGCGCACCTCGCCACGACCGCCCCTGACGTCGCGGTCCGGCTGATCGTCGTGGCCGACGGCTGCACGGACGCGACGGTGGAGCGTGCGCGGGCCGCGGGCGCCGAGGTCCTCGAGCTCGAGCGCTGCGGAGTCGGCGCGGCGCGGGCGGCCGGCATCGCGCACGCCCTCGGCTCCGTCTCCGGCTCCGTCCCGGACGACCGGGTCTGGCTCGCGAACACCGACGCCGACACCGTCGTGCCGGAGGAGTGGCTGCTCGAGCACGTCGAGCACGCGCGCCACCACGACGCGCTGGTCGGCACGGTCCGGCCCGACCCGTCCGACCTCTCGCCGGAGATGTACGGCCGCTGGCAGCGCACCCGCGAGCGGGAGGAGTCGATCGGCAGCATCCACGGCGCGAACCTCGGCGTGCGCGCGAGCGCCTACCTGGCGGCAGGCGGGTTCGGCGGCGAGCCGCTGCACGAGGACGTCCTGCTGGTCGAGCGCCTGCACGCCGCCGGCGCCCGGGTGGGAGCGACCGACCGCGGCGAGGTGACCACCTCCGGACGCCGCCGCAATCGCGTGGACGGCGGCTACGGCCCCTACCTGCACGACCGGTTCGCGGACGCTCCGGTCTGCTGACCGCTTCGGTCGCGGACGACCTCTGCTACAACGCGCGGGCGCAAGCAGATCCGCGAGGCCGTTGTCAACGGTCCGGGCCTGAATTGTCACGGCATCCGCAGGAGAGTGGAATGGGGGCCGAGCACGACCCTGTGCTCTCTCCGATGGAAGGGTCACCGCATGAATCCCCGCCTCGTCCTGCTGGCGCTCGTCGCCCTCGCCGCGTACGTCTTCGGCGCCCGCGCCGGCCGCGGACGCTACGAAGAGCTCCGCCATCTCGCACTCGGTGTGTGGAACGACCCGGCCACGAAGAAGACGCGCAAGAAGCTCAAGAAGACCTCGAAGCGCGAGGCGAAGCACTTCACCGCGGTCGCCGACAAGGCACGCGCGAAGGTGCAGCGCTCACTCCGCTGATCGACATCATCTGCAAGGACGCCTTCACGACAGGCGTTGACGCTCGCACCGGAACGGCCGGTCGAGCACACTACGAAGGAGACACATCATGGGCATCATCGGTTGGATCGTTCTCGGCCTCATCGCCGGCGCACTCGCAAAGCTCATCCTGCCCGGCAAGCAGGGCGGCGGATGGATCATCACCATCATCCTCGGCATCGTCGGCGCCCTCCTCGGAGGATTCATCGGCGGCGCGCTCTTCGGGCGCGACGACCCGATGGGCTTCAACCTCGTCAGCATCATCCTCGCTGTCGTCGGCGCCATCATCGTGCTGCTGATCTACGGCGCGATCACCGGCCGCAAGTCCCGCGCGTAGTCACGCGACCCCCGAAGGCCCCCGGCATCCGTGCCGGGGGCCTTCGTCGTTCCCCGAGCGTCCGGTGGCGCCGGACGACCGCCGATGTTCGCCGGCGGCGCAAGGCCTTGCACCTGGGAGGCCCCGGGGCGTGGACTGTACTCCGGCCGCAAGCTCTCCGATGCGGCCGATCCCCGGACGAAAGGACGCTCGAGTATGAGCACGGACGCGAACACTGTCCCCACGATCACCCTCAACAACGGAGTCGAGATCCCGCAGCTGGGCTTCGGTGTCTTCCAGATCGACCCCGCCGAGACCAAGGACGCGACGCTCGCCGCCCTCGAGGTCGGCTACCGCCACATCGACACCGCCGAGATGTACGGCAACGAGGCCGGCGTCGGCGAGGCCGTGCGCGCCTCGGGCCTCGACCGCTCCGAGGTCTTCGTCACCTCGAAGCTCAACAACGGCTTCCACGCCCGCGAGGACGCCCTCCAGGCGATCGACGACACCCTCGCCGAGCTGAAGTTCGACTACGTCGACCTCTTCCTCATCCACTGGCCGCTGCCGAAGGTCGGCGACTACCTGGAGACCTGGAAGGCGATGGAGGAGATCTATCGCAGCGGCAAGGCGAAGGCGATCGGCGTCTCCAACTTCCAGACCAACCACCTCAACCGGCTCCGCGCCGAGGCGACGATCGTCCCGGCCGTGAACCAGATCGAGGTGCACCCCTTCCTCACGCAGGAGGAGCTCCGCGCCTACGGCGTCGAGCACGGCATCGCGACCGAGGCCTGGTCGCCGATCGCGCAGGGCAAGGTGCTGGACGACGAGGCGATCGTCCGCATCGCACACAGCGTCGACCGCTCCCCCGCGCAGGTCGTCCTGCGCTGGCACATCCAGCGCGGCGACATCGTCTTCCCGAAGTCGGTCACCCGCAAGCGCGTGGAGGAGAACTTCGCGCTGTTCGACTTCGAGCTGGACGACGAGTCGATGACCGCGATCTCCGCGCTCAACCGCGACGAGCGCACCGGCCCGAACCCGGACGAGTTCAACTACATCCCCAGCTGACCCTCGGCTGCTGAGCCGGCACCTCCGGCTCGACCTCATGCCTCCGGCTCGCGGGATCCTCGGATCCCCGCGAGCCGGAGGCGTCTCCACGTGCCGGAGCTCCCGTGGGAGACCTCCGGCACGCGGGATCACCCTCGGCACGCGGAAACCGCGGACTCCAGCGAGCCGGACACCGTTCCACGAGCCGAAGCTCCCCGCACCCCACCTCCGGCACGCGGAATCACTCTCGGCACGTAGAAACCCCGGACTCCAGCGAGCCGAACACCGTTCCGCGAGCCGAAGCTCCCCGCACCACACCTCCGGCACGCGGGATCACCTCCGGCACGCGGGATCACCTCCGGCACGCGGGATCACCCTCGGCACGCGGAAACCGCGGACTCCAGCGAGCCGGACACCGATCCGTGAGCCGAAGCTCCCCGCACCGCACCTCCGGCACACCTCCGGCACGCGGGATCACCTCCGTCACGCGGAAACCGCGGACTCCAGCAAGCCGGACACCCTTCCACGAGCCGAAGCTCCCCGCACCACACCTCCGGCACGCGGAATCACCCCCGGCACGCGGAAACCGCGGACTCCAGCGAGCCGGACGTCGTTCCACAAGCCCGAGATCGGTCCGGCGCGGCTCCGGCTCGCAGAAACGGCTTCGGCTCGCGGAAACGGCTCCGGCTCGCGGGATCCGTGGATTCCTGCGAGCCGGAGGGTGTTTCGCGAGCCGGAACGGCGCGGAGGCGGGCGGTGGCTACTGCGAGTCGCGCCAGGAGTGCTCGGGGGCGTAGCCGAGCACCTCGCGGGCGTGGTCGATCGAGAGCAGCGTGTCGTTCACGCCGAGCTCGCCGCGCAGCTCGACGCCGGGGAAGACCTCGGCGACCAGCTCGTCGTTCGGGCGGGTCATCACGGTGTCGGCCGCCGCGATGATGAAGCGGTCGAAGCCGGGCTCGCGGTGCGCGAGGGCCTTCTCGACCGCCTGCGCGCCGTCGCGGCCGTCGATGTAGCCCCAGAGGTTCCACTTGCGCAGTGTCGCGTCGGCGTCGAAGGACGGGAACTCGGCGTAGTCCTCCTCGTTCATCACATTGGAGAAGCGCAGGCCGATGATCGTGAGGTCCTCGTGCCAGCGGCAGAGCTCGATCGCCAGCTGCTCCTCGAGGTGCTTGGTCAGCGAGTAGACCGACTCCGGGCGGGCCGGGTACTTCTCGTCGACCGGGATGTAGGGCGGCGGCACGTCGAAGGGCAGGCCGAGCACGGTCTCGCTGGACGCGTAGACGATGCTGCGGATGCCCGCGCGGATCGCCGCATGGAAGACGTTGAAGGTCGACGACATGTTGTTCTGGAAGGTCGCGATGTCCGGGACGATGCCCGGCGCCGGGACTGCCGCGAGGTGCACGACCGCGTCGATCCCCTCGTAGCGGTCGCCCACGGCCTGCAGGGCGTCGACGACCTGCCCGTAGTCGGTGATGTCGATGCTGATGACGCCCTCGCCGCGGGTTCCCGCGCGGTCGAGGACGAAGACGTCGTGGCCGGACTCGCGGAGACGGGTGACGACGCTGCGGCCGAGTTTCCCGGATCCACCGGTGACTGCGATTCTCATGCTCGAACGCTAACGGGCCGCGGGCCTGCGGACGAGGGGCTGGCGGATCAGCCCGCGACGTGGAGGGAGATGCCGTCGCCGACCTCGGGCGTCGTCTCGTCGGCGACGAGCTCGGTCCAGCGGCGCAGCACGGCGGCGCCGGCCTCGTCGTTGATCGCTCCGTCGACCACGAGGATCGGGTACGGCTTGTCCGGGACGCCCTCCGCGGGGCGGACGTCCACGTGGGCGACGTCGTAGGCGTGCTCGGAGAGCCAGTCGGCCATCGCGTAGTCGCTGCGGGAGTCGCCGACCGTGCGCCAGCGCTGCGGGATCGGGCCGGTGGCGCCGAGCAGCTCGACGGCGCGCTGGGCGCCGAGGTCCTTGCCGAGCCGGTTGGACTCGATGTCGGTGGAGATCACGGTCGGGTCGATGCGGTACTCGACGGCGCCGGTGTCGTTCGGGTAGCGGATGCCGCGGCGCTCGACGCCGAGGCCGGCCGCGGTCATGATCTGCAGGGCGTCGGCGTCGAAGACGAGCTGGCGCTCGAGGTAGTCCTCGCTGGAGAGGTCGACGAGCTGCTCGGCCGAGACCATCGCGCGCTTGGTCTCGTCGAAGAAGACCAGGTCGTCGTAGTCCTCGCGGATCATCCGCTCGAGGTCGCGGGCGACCGCCTCCGGGATCGCGAGCGACTCGTCGACGATCGGCTCGGAGGTGCCACGGTAGTCGACGGTGAACCAGACGGCGCCCTTCTCGCAGACGCAGACGATCCGCGCGTCGGCCGAGACGCCGCGCTCGAGGAGCGGCGGCAGCACGCGCTCGCGCAGGAACGCGTCGGAGCGGCCGGTGTTGAAGACGAGCGGGATGCCGGCGTTCGCGAGCGCGACGAGGTCGTCGGCGATCGAGTCGATGGCGATCGTGCGGCTGATCGGGCTGGCGATCGGGCCGTCGACGTCGAGGAGCAGGCCGAGCGGAGGCGGGGTGGAGGTCATCGTCTCCATTCTGCCGTGCGGGCGCGTCCGGCCGTCCCCGCGAGATGCCACTTGTGCACGCTTTCCTCGGCGTGTCGCGTGCACAAGTGGCATCTCGCGGAGAGCGCAGCTACTCGGACGTGGGGAGGACGAGGGTGCGTTGCGTGAGGGTGCCGTCGGGGGACTCGACGGCGAGGGTGATCAGGGTCTCGGCGTCGCGGCAGGGGACGGAGAGGGC
This sequence comes from Rathayibacter sp. VKM Ac-2926, assembly GCF_022815565.1. Taxonomy (NCBI): domain Bacteria; kingdom Bacillati; phylum Actinomycetota; class Actinomycetes; order Micrococcales; family Microbacteriaceae; genus Rathayibacter; species Rathayibacter sp. VKM Ac-2926. Next base: position 382,387 of record NZ_JALGRS010000002.1, on the reverse strand, counting down.
GGAGTAGCCGGTCGCTGAGAGGTCGACGGGGTCGCCGGCCCGGGCGTCGGTGGTGCCGACGGCGAGGCGGGCGGCGACACCGCCTTCGGTCTGCCAGGAGAGCGCGACGGGGACGGAGGCGGTGCGGTCGCCGGCGCAGTCGATCGTCGCGGGCGAGGCGGTGAAGGAGAGGACGGCGGCCGCAGTGGCGGCGGCGCCGGGGGCGGGCGAGGCGACGACGCCCTCGGTCGGGGAGGTCTCGGTCGGGAAGGTCTCCGTCGGGGCGTCGGTGGCCGTCGGTTCCGTCGCGGTCTCCGTGGACTCGGCCTCGGTGGGCGCGGTCGACGGGGCGGCGGCGGCCGAGGCGGAGGGGGCGACCGGGGTGGAGGTCGGGGCTCCGGCGCCGTCGGCGGGGCGGACGAGGAGGACGATCGCGACGATCACGGCGACGAGACCGAGGACGGCCAGGACGATCCCGAGGGTGCGGGCGGTACGGGGCGGCATCGGGACTCCTCGGTGGTGCGGGTGCGGTGGTGCGTCGGTGCGGTGGTGCGGGAGCGGTGGTGCGGGAGCGGTGGTGCAGGTGCGGCGGTGCAGGTGCGGCGGTGCAGGAGCGGTGGTGCAGGGGAAGAGCGGCGGGAGGGCCGGCGGATCGTGCTCGCCGGCCCTCCCGCGGCGGAGGCTAGACCTCCTCGACCTCGCGGCGGCTGCGGGCGATCAGCAGGGCGCCGAGACCGAGCACGAGCGCACCTCCCGAGAGCAGCAGCCAGGGGCCGGTCTCGACTCCGGTCGAGGCGAGACCGCCGGTACCCGGCTTCGCGACGGGAGCCGCGGTCGCCGTGGCGGTCGGCTCCGGAGCCGCGGTGGGCGCGGCCGTCGGCGTGGCGGTCGCGGTCGGTTCCGGAGTCGCGGAGGGCTCCGGGGTCACCGTCGGCTCAGGAGTCGCGGTCGGCTCCGGGGTCGCGGTGGGCTCCGGGGTCACCGTCGGCTCCGGAGTCGCGGTCGGCTCGGGAGTCGCCGTCGGCTCAGGCGTGGCCGTGGGCTCCGGCGTCGCGGTCGGCGTCGCCGTCGGCTCCGGGGTCCCCGGCAGCTCGACGGCCGCGCCCTCGGGCGCCACGGCGAACAGCGCCCGGGCGACGTCGCTGAACGCGCCGACCGGGTGGTTGCGGAAGACCGGCGAGGTGCCGAAGAGGAAGCCCTCGGTGCCCGACTCCGTCGCGAACGAGACGGCCGAGGCCTGCCCGGCCGCGTCGCTCCGGGACTGCCGCTCGGACGCGACCCAGTGCCCGGCGACGAAGGTGTCCTCGGCGGCGTAGCTCTGCTCCACCGTCACGGACGCGTCGAAGCCCTCGAACCAGAGCGCCGGCGAGACGAAGGCGGTGTCCTGCGGGTAGTCGCCGAGGATCCCGTCGGCCGGCGTCTCGACCGAGACGATGCCGTTCGAGCCGCTCGTACCGGTCTGCGCGGTCAGCGTCGCGAGGCCGAAGTCGGTCGCGAAGGCCGCTCCCGCTCCGCCGCGGCCGACCACGTCGCCGCCCGCCGCGAGGAACTCCTCGACGGCGGTGCGGCCCGCGGCCTGCTCCGGGGTGAAGGACAGCGCGCGGCCCAGCAGCAGCACGTCCGCGTCAGTGAGGACGGTCTCGCCCGAGGCGAGCGTGTCCGCCGTGACGGCGACCGCGTCGGCGAAGCCGAGCTTGGCCAGCGCGTCGCGGTCCTCGTGCGAGCCGGAGTAGGCGACGCGGACGGCGGACAGCGCGGTGCCGTCCTCGTCCTCGATACGCTCCGCCGTGGTCGCCGTGAAGTCGACGCCGAACTCGGCGGCGGCGGCCTTCGCGGCGGCGAGACCGTCGGCGTCGGCGCGGAGGGCGATCGTGCCGTCGGCGAACTGCTCGAGCGCGACTCCGGCGCCCAGGAGCGCGTTCACCGCCTGGTACTCGAGCACGCCGCGCGGCTCGAAGGCGAGGTAGCCGGCGTCGGCGGGGACGCTGCCGCTCGGGGCGACGGCGGTGACCGGCTCGAGCTCGACGGCGGGCATCGGGTCGAGCGTGGAGCCGACCGGGATCACGTCGGCGCCCCAGAGCAGCGAGAGACTCCAGGCCGAGACGTCGTACATCTCGGGCACGCGGTCGGAGATGTCGGTGCCGTCGGCGAGCAGCACGTTCGCGAGGCCGCGGACGGGCTGGTGCATGTCGACGACGTAGGAGCCGGCGGCGTAGGTCGTGCCGCCCGCTGTCATCGCCGTGGTCGTGCGATCGACCTCGACGCCGTGCGCGAGCAGCTGCGCGACGAGGGTCTCGGCGTCGGACGAGGAGCGCTGCGCGTCGCCGGCGGGGATCACGTAAGCGCGGGGGTACTCGGTCGTGTAGACGTCGGTCTCGTCCCAGATCTCGGTCCACTCGGTCGGCGTGCCGGCCGGCAGGTCGGACGCGGCGACGTCGGCGGGGATCTCGACGGCCGGGGCGCCGGTGACGCCGCGCTCGAAGATCTGCACCTGGTTGCTGAGCAGGGCGTCGCGGTTGGCCTCGATGTAGTCGACCGAGGCGTCCATGACGATCCCGGCGACCTCGATGTCGATGTCGGCGTTGGCCTGGCCCTGGGCGATCTCCTCGGGCGTCTCGTTCGCGGTGCGGCCGAGCGGCAGCTCGACCGTGTTGGTGATCGCGCCCTGGAAGGCGACGTACTGCGGCGCGAAGATCGGGGGCCAGTCGTCCCAGCCCGCGCGGATGTCGCGGTAGGGGATCAGGATCTGGCCGGTGTTCTCGGTCGTGACGCTGCCGTCGGCGGCCTTGTAGGTGTTGCCGGGCACGTCCGCCTCGACGACGCGGCGCTCGATCTCGAGCGCGGTCGCGTAGGCGTGCGGCAGGAACAGGTCGTACTCGTAGTTCTCGCCGTGCGGCGGACCGCAGGGCTCGACCTGCAGGATGCCGGTGTAGCCGTGGATGTCGATGAAGTAGGTCGGCTGCAGGACACTCGAGAGGTCGCGGATGACCGCCGCCTCGTTCGTCGCGCCGGTGATCATGTCGCGGTTGGGGTCGTAGCCGGCCGCGACGGCGCGCTGGCCGAGGGCCCGGCCGTCGGGGTTGTTGGTGACGGTGAAGTAGAGGCGGTTGCCCTCGAGGAGCGCCTGGGTCTCGGCGTCCTCGGCGGTGGCGACCTTCTCGATGTAGTTCAGGATCGCGTCGGATCCCTCCCACTCGTTGCCGTGGATGTTGCCGTTGAACCAGGTCGGCACCTTGTACTCGGCCATCAGCTCGGCGTCGGCGGCGGCCGCCTCCGGCTCGTTCTTCAGGCGGTCGCGCCACTCGGCCTGCTGCGCCGTCTCGGCGGCGGTCTCGGGAGCGGTGACGGTGACCAGGTAGATGTCGCGGCCGAGGCCCGACTTCCCGACCACCTGGGTCGAGACGCGGTCGGAGCGCGCGGCGAGGTCGTTCAGGGCCGGGGCGATCCGGTCGTACGGCGTGACGCCGCGGGTCAGCGAGGCGTCGGTCGGGTCGACCGCGACCTCGGTGAGAGCTTCCCGGTAGGGGTAGCTCGCGGGCTCGGTGATCGGCGCCGAGGCGGGGCGGACGAGGTCCACCCGCTCGAAGGCGGAGGCGGCGGTCGGTGTCGCGGTGGTGGTCGCTGTCGCGGCGGGCGCGATCAGCAGACCGCCGGCGGCGAGCGCGAGGGCCGCGCAGCCGGAGGTCAGGGCGGTGCGTGTTCTCAAGCGGAGATCTTTCGTGTCGGAGGTCGGCGCGGACGAGGCTCCGCGCTCGCTCCTGCGTCATCGACCTCGGAGCAACGTGTGAACCCTCTCAGGAACCTAGGCCACCCGTGTTTCCGGCACGTGTCACGCCGGTCCCCCTCCGCGAGATGCCACTTGTGCACGCGACACGCCGTGAAAGGCGTGCACAAGTGGCATCTCGCGGCGGGGATCGGCAGGGATCAGAGGAACAGCGAGAGGAGGAGGACCATGCCGAGGGCCAGGACGGAGGCGAGGGAGACGCCGACCGTCACCGACTTGAGGGCGCCGCGGACGGACTGGCCGAGGAAGCTCTGCAGCAGCCAGAAGGTGTTCGAGGTGACGTGGATGCAGAACAGCGCGCCGGAGCCGGCGGCGAGCGCGATCAGCAGCGGATCGAGTCCGAGCGTCGCGGCGACCGGGGCCACGACGCCCGCGGCGGTGATCGCCGAGAGGGTGACCGAGCCGACGGCGATGTGCAGCACGGCCGCCATCAGCCAGACCAGCAGCAGCGGCGCGGCGGCGTTCGCCGAGAAGTAGCCCTTGAGCAGCTCGCCGAGGTCGCCCTCCGCGATCACCGCCGCGAGCGCGCCGCCGACGCCGGTGAGCAGGAAGATCTGCCCGCCGTCCTGGAAGCCCTTCGCCACCGCCTTCTCCATCCGCGGAGTCCCGACGACGGAGCGGCCGACGAGGCCGGTCGCGATCACGGCGAGCAGCAGCGCGATCACCGGGTTGCCGAGGAACTGCAGCACCGGCACCTCCGCGCCCGCGACCGAGAGCACGGCCTGCGCGGCGATGAGCAGCAGCGCGAGGAGCATCGGGGCGAACAGCAGGAGCAGCGGGCGCTCGCGCGGGGCGTCGGCGTCGCGCGCGTCGGTGTCGCCGTCAGCGGTGGAGCGACCGGCCGCGGAGCCACCGCTCGAGGACCGCCCGGACCCCTCCGACCCGGATCCGCCGACCGCCTCGCTCCCGGCCCGCTCCCCCGCGGGCACCGTCGCGAGCCCGGCGGTCTCGTCGCGCACGACGAGCTGCTCGTCGCGCGCCGGATCCCAGAAGCCCAGGCGGAAGGCGAGCGACATCAGCAGGATCGTGACCACGACGGTCGGTGCGACCACCACGAAGCCGCCCAGCAGCATCACGCCGAGCGGAACGCCGAGCAGCCCGGCGAGCGCCACGGCCGCGAAGCCCGGCACCATCATCACGATGCCCATCTCGAGGCCGACGGCGAAGGTGACGGCGACGATCCCCGTGCCGGCGGGGCCGAGCCGCGGCGCGATCCGCCGGGCGAGCGGCGCCGCGATGACGATCAGTGCGTCGACGAAGATCGTCTGCAGATAGGTGGCGAAGGACAGCCCGAGCGCGTACGGGATGCCGCGCTTGCCGAAGACGCGCAGCAGCCCCTCGACGAGGCGGACGACCGCGCCCATCTCGTTGAGCATCGCGCCGATCAGCACGCCCCAGCCGATCAGGAGGCCCGCCTCCATCATCACCTCGCCGAAACCGCGGGTCATGGTCGAGACGGTGTCGACGGGGCCGAGCCCGGTCAGCAGGCCGATGGCCGCGGCGCCCACGGCGAGCGCGAGCACCGGATTGAAGCGGTAGCGGACGATCGCGACGACGACCACGACGATGACCAGGGCGACGACGCCGAGGGTGTACCACTCCGGCATGACGCCTCCTCCGCCCGCGGCGGCGCGGGCTCTCACACCCTAGGGGTGCGGAGGATCCGGCGCAGAGCACCCGCGCCGCCACGCGGGTCTGCCGCGTGACGGGGTCCGCCCCATGGACTCCTGGCCACCGCGGTCCTACGGTGTGCGCATCGGCGATTCCCGTCGCCGCGGTCGGAGCCGCGGATCGTTCGACCCGCAGCACTGCTCTGCCCGCACCCCGAGTGCAAAGGAGCACCTCGTGAACAAACGCCTCCTCCTCACCGCGGCCGCCGCCGTCGCGGTCACGACTCTCGTCTCGGCCCCCGTCGCCCAGGCCACCCCCTCCCCGCTGTCCTTCGTCTCCGTCACCGATCGAGCGACCGGACTCGTCTCGCCGCTCAGCTTCGCCGTCGATGCGGGCGGCACCGCCTACGTCGCGCAGAACTTCGCCGGGATGCTGACCAAGGTCGCTCCCTCCGGCGCGACCTCGACCCTGGTCAGCGCGCCCGGAACCGAGATCGGGGCCGTCTCGGTCCGCGGCTCCACCGTCTACTACAGCGAGGGCGTCCAGGAGGAGGGCGAGGCGCTGCTGCAATCGGTGCCGAGCGGCGGCGGAGCGCCGACGACCCTCGCCGACCTCGGCGCGTACGAGGCGAGCGCCAACCCGGATGCGGGCAACAGCTACGGCTTCCTCGGCCTGCCCGCCGAGTGCGCCGCGCAGGTCGACCCGGAGGTCGCCGGCCCCGCCTCCTACACCGGCCGGATCGACGTGCACCCCTACGCGTCGGCCGCGACCAGCGCCGGCGTCTACGTCGCCGACGCGGCCGGCAACGCGATCCTGAAGGTCACGCCGAACGGCGTCGTCTCGACCGTGGCGGTGCTGCCGCCCACGGCCCCGATCACGATCACGGCGGAGCAGGCGGCGGCCTTCGGCTTCCCGGCCTGCACGGCCGGCTACCGCTACTCGTTCGAGCCCGTCCCGACCGACGTCGAGGTCGGCCCCGGCGGCTGGCTGTACGTGTCGACGCTGCCCGGCGGGCCGGAGGACGCCAGCCTCGGCGCTCGCGGCTCCGTGGTGCGGGTGAACCCGGCGACCGGCGAGATCCGCACGGTGGCCACCGGCCTGCTGAGCGCGACCGGCCTCGCGGTCGACCGCGTCACCGGCACCGTCGTGGTGACCGAGCTGTTCGGCGGCCCGGACGGCACGGGACGCGTGGCGCTGATCCTGCCGCGCACCTCGACGCCGATCACCGGACTCGCGGTCGTCTCGCCTGCGGCGATCGAGCTGCGGGACGGCGCTCTCTACGTCGCCCGCAACGCGTTCGTCCTCTCGCCGGAGGGCGCCCCGCAGCCGATCGGCACCCTGACGGTCGCCCGGCTGCGCGGCGTCGGAGCGGCGATGACCGCGGTCGACTGAGGTCTGCTGCACTCCGCTGAAATCCGCTGAGTCGCCCGGGAAGGCTCGTTCTCCAGCCCGAGAACGAGCCTTCTCGGGCGACTCAGGAGCTCCGGGCCTGCGCGGCGGGGGCTCGGCGCCGCCCAGGAGGAGGGAATAGCGTGGCGGGATGGCACTGACGCTTCCCGAGCCCCGGCTCCCCTCGCTCCTCGACTCCCCGGTGCTGCGCTGGGGAGTCCTCGCCCCCGGCTCGATCGCCGGCACCTTCGTCGCCGCGCTGCAGAAGCACACCCGGCAGCGCGTGGTCGCGGTCGGCTCGCGCTCCCAGGAGCGCGCCGATGAGTTCGCCCGGCGCTTCGGTGTCGAGCGGGCCTCGGTCGGCTCCGACGCGGTCGTGAACGACCCCGAGGTCGACGTCGTCTACATCGCCTCGCCGAACTCGGAGCACGCGCGCCAGGCCCTGCGCGCGATCGCGGCGGGCAAGCACGTCCTCATCGAGAAGCCGTTCGCCACCACGGCGGGCGAGGCCGAGATGATCGTCCATGCGGCGCGCGACGCCGGCGTCTTCGCGATGGAGGCGATGTGGATGCGCTACCTGCCGCAGATGGACGTGGTGCGGCAGCTCCTCGCGGACGGCGCGGTCGGCGCTCCCGCGCTGGTCTCCGCCGACTTCGGCGCGGCGTTCGCGTTCGACCCGGCCAGCCGCATCTTCGACCCGGCGCTCGCGGGCGGCGGCCTGCTCGACGTGGGCGTCTACGCCTCGTCCTTCGTCTCGATGGTGGCCGGCGCGCCGCAGAGCACCGTCGTCGCCGGCGCGCTGACCTCGACCGGGGTGGACGCGATGGCGACGATCGTCGGCCGGCACGCGCACGGGATCCAGTCGGTCGCGACCTCGACCGTGCTCGCCGACACCCTGCACGCGGCGAGCGTCGCGGGCAGCGAGGGGCGGATCGACGTGCACCCGTCGTTCTGGACGCCGAGCGGCGTCACCCTGACCCGCGGCTCCGAGAGCGGCTCGTGGCGGGATGAGACCGGGCTGCAGGGCGGCGAGGGCCTCGCGTGGGAGGCCGTGCACCTCGCGCAGTACGTGGCGGAGGGGCGCACCGAGTCGCCGGTGCACCCGCTGGACGAGACGGTGCAGGTGGTGCGCACGCTCGACGAGGCGCGCCGCCGCCTGGGCGTCGAGGTCTGACGACAGCGGTTCGATCTGCAGGCGATCCGGCCACCGCGCGGCACTCCCCCGCGGAGGAGAGCGCGTTCCGGACGGCATCGCCTGCAGATCGCACGTCAGCCCGCGGGCAGCTCCACCCGGAAGCTGGTGCGCCCGGGCTCCGACTCGACCAGCACCCGCCCGCCGTGCGCGTCGACGACGGCCGCCACGATCGCCAGGCCCAGCCCGGTCGACCCGGTGGTCCGCGCCCGCGAGGAGTCGCCGCGGGCGAAGCGCTCGAACAGCACCGGCACCAGCGCCTCGTCGATCCCCGGACCGGAGTCGGTGACCGTCACCACCGCGATCGGCCGGCCGCGCTCGTCGCGGTCCTCGGCGAGCGCCGCGACGACGCGCGTGCCCGGCGGCGTGTGCACGGTGGCGTTGCGCAGCAGGTTCGCGACCACCTGGTGCAGCCGGAAGCCGTCGCCGCGGATCTCGATCGGCTCCTCGGGCAGGTCGAGGTCCCACTCGTGGTCGGGGCCGGCGACGTGGGCGTCGGACACGGCCTCGATCAGGACCATCGTCAGGTCGACCGGCTCCTTCTCGAGATCGCGGCCCTCGTCGAGGCGCGCGAGCAGGAGGAGGTCCTCGACCAGCGAGGTCATCCGGGTGGCGGCCGACTCGATCCGGTCGAGCGAGTAGCTCGCCGACTCCGACAGCTCGACGTCGCCGCGGCGGGGCAGCTCGGCGTAGCCGCGGATCGCCGCGAGCGGCGTGCGCAGCTCGTGCGAGGCGTCGGCGACGAACTGGCGGACCTTGTTCTCGCTGGCCTGGCGCGACTCCAGAGCACCGCCGACGTGGTCGAGCATGCGGTTGAAGGCGGCGCCCACCCGGCCGACCTCGGTGCGGACGTCGGCGTCCTCCTCCGGCACCCGCTCGATCAGCTCGACCTCGCCGCGCTCGAGCGGCAGCTCGGCGACACGGGTCGCGGTCGCCTCCACCCGCTCGAGCGGCCGCAGCGCCACCCGGATGATCGCGGTCGCGATCAGGGCGACCAACAGCATCGCGAGCAGGACGACGACGACCACCACGGTGGTCAGGGTCCGGAGCGTGTCCTCGGCCTCGCCGAGGGGCACTCCGACGATCACGACCGAGCCGTCGATCACGCGCGCCTCTGCGCGGTACTGGCCGAGGGCGTCGCCGAGATCGAGGGTGGTCGCGTCACCGGCGTCGGCGACCGCGGCGGCAAGCACGGAGTCGGCCGGGTCGGCGAACTCCTGGCAGGCCCCGGAGCTGTCGATGTACGCGCCGGTGTAGGCACCGGACGCCCCGAGCACCGCCGTGATCGTCTGGGTGTCCTGATTGGGCCGCCCCGCGAAGTCGCCGCTCGGGCAGGTGGTCGCCCGCTCGATCGCGCTGGAGCCGGCGAACTGGCCCGGCCCGTCGAAGCCGGCCAGCCGGTCCAGCGACTCCGAGAGCTGCGTCTCCGCGTTGTCGTAGAGGATGCCGCGCAGCGACAGCACGCTGACCGTCCCGACGATCCCCGCGATCACCGCGACCAGCGCGACGACGGCGACGACCATCCGGCGCCGCAGCGTCCAGGGCGCGCGTCGGGACGCGTTCGAGCGGCGGAGGGCCGACCGGGTCGCGAAGTCGCCGAGTGTGGGCCGCAGCCGCCCGCCCCCGGTCGTCACTGCTCGGCGGGCTTCAGCAGGTAGCCGGCGCCGCGGACCGTGTGAATCATGGGCGAGCGCCCCGCGTCGATCTTCTTGCGGAGGTAGGAGATGTAGATCTCGACGACGCTCGACTTGCCGCCGAAGTCGTAGGACCAGACGCGGTCGAGGATCTGCGCCTTGCTCAGCACGCGGCGGGGGTTCCGCATCAGGAAGCGCAGCAGCTCGAACTCGGTCGCGGTCAGCTCGATGTCGGTGCCGGCCCGGCGCACCTCGTGGCTGTCCTCGTTGAGGACGAGGTCGCCCACCACGACCTCGGGGTCGTCGGCGTCGTTGGCGAGCAGGGTGGAGCGGCGGATGAGCCCGCGCATCCGGGCGACGAGCTCCTCGAGGGAGAACGGCTTGGTGACGTAGTCGTCGCCACCGGCGGTGAGCCCGGCGATCCGGTCGTCGAGCGCGTCCTTCGCGGTGAGGAAGAGGACCGGGGTCTCGCTGCCGTCGGCGCGGATCCGCTGGAGCACCTGCAGCCCGTCGATGTCCGGCAGCATCACGTCGAGCACGATGACGTCGGGGCGGAACTCGCGGGTGATCGTGATCGCGGAGCGGCCCTCGGCGGCGGTGCGCACCTCCCAGCCCTCGTAGCGCAGCGCCATCTGCAGCAGATCGGTGAGGGTGCTCTCGTCGTCGACGACGAGGACGCGGATCGGCGTGCCGTCCGCTCGCTTGAGGCGGGTGCGCTGCGCGGAGGCGAGGTGCTTCGAGGGGGCCGGGGTGCTCATGTCTCCCCAGTATCAGGAGTTTCCTATGAGCGCGCTATGCCCGGGCGATGGCCCGGCTGTGCGCGGCCGGAGAAGCGCGGCGACGACCGCCGACAGCACCTGCCGCCTTCGTCCAGGAGCGGTAGTGAGGGAGAGGGTTCGGCGCCCCTCTTCATGCTGGTCGAGTAGCCCCGCAGGGGCGTATCGAGACCCACCATCGTCACGAGGGCAGGTCTGCCGACTCGTCCTTCCGGCGATGGGTGGATCTCGATACGCCCGCTGCGCGGGCTACTCGATCAGCATGGGCTTGCGCGTCGACTCCCGCGGCTAAGTGAAGCTAGCGCTCGGAGGACGGCGCCGGCTCGTCGGCCGGGTTCGCGTCGAACTCCTCCGGGTCGACGACGGCCGAGCGGGCGTAACCGCGCACGCGGCGGTCGATGAAGGTCGCGAACCAGAGGAGCACGCCGATCACGAGCAGCACGCCCGCGATCTCGTACTGCGCGATGTCGCGGCCGGAGGTGATCGGCAGCACCAGGTAGAGGCAGGCGATCGCACCGAGCACCGGCAGCACGGTCGGCGTCCGGAAGTGCGCGTGCTCCACGGGCTGGCGCCGCAGCACGAGGACCGCGACGTTCACCACCGCGAAGACCGCGAGCAGCAGCAGCGACGTGGTGCCGCCGAGCAGGACCGCGATCGGGTCGGACGGGTCGCGCGACACGTACGCGGTGAGCAGCAGCGCGAGGACCGTGGTGAACAGGATCGCCGCCCACGGCGTCCGCCGGCCGGCCAGCACGTTCTTCAGGAACGGCGGCAGCACGCCCTGCTTGCTCATCCCGTAGAGCAGGCGGCTGGCCATCATCATGTTGATCAGCGCGCTGTTCGCGACGGCGAAGAGCGAGATGAAGGGCAGCAGCGTCGAGATCGGGAAGTCCGGCGCGGCCGTCTCCACGACCGTCACGAGCGGGGTGTCGTTGCCGGCCAGCTCGCCGATCGGCACGATCGCGACGGCGAGCGTCGAGACCAGCACGTAGACGACGGCGGTGATGCCGAGTCCGGTCAGCATCACCTTCGGGAAGATGCGGCTCGGGTCCTTGGTCTCCTCCGCCATGTTCACCGAGTCCTCGAAGCCGACCATCGCGAAGAAGGCCAGCGAGGTCGCGGTGCTGACCGCGAGCAGGAGCGACTTGTCCTCGGGCGTCTCGAACGCGACGACGCGGGAGAAGTCGGCCTGGCCGCCGAAGACCGCGAAGAAGCAGACGAAGATCACCAGCAGCAGGCCCGACAGCTCGATCAGGGTGAGCACCACGTTCAGGCCGACGCTCTCGGCGACGCCGCGCAGGTTCACCAGCGCGATGCAGACCATGAAGATCAGCGCGATGCTCAGCCGCGTGCCCGCGCCGTCGCCCAGGCCGAAGCCGATCGCGAAGTTGCTGGCGAACGCGCCGGAGGCGGCCGAGGCGGAGGTGATCCCGCTCGCCATCACGGTGAAGCAGACCAGGAAGGTGACGAAGTGGATCCCGAACGCCTTGTGCGCGTAGAGCGCGGCGCCGGCGGCCTGCGGGAACTTGGTCACCAGCTCGAGGTAGGAGCAGGCGGTCAGCGTCGCGACGACGAAGGCGATCACGAACGGCAGCCAGGCGGCACCGCCCACCTCCGAGGCGACCTGCCCGGTCAGCGCGTAGATGCCGGTGCCGAGGATGTCCCCCACCACGAAGAGGAGGAGGAGCTTGGGGCCGAGGACCCGCTTGAGCTCGGGAGGTGCCGTCTTCTCGCTGGTCGCCGTCATGATCGCGCCTCCATCGGTTCGTACCGGGTGGCGCGAGCCTAGGGCCGCGCGGGAGGCAGGGGGAAGCCCCGAGGACGGGAACGACGGCGGGAGCGCGTCCGGGAACGCAGAAGCGCCAGGACCCCGAACCGGTCCTGGCGCTTCTGTGGTGGTCGGTCACCGGGGACGACCGAAGTCGCCCGCTCAGGTGATCGAGACCTAGATCCCGAGGCAGACCCCGAGGAAGCCGGTCAGCGGGGAGGCGGAGAGACCGGTGAGGTTCGCAGCCGCCGTGTTGTTCCCCGTGTTGGTCTCCGTGAAGCCGGCGGGGACACTGGCGAGGGAGAGACGGAACTCGGCCACCGCGAAGACGCCCAGGACGCCGGTGATGTCGATGATCGCCGACGGGGTCGCCGTTGCGATGGTGAAGGTGATGGTGTTGTTGACGAGGACGCCGACGGTCGCACCCGCGGCCGAGACGCTCACGTTCGCCAGGCGCGGGCTGGACAGCGTGAAGGTCGTGCCGGCGGGGATGTTGCCCGTCACGGCGGACACCGTGAAGCGCGGCACGGAGCCGCCGAGCGTGAGCGTGCGGCAGGCGCGCGAGACGACGATGTCGACGGTCGCGTTCGACGCGGCGGCAGCGGGAGTGGCGATGGCGACGGCGACGACCGGCACGCTCCAGGCGGCGGTCTTGGCGAGCGAGCGGCGGGAGAGGGAGTTCTCGGGCACGGGTTCCCTTTCGAGGAGTCGGAGCGGAGGCCGTGCGTCGGAGGAGACCCCCGCGACCGGACAAGGGGAAAGCTAGGGAGCTGTCCCCCTTTCGATCCATCCCGGCGAACGCGGCGAGGATCACTCGAATCCGGGAGAACCTGGATCCGGGCTGAGAGCCGCCTGCACGACCGCGCGCGAGGATCCGCGCCGTTCCGGGCGCCGCCGAGCGCCGCTCCGGCGACCGGCGCCTCGGTCGCGTTCCTCGCCGAGGCGAGCCGACCCGCCGAGGAGGTCGATCAGGCGTCGCGAAACAGCGCTCCGCTGTCGGCCCCGGACGGTTCCCCCGCCGGTCGCGTCTTCGGACGTCCCGCCGGTTCAGGCGTCGTCGAGGTCCTCCGCGGCGCGCCGCAACCGCAGCAGCACCTGGAGCTCCAGCGCCCGCCCCCGCCACTCCCGGCCGAGCAGCCGGTCGAGCGCCGCGAGCCGCTGATAGACGGTGTTGACGTGCACGCGCAGCGCCGCTGCGGTGGCCGTGGGCCGGCGGCCCTGGTCGAGGAACACCTCGAGCGTCCGGAGCAGCGGGACGCCGCGCGCGGTCTCCTCGGCGAGCACCGGTCCCAGCTCGCGCGCCGTCTGGTCGCGCAGCTCCTGCCGGCCCGTCCGGCTGAGCAGGACCGCGAAGACGCCGAGGTCTGCGGCCCGCGCCAGCACGGCCGTCCGGCCGAGCGTCGTCATGACCCGGGCGGTCCGGCTGGCCTCCGCGTGCGCCGCGCGCAGCCCCGCGGGCTCGAGCACCGGCCCGGCCAGGCCCGCCGCCGGTGCCTCCTCGCCGCCCCAGCGCAGAGACAGGTCGAGGTCGGCGGGGACGACGAGCACCAGCTGACCGCGGTGCACTGCCGAGGCGACGCGCTCGCCGAGGCGCAGGCCCGCCACGTACCGCCGGGCGCGCTCGGGGTCGCCGCCCGCGACCACCACGAGGTGCGCCCGGCGGGGATCGAGGCCCGCTCCCCACCAGCGCCGGCTCTCGGCGGCCGGGTCCTCCTCGCTCCGGCTGAGCAGGTCGATCGTGGCGATGTCGCGGCCGAGCTGCACCGCGCGGGCGGTCGCCCGAGCGCCGGCGAGGGTCAGCGCGATCAGCGGAGCGGCGCGCTCGACGAGCAGCGCCGCATCGACGGCGGGCGCCCCGGAGTCGGACGTGCCGGACTCCGCGTCGTCGACGACCAGCGCGCCGAAGAGGGTGCCCGCCGCCAGCACCGGCTGCACGAGCGCCTCGCCCACCCGGATGCGGCCCGGATCGCCCGACTCGCCCGCCCGGGCGAGCGCCGCCCCGATCGGCCCGGCGCCGGGGTGCGCGAACCAGCGCACCGGCGCGTCCGTCATCGCCCGCACCCGCTCGACGAGGGAGTCGGGGTCGCCGCCCGCGAGCACGGCCGCGGTGAGCTCGGCGTCCAGGCGCAGCGTCGCCGCCAGACCGTCGCGCGCGTCCCGCAGCTCCTGCGCTCTGCTGGCGTTGTCGAGCGCGACCGCGGCGTGCGCGGCGAGCGCCGTCAGCAGGCTGATCTCGTGCTGCCCGAAGCGCCGCTCCTCCCGCTTGGCGGCGAGCAGCACGCCGAGGACCTGCCCGCGCACGCTGAGCGGCACGCCGAGCAGGCCGCGGATCGACTCGGCGGCGGCGGCGCGATCGGCGCGCGGCTCGTGGACGAGGGTCTCGTCCGCCGCGTAGTCCGAGGTCCACCGGGGTGCTCCCGCCTCGAGCACGGCGCCGACGAGCCCGGCCGAGCTCGGCAGGCGCACGCCGACCAGGTGCGCCGAGCGGTCCCCGCTGGCGACCCGGATCTCGAGGTCGTCCTCGGCGATCAGCACCACGTAGGTCAGGTCGACGCCCAGCAGCCGCCGGGCCTGGTCGACCACCTCGACCAGCAGCTCGCCCGGATCGGCGACGGAGGCGAGCCGGCCGGCGATGTCGTTCAGTGCCGCCAGCTCGACCGCGCGGTGGCGCCGCTCCTGCAGCAGCACCGCGATCTCGACGGCCGCGCGCGCCTCGGCGTCGACGACGGACTCCTGAGCGCCCGCCGCCAGCAGCGCGACGCGGTGCGCCTCGAGCGCGGGCAGGTCGGCCTGGTCCGCGAGGAGGTCGAGCCACTGCTGCCGTGCCATGGAGGCATCCTCCACCCTGCGGCTCGAGAGTGGAAGGTCCGTCCATTGTCGGCGAGGGCGGCGAGGACCGAGAGTGGAGCGTCCCCGAGCGGCACCGCCGCCCCCAGCTCAGGAGCTCCCCATGAACAACGTCGTTCCCCACCCCGATCACGGCCTCTCCGACGTCGCGCCGACCCCCGACAGCGCCGGCCCCGCCGCCGTCGCCGACACCCCGCCCGTCCTCACCGGACCGCTCCGGCTGCGCCGGCTCTCGGTCGGCCTCGCCCTCGTCTACGTCGCGATCCTCGCGATCAACTCCGGCGGCCTCGGCATCCTCATCCCGAACCTCGTCGCCGACCTCGACGCCGCGAACAAGATCGGCAACCTCGCGATCGTCACCACGGTCGCCTTCCTCGCCAACGTCTTCGCGCAGCCGATCGCCGGCGCGCTGTCGGACGCGACCCGCTCGCGCTTCGGCCGCCGCTCCCCCTGGATGATCGGCGGGGCGCTGCTCGCGGGTGGCTTCGTCCTCGGCCTCCCGCTGGCGAGCTCGGTGGTGATGGTCGCCGTGATCTGGCTCGTGGTCCAGCTCGGCCTCAACGCCCTGCAGGCCGCCGCGACCGCCCTCGTGCCCGACCGCTTCCCCGCGGCCAAGCGCGGCGGTGTCTCCGGCATGATCGGCCTCGGCATCACCGTCGGCAACGCGGCCGGCGCCGTCATCGCCGGCTCCACGGTCGGCTCGGGCGCGCTGCCCTACGTCGTCCTCGCCGTGCTCCTGCTCGTGATCGTCGCGCTCTTCGTCGTGGTCAACCCCGACCGCTCCAGCCGCGACGACGTCGCCGCTCCCCGCCAGACCCTCGGCGAGTTCCTCCGCGGCTTCTGGGTCGACCCCCGCAAGCACCCCGACTTCGCCTGGGCCTTCGCGGCGCGCTTCCTGATGGTGATCGGCTTCTACGGCGCGCAGACCTTCGGGCTCTACATCCTGCGCGACTACATCGGCCTCAGCGACGAGGCGTCCAACGGCTTCGCCGCGCAGATCGGCATCGTCCTCCTGCTCGGCGTGCTGATCTCCGCGCTCACCAGCGGAGTGCTGTCCGACCGGATCGGGCGCCGCAAGCCCTTCATCGTCTGGGCCTCGGTGATCATGGCGATCGGCCTCGCCGTCCCGTTGGTGCTGCCGACCACCACCGGCATCCTGATCTACAGCTTCCTGCTCGGCCTCGGCTTCGGCGCCTACATCTCGATCGACCTCGCCCTGATGACCGAGGTGCTGCCCGTCTCGATGACCTCCGGCGCCAGCACCGCGGGCCGCGACCTCGCGATCCTCGGCCTCGCCACGACGCTCCCCCAGGCGCTCAGCCCCTCGATCGCGGCCGGGCTCGTCTCGCTCACCGGCGGCTACCCCGTGCTGTTCGTCTCGGGCATCGTGTTCGTGGTGCTCGGAGCGCTCGCGGTGATCCCGATCAAGTCGGTCCGCTGACCGGCACGGCCCCGGGACCCGCGGCGGGGTCCCGGGGCCGTCCTGCGCCCGCCGCCCCCTGCTCCCCCGCCCGCCCCTCGAGAAAGACGGACCGATGCGACTGCACACCACGACGACCGGAGACGGCGAGCGCCGGCTGGCCCTCGTCCACGGCCTCGGCGCCGACGGAGCGACCTGGGCGCCGCTCGCCGATCGCCTGATCGCGACCGGCGAGTACACCGTCACCACGGTCGACCTCCGCGGGCACGGCCTGAGCGACCGCGCCTCCCGCTACCGCCTCGACGACTTCGCCGACGACCTCGTCGAGACCCTGCCGGCGGGCCTGGACGGCGTCGTCGGGCACTCGCTCGGCGGCGCGGTGCTGGTGCGCGCGGTGCCGCGCCTCCGCCCCGCGCAGGCGGTCTACCTCGATCCGGGCTTCGCGCTCGCGCTGCCGACCAGCGGAGTCGCGGGGCGGCTGTTCTGGGCGGTCCCGCAGCTCACGATGGGCGTCGCCGGCCTGATGCAGGCGCGCAAGGGGGCCGCGGTGCGCCGCGGCTACCCGCCGGAGATCCGCGCCTCGCTGGACGACGCGCGCGGCCGGTTCGACGCCTCGATGGCGATCGGCGTCTTCCGCGACGTCGCCTTCCACCCGGTCGCAGTCGGCGCTCCGGCCGTGCCGTCGGTCCTCGTCCTCTCCGACGACTCGCCCGCCGTGCTCCCCGATGCCGTCGTCGACCGGCTCGAGGCGGCGGGCTGGGGCGTGCGGCGCGTCCCCGGCGTGCACCACGACCTGCACCTCGAGGCGCCGGAGCGGACCTTCGAGCTGGTCGCCGGGCTCCTCCGTCCCGGCGCGGAGCGGCGCTGACCGGCACGTCACCCCACGGCGAGCCGGCGGGCCCGGCGGCGCACATCGGCGACTCATAGACGACCGAGACGAGCCGCATAGCGCGCCTTCCTACTGTCGGGACGTCGAGCGGACCCCACCGCTCGGCCTCCCCGACCGAAGGACGCCATGTTCGCCACCTATCTCCGGCGAGAGCTGACCAACCGCCGCCGGCAGACGATGATCATCGCCGCCGGAATGGCGCTCGCCATCGCCCTCGTGATCCTCGTCACCTCGTTCTCCGCCGGAGTCCGCAGCGCCCAGGCCTCGGTCCTCGAGTCCGTCTACGGCGTCGGCACCGACATCACCGTCACCCAGGCCGCCGTCGCCCCGACGGAGGGGCAGGCCCCCGGCCAGCGCTTCGACTTCGGCTCGACCGACGGGACGACCGACGACGGCACCACCTCCGTCAGCCAGTCGCGCCTCGAGGCCGACCGCGGCACGACCACCTTCGACGCCTCGGCCGTCGCCACCGCGCAGGGCGTGACCGACGTCTCCGCCGCGATCGGCGTCCTCGCGCTGAACAACACGACCTTCAGCGGGCAGCTGCCCGACTCCGCCCAGCAGGGCGGCACCGGCGGCACCGGCGGCACCGCGGGTCAGGGCGCCGCAGGCACCGCTCCGGCGGCCGGCGAGGCGCCCACGGGCGGCCCGGACGGCGCGGGGGGCTCCTCCTTCGGCGTCGACTCCTTCTCGGTGCTCGGCCTCGACCCGGCCGGCTCCGCGATCGGCCCCCTGGCCGACGTGAGCCTCACCGACGGCCGCACCTTCACCGCGGACGACGCGGGCCAGAACGTCGTCGTCGTCGACTCCTCCTACGCGACCACGGCCGCGCTGTCCGTCGGCTCGACCGTCGACATCGGCGGCACCGACTTCAGCGTGATCGGCATCGTCACGACCGACTCCACGGACGCTAGCACCGCCTCCGACACCTACATCCCGCTCGACGTCGCCCAGACCCTCTCCGGCCAGGCCGGACTGATCTCCTCCGTCTACGTCCAGGCCGCCTCCTCCGAGGACATCTCCTCGATCCAGACCGCCCTGCAGACCGCGCTGCCCGACGCGACCGTCTCGACGCAGGCCGACCTCGCCTCGAGCGTCTCCGGCTCGCTCTCCACCGCGGGCAGCCTCGTGGCGAACCTCGGCACCTGGCTCTCGCTGCTGGTCCTCGCCGCCGCGTTCCTGATCGCGATCCTGTTCACCGTCTCGGGCGTCACCCGGCGCACCCGCGAGTTCGGCACGCTCAAGGCCATCGGCTGGAGCAACGGCGCGATCGTCCGCCAGGTGGCCGGCGAGTCCGTCGTCCAGGGGCTGATCGGCGGCGCCGCGGGCATCGTCCTCGGGCTCGTCGGCGTCACGATCGTGAATCTGATCGCGCCCACCCTCTCGGGCACCTCCACCACCACCTCGGCGATGGGTGCCGGCGGTCCCGGCGGCGGCTTCGGCGGAGGCGGCCCCGGCGCCGCGCAGACCGCCGCGGCCACCGAGGTGGCGCTCTCGCTCCCCGTCACCGTGCCGGTGATCCTGCTCGCGGTCGGCCTCGCCGTCCTCGGCGGGCTGCTCGCCGGAGCCCTCGGCGGCTGGCGCGCCTCGCGTCTGCGCCCCGCGGCCGCGCTCCGCTCGGTCGGCTGACCTCCTCGTCTCCTCGTCTCCTCGTCCCCGGAAGGACACCCGCATGTACACCCTCACGAACGTCACCAAGAGCTACGACGGAGCGAAGACGACGGTCACCGCGCTGAAGGACGTCACCCTCACCATCCCGGACGGGCAGATGGTCGCGATCCAGGGCCCGACCGGCGGCGGCAAGTCGACGCTGCTGCAGATGCTCGGCGCCCTCGACCGCCCCACCTCGGGCACCGTCGTCCTCGGCGAGCACGAGATCTCCTCGGCGGGCGACGCGCGTCTCGCCTCGATCCGGGCGCGGGAGGTGGGGATCGTCTTCCAGAGCTTCAATCTGATCCCGACGCTCACCGCGCTCGAGAACGTCGAGACGGCGCTCGCTCCCCAGCGCGTCCCCCGGGCGGAGCGGGCCGAGCGGGCGAAGGCGGCCCTCGCCTCCGTCGGCCTCGCCGACCGGCTCGACCACCTGCCCACCGAGCTCTCCGGCGGTCAGCAGCAGCGCGTCGCGATCGCCCGCGCACTGGTCAAGAACCCGACGGTGCTCCTCGCCGACGAGCCGACCGGCGCCCTCGACGAGGACACCCGCGACGACATCATGACCCTGCTCGAGACCCTCTGGAAGGACCTCGGCCTCACCCTCGTCATCGTCACCCACGACTCCGCCGTCGCCCGCCGCGCCCAGCGCCGCCTACACCTCAAGAACGGCCACGTCCGCGACGTCGCGTGAGCCCATGCTGATCGAGGAGCTGCAGGCAGCAGGCAGCACAGCCATGCTGATCGAGTAGCCCGCGCAGCGGGCGTATCGAGATCCACCACCGTTCGAACAGCGGGTCTCGATACGCGCTGCGCGCTACTCGACCAGCAGAAAGCGCCTGCTCCTCGGTCGGCCGCGCCTCCCGCTGAGGCCCCGCCTCAGCCCGCGTGCTCCCGCAGGAACGCCAGCGCACGCGGCCACGCGTCCGTCGCCGCATCCGCCCGGTACATGCCCTCGTTCGCGTCGTTGAAGAACGCGTGCCCGGCTCCCGGATACACGACGATCTCCACGTCCTTGCCCGCGGTCGCCTCGCGGATCCCGGGGACCTGCGCCATCAGCGGTTCGTCCTGCTCGCCGTAGAACGCGAGGACCGGCACGCGCAGCGAGCCGAGCTCCTCCGCCGAGGCGGTGTTGTGCCCGTAGAACGGCACGGCCGCGGCCACGCGCGGCTCCGCGAGCGCGAGGGCCCAGCTGAAGGTGCCGCCGTAGCAGAAGCCGGTGACGGAGACGCTCGTCGTCCCCTCCTCGCGCAGGAGCCGCTCGACCAGCGCCCGGAGGATCGCAATCGTCCGCACCGCGTGCTGCGGTGTGAACACCGGGGCGAAGAACGTCCGCAGCTCCACCTGGCGCGGCAGCCGGCGGACCGGGTGGTCGTAGTCCGCGCGCTGCTCGGTCTCGAGCTGCTCGAGCAGACCGCTGTCGGCGAGCAGCTCGGGCGCGACGACCTGGAAGCCCTCGGCCGCGTACCGGTCGGCGACCGAGCGGATGTGGCCGTCGACCCCCCACACCTCGTGGATCAGGATCAGGACGCGCCCGCCCTCTCCGCTGCAGTACACCGGTACATCGTGGTCGGCCAGGGTCCAGGTCTCATCGCTCGTGGGCATCTGCGCACCCTAGCCCCGCCGGCCGGGAGCGGGCCCACCGATGGACCTCCGGCACGCGGAACCTCGTCCGGCTCGTCGAAACGGCCGATTCCCGCGAGCCGGAACCGGTTCCGCGAGCCGGAGGTGCTCCGGAGTCGCGGTCAGCCCACGGCAGCAGCGAGCGGCGGCGCCACCAGGATCTCGTCCCACTCCCCCTCGGGCCGCTCCAAGCGGAAGCCGTGCCGCTCGTAGAGCCGGCGTGCGGCGCTCCCCCGCAGCACGTCGAGGCGGAAGGGCCGGTCGGCGCGCCCGTCCTCGAGCATCACCCGCCGGAGGACCGCCCCGCCGATCCCGCGCCCCTGCGCGGCGGTCGCGAGGTAGAAGTGCTCGATCCAGACCGCGTCGTCCTCGAGGCGCGACGCGATGCAGCCGACGACCTGGCCATCCGCCTCGATCACGCGGGTGTGCTCGGGCCGGTAGCCGTCCAGGAAGCGGTGCCGCACCCGGTGCTCGTCGTAGCGGTCGAGCCGCTCGAGGTCGGGCCGCATCACGACGGCGCGCAGCTCGGCGATCACCGGGGCGTCGTCGAGCCGCCCCGCCCGGAGGCTCCAGCGCGGAACCCCGTCGAGCTCAGCGCCCACGGGGCTTCCGGGTCCGCCGCACAGCCGGCCGCGCGGTACCGCCGGGGCGGGCGGGCTTCTTCTTCCCGCCGCCGGCCTTCTCCAGCTTCTCCCGCGCCTCGCGGGCCTTCGCCTTCGCCGCCTTCGCCCGCGACTCGACCTTCGGCGTCGCCGCTGTGCCGCGCGTCGTGTTCGCGCTGCGGCCGCGGACCACGCCGATGAAGTCCTCGACGTCGTCGGTCTTGTCCTCGGTCGCCCAGGCGAGGCGGATGCTGGTGGGCGCGACGCCGGTGACGGGGACGACCCGCACGTCCTTCCGGCTGTGCACGCGGGCGACCGACTGCGGCACGATCAGCACGCCGACTCCTGCGGCGACCTGCTCGACGGCGTCGTCGAGGCCGGCCATCCGCGGCAGCGCCCGGCGGGTCCCGTCCGCGATCTCCGCGGCGAGCGCCGCCCACTCCGGCACCGTCTCCGGCTCCTGCAGCAGGTGCTCGTCGGCGAGGTCGGCGACGTCCATCTCCTCGGCGTCCGCGAACGGGTGGTCCCGGGGCAGGATCGCGACGGGCTGCTCCTCGTAGAGCAGGATCGAGCTGACGGAGTCGCTGCGCAGGTCCCCGCGCACGAAGACGATCTGCGCGCGGCCGTCGCGCAGCACCTCCTCCTGCTCGCTCTCCGCGATCGGGAGCACGCGGAGCCGCAGGTCGGGGCGGCGCTCGGACCAGACCCGGGTCCACTTGGTCGGCGTGACGCCGGGCACCAGGGCGATCAGAAGCGCGGGACCTTCCGGCTCGACGTCGTCCGGCTCGGCGCCCTCCGGGTCCGCGTCGTCCGTCTCCGGCGTCTCCAGGTCCGCCTCAGCGGCATCGGCCCCGTCGTCCAGGCCGACCGCGTCCTCGCGGGGTGCCGGCTGCTCGCGGGGGTCCGGCTCGTCGCTCATCCGTCCAGGGTAGGTCCTGCGCGCCCACCGGTAGGGTTGCCGCATGGCCAAGGCGACACAGACGATGAAGGCTGCGACCGCGGCGAAGAAGCTCCAGATCTTCCTCCCCGCGACTCCGGAGGAGTTCCAGGAGTCGGCGATCACCCGCGAGCAGTACGACGATCTCGTCGCGAACCCGCCCGAGTGGCTGACGACGCTCCGCGAGACCGGCCCGCATCCGCGCCCGGTCATCGCCTCGCGCCTGAACGTCTCGATCTCGGGCCTCGCCCGCGGCGGCATCGACGAGGCGCTGACCACCGAGCAGATCCAGGCCCTCCTCGACGAGGTCCCCGAGTGGCTCCGCGTCGAGCAGAACTCCTACGCCGAGGTCCGCCGCGAGCAGGCCCGCCTCAAGTCCGAGCGCGCCGCCAAGGACGCCGAGTCCGCGTAAGCCGGACTCCCGCTAGATGCCACTTGTGCACGCGACACGCCGTGAAAGGCGTGCACAAGTGGCATCTCGCGGAGGGGGCTAGGCCGGCACGTCCACCCAGGCGCCCGCCGCCGAGGCGTCGAGGACGGCGTCGGTGATGCGGGCGGCGCGCAGGCCGTCCGCGAAGGTCGGCAGACCCTCGACCTCGGCACCCGCGACGGCGGCGTAGGTGTCCCGGGCGAACGCGGTGAACGCGTCCTGGTAGCCCATCGGATGCCCGCTCGGCACGATCGAGAGCCGCGCCGCATCCGGGCGCAGGATCGACCCGTCGCGCGGAACGAGCGTCGCGCTGTCGCGCCGCCCGACCCACAGCGTCTCGGGCAGCTCCTGCTCGAACCGCAGCGACTCCTCGAGCCCCGAGACCTCGAGCACCAGCTCGTTGCGGTGCCCGGCGGTCACCTGCGAGACGAGCAGCGTGCCGACGGCGCCGCCCGCGAGGCGGACGATCACCCCGGCCGCGTCCTCCGTCTCGACCCGACGGCCGCCGCGCTCGGCGTGCACGGTGCTCGTGAGCGAGGCGAGCGCCGCGATCCGCTCGCCGGTCACGAACTCGAGCAGATCGACCAGGTGCGAGCCGATGTCGGCGAAGGCGCGGGAGCGCCCGCCCGCCGCCGGGTCGACGCGCCAGTTGTCGTCGGAGGCGCCGAGCAGCCAGTCCTGCAGATAGCTCCCGCGCACCGTCACGAGCCGCCCGGTCTCACCGGCCGCGACCCGCGCCCGCGCCTCGCGCACCATCGGGTGGAACCGGTAGGCGAACGGCACGGTGGCGACCACTCCGGCCTCCGCGGCGGCCTCGACGAGCGCGGTCGCCTCCGCCGTCGTCGCCGCGAGCGGCTTCTCGCAGACCACGTGCTTGCCCGCCGCGATCGCCGCGAGGGCGAGCTCGGCGTGCGTCCCGTTCGGCGTGCAGACGTGCACCACGTCGATCGAGTCGTCCTCGATCAGCGCGCGCGCATCGTCGTGGGCGACCTCGAAGCCGAGCTCGCCGGCCGCCCGCTCGCCCTTCGCCGGGCTGGAGGAGGCGATGCCCGCGAGCACCGCGCCCGCACTGCGGGCCGCCCGGCTGTGCACGGCGGCCATGAAGCCGCCGCCGAGCACGCCGACCCGCAGGGGTCCGCCCATCAGACGAGTGTCGCTTCGCTCGGGTCCCAGTCCTCGGGCAGAGCGGGGCGCGGCGCGACGGTGCTCTCGACGAGCACCTTCTCGCCGGTCTCGGCGGCCTCGAGCAGCGACAGCATCACGTCGGTCACGTGGTAGGCCAGATCGCCCGAGGCCGCCTCGGGACGGTCGGTGCGGATCGCGCGCGCGAGCTCGAGCACGCCGGTGCCGCGCGAGGCGGTCGAGCCGGTCGCCTGCACGACCTCCGGCTCGGACTCGCCGCGCCGGTACAGCGTCAGCTCGCCGTCGTGCATGTTCGGGTCGGGGAGCACGAGGGTGCCCTCCGAGCCGTTGATCTCGACGAAGCCCATCCGCGGCAGGCTCGACTCGAAGCTCCAGACGCCCTGCGCCGAGGCGCCGGACTCGAAGCGCAGGAGCCCGCCGATGTGCGTCGGGATCGTCACGGGGAACTCGGTGCCCTCGCGCGGGCCGGAGCCGACCGTGCGGGTCGCCCGCGCCTGCGAGGAGACCGCGGTCACGCTCTCGACCGGGCCGAGGTTCTGCACGAGGGTCGTGATGTAGTACGGCCCCATGTCCAGCAGCGGGCCGCCGCCGGTGGTGAAGAAGAACTCGGGGTTCGGGTGCCAGCCCTCGGGGCCGGGGCCCTGGAAGAGCGTGATCGCCGAGAGCGGTGTGCCGATGGCTCCGCCCTCGATGAGGCGCTGAGCGGTCTGCAGGCCGGCGCCGAGGAACGTGTCGGGCGCCGTCGCGACGCGCAGCCCCTTCTCCTTCGCGAGCGCGAGCAGCTCGACGCCGCTGTCGCGGTCGAGCGAGAACGGCTTCTCGGTCCAGACGTGCTTGCCCGCCTCGACGGCCTTGCGCGCCACCTCGACGTGCGCGGCCGGGATCGTGAGGTTCACCACGATCTCGATGCCGGGGTGCGCGAGCAGCTCGTCCACCGTGCCCGAGGCCGGCACGCCGAACGCCTCCGCCTGCGCCTTCGCGCGGTCGAGGTCGATATCCGCGACGAAGAGGACCTCGAGGTCGGGGAAGACGGTGAGGTTGGTCAGGTACTGCGTGCTGATGTTGCCGGCGCCGATGACGCCGACGCCGACGCGCCCCGCGCCGCTCATGCGCCGAGCTCCGAGACGTAGCGGAGGCCGGAGGCGAGGCCCTCGAAGACGTCGCCCGCGTAGGCGTCGAACTCGAGGACGGCCAGGGCCTGCGGGGCGGCGGCGAGGATCGCCGGGACGTCCATCGCCCCCTCGCCCGCGGGCAGCTGCTCGGACGTCTCCTTCGAGATCGGCCCGTCCTTCACGTGCAGGAACTGCACGCGATCACCGAGGCGGCCGAGCACCTCGACCGGGTCGTCACCGCCGACCGCGGCCCAGTAGGTGTCCAGCTCGAGGACGATGCGCGGGTCGAGCAGGCCCGCGAGGTGCTCGAAGGCGGTGCGGCCGTCGACGCGGTTCTCGAACTCGAAGGCGTGGTTGTGGTAGCCCAGCACCAACCCGCGCGAGGCGGCGGAGTCGACGAGCCCGTTGAGCTCGTCGGCGATGGCCTTCACGCCGTCGGCGCTGGTCCAGCGCTCCGGGTCGACCATCGGATCGATCACGGTCTGCACCCCGAGCGAGGCGGCGAGGTCGAGGATCTCCTCGACCGGCGCCCCGGTCTCGAGCAGCCGGGCGTGCGCGCTCGGCGCCGTGAGGCCGGCGGCCGGGAGGGCGGAGCGGTACGCGTCGGCGCGGTTCACCAGGTCGAACAGCTCGACCTTCGCGAAGCCGAGTCCGGCGAGCCGGTCCAGCGCGGCCGGCAGGTCCTCCGCGAGCGCGTCGCGGACCGAGTAGAGCTGGACGGAGAGGTCTGAGGGTGTGGCCACCGGGGGGTGCTCCTGATCGACGTCGAACATTGGTCCCCCGACCCTACGCGGACTTTTGCTTCCCGCCAAGCAAAACCCTGGGCCGCGGCGCGGGAAAGCGTGCTCCCGACGCGCAGAAGCCGACCCCCCTGTGGTTGACTCCAGCCATGTCCCCGCGCCGCCGCTCCTCGATCAGCGCGGTGGGCGAGCTGCTGCTCCTCCTCGCCGACGGAGCGCCGCGCACCCGGGCCGACGTCGTCGCCGAGACCGGCCTGCCCCGCGCCGCCGTGTCCGCGCAGCTCGACGCGCTGATCGCGACGGGTCTCGTCGCCCGCCGCGACGACGCCCCCTCCTCCGGCGGGCGCCCGGCCGGCCGCGTCGCCTTCGACGCCCGCGCGCGCAGCCTCCTCGTCATCGACTTCGGTGCCGCGCACGCCACCGTCGCCCTGACGGACCTCGACGGCCGCGTCCTGGCCGAGCGGCGCGAGGCGATCGCGATCGCCGACGGCCCGCAGGTCGTCCTCGGCCACGCCCTCGACGTCGCCGACGCGCTGCTCGCGCAGACCCCCGGCGCCGGTCCGCTCGCGGGCGTCGGCGTCGGCGTCCCCGGCCCGGTCGAGCACGCGACCGGCCGCCCGGTGAAGCCGCCGATCATGCCCGGCTGGGACCGCTTCGACATCCCCGCCGCGGTCGGCCGCCGCCTCGCCGTCCCCGTCCTCGTCGACAACGACGTGAACCTGCTCGCGCTCGGCGAGCACGCCGCGCACTACGCCGACGTCGACGACCTCCTCTACGTGAAGGTCTCCACCGGCATCGGCGCCGGCATCGTCAGCGGCGGCGCCCTGCAGCGCGGTGCCCTCGGCGCGGCGGGCGACCTCGGCCACGTGCAGGTGCCCGGCGACCGCGGCGAGGCCGACCTCGAGGCGATCGCGAGCGGCTCGGCCATCGCCCGCCGCCTCACCGCCGCAGGCCTGCACACCGCCGCCGGCCTCCCGGTCGCCCGGACCTCCGACGTCGTCGCCCTGCTCACCGCCGGCGAGCCGACCACCGTCGAGCTGACCCGCGCCGCCGGCCGCGACCTCGGCGAGGTGCTCGCGACCTGCGTCAACCTGCTCAACCCCTCCGTCATCGTCATCGGCGGCAGCATCGCGGAGGCGAGCCACGAGGTCCTCGCCGGCGTCCGCGAGGTGGTCTACCGCCGCTCCCTCCCCCTGGCGACCCGCGCCCTCGACATCGTGCAGGCCTCCGGCGACACCGGCGGCGGCGTCCGCGGCGCCGCCCTGATGGTCCGCCGCCACCTGCTCTCCCCCGCCGAGGTCGACGCCTTCCTCAGCGCCTGACCCGGCCCGCACCCGCGCCGACCTCCCCCCGCCGACGGCGTGCCGGTTGGGCAGGACGGCCCGACAGGCAGAGAATGAATCGGTGCCCGATCTGCAGCTCTCGTTCCCCTGGGAGACGCAACCCGTCTTCGTGGACGCGAAGCCGCCGCACCTCCGCCGGGTCGTCGCCGACTCCTCCGACCGCGTCGCCTGGCTGCGCGCCCGCTCGCGGGGCATCACCGCGACCGACGTCGCGCGCCTGTCCTCCCCCGCGGCCATCGACCGCGCCGCGCTCGACAAGCTCTACGGCTCGAGCTTCAGCGGCAACGCCTTCACCGACCACGGCCGCGCCCGCGAGCCGGAGATCGCCGCCTGGGTGCTCCGCGAGCACGCGATCGAGCCGAGCAGCACCCTCTTCCATGCGAGTCAGGAGCGCCGCCACCTGGCCACGCCCGACGGCATCGGCCTCCGCGAGGACGGCCGCCTCGAGCTCTGCGAGATCAAGACGACCTCGAAGCAGTGGCGCAGCATCCCGCGCCACTACCTGCGCCAGGTCTTCTGGCAGCAGTACGTCCTCGGCGCCGAGCGCACTCTCGTCGTCTGGGAGCAGCACCGCGACTTCGTCCCGATCGACGCCGTCCCCGAGTTCCGCTGGGTCGACCGCGACGAGGACGAGATCCACGTGCTGGTCCGCCTCGCCGGCATGCTGATGGCCGAGCTGCACGAGAGAACGCGCGCGGGCCGGCGATGACCGCCCTGCTCCTGCACGGCCTGGGCGGCGACCGCTCCCAGCCGCTCGGCCTCCTGCGCGCGGCCCTGCCGGCCGGCACCGAGGTCATTGCGCCGGACGTCCGGGCCCACGGCGCCTCCGAGCTGATCGGCGGCGCGGCCGACTTCTCGCTCGACGCCCTGGCGGACGAGGTGACCGAGCACGTGATCCGGGCCGGAGCCGCGCACAAGCCGCTCACCGTCCTCGGCATCTCGATGGGCGCCGCGATCGCCCTGCGGCTCGCCAGCAGGAAGGTCCTGCCGATCGACCGGGCCGTGTTCGTCCGCCCCGCCTTCACCGCGGAGCCGCTGCCGGACAACCTCACGGTCTTCCCTGTCATCGCGCAGCTGCTGCACGACCACGGCGCCAAGCGCGGCGAGCGGCTCTTCCGCGCCTCCGGCCTCTTCGAGCGCGCGGCCCAGGTGTCGCCCGCGTCGGCGGAGGCGCTCTGCCTGCAGTTCCGCTCGCCGCAGGCCCAGGAGCGCGCGGTCCGCCTGGCCGAGATCCCGCGGAACGCCGCCTACCGCGACTCCGGCGAGCTCGGCGAGGTCATCGCGCGCACGCTCGTGATCGCGGCCGACCGCGACCCGGTGCACCCGGTCGCGGTCGCCGAGCAGTGGGCTAGGGCTCTTCCGGACGCAGACCTCGAGCAGGTCCCGTCGCGGGACGCAGGTCTGTCGCAGCAGCAGGAGCGGATCCGCGGTCACGTCCGGGAGTGGCTCGGTCGCTGAGCTCCCGGCCGGTCGCGGCCGCCCGGAACTCCTCGCCCGCCCGCCCACCCTTGAACTCCTCGCCAGCGAGGACGAGCCCGACGACGGCCAGCCAGAGCACCGCGATCGCCGTCGCGACGAACTCGAGGGTGCCGCCGACTCCCAGCCACAGCCGCAGCAGCGAGAAGATCGCGCCGGTCCCTGCGACCAGGGCCACCGCGATGCCCGCGACCAGCGACAGCCTGGCGACCCCCGGCCGCTCCCGCGCGGTCGCGAGCTGCAGCATCGCCAGGCAGGCCGCAGAGAAGCCGAGCACCGCGGCGGAGGTGTGGATCAGATCCTGCCAGCTGAACCGCGGCCCCACCGGGAGCGGGCAGCCCGCCGAGCAGGTCACCTGCGAGGCGAGTGCGAAGCAGAGAGCCGCGAGGAGGATCGCCAGCGCCGGCCGGAAGCCGGGCAGCAGCCGCGTCCGCACCGCTCGCGCCCCGATCGCGATCGCGACGCCGCCCGCCGCGACCAGCAGCAGGGCGATGCGGAAGGTGCCTGCGGTCGGCAGGTCCGGCGCGCCCATCTCGCTGACGTAGACCCAGCGGCTCGTGCCGATGCTGAACCGCGCGGCCAGCAGCAAAGCAAGCCCCGCGAGGACCAGGAGCGCCCCGACCACGAGAAGGGGGCCGTTCGCTCGTCGTCGCACCCCCTCATCGTGCCAGACCGCACCTGGAGCGCCACTCAGGAGACGACCGGGCGCCCACCCCTCCCGCACGGGGGACAAGAGGGCTTTCTTCTCCGAGGGGTGACACCGCCGAAACAGCCCGGACTCATTACCGGGCTTGACTGAACGCGGCGCGCGGAAGCGGGGTCGGTCGGGGCGGACAGCCGCCTCCCGCCTGCTCGAAGGACCACCGGCGCCGGATCAGGAAAGGGCGATGATGCACAACAGCGCGCTCGGCCACGGCCTCGCGATCGGCGACATCCCGGAGGAGGTGGTGCTCCCCGAGACGATGACGGCGGCGGTCATCGACGCCCCGGGCGACTGCTCGGTCCTCCACCTGGCGACGGTGCCCACGCCGACCGCGATCAACGCCGAGTTCGCCGTCAAGGTGATCGCGGCGGGAGTGAACCCGCTCGACGTGAAGACGCGAGCGGGCAAGGGAGTCGCCGCGCAGATCCCCTCCTACCCGGCGGTGCTCGGCCACGACTTCTCCGGCATCGTCGTCTCGAGCCCCTACCCGGCGCACCCGCTGCGCCCCGGTGACGAGGTCTACGGCTTCGTGATGGTGCCGCGCTACTCCGGCTCCTACGCCGAGTACGTCAGCGTCCCGAGCGTCTCCCTGGCCCGCAAGCCGTCGACGCTCTCGCACGTCGAGGCGGCGGGGGTGCCGCTCGCCGCGCTGACCGCCTGGGGCATGGTCGTCGAGCTGGCGAAGGCGCACGAGGGCCAGCGGATCCTGATCCACGCCGGGTCGGGCGGCGTCGGGCACTTCGCCGTGCAGTTCGCCGCCTACTTCGGTGCGTCGGTGATCGCGACCGGCTCGACCCGCAACCTGCAATGGCTGCGTGAGCTCGGCGCCGACCAGGTCATCGACCACACCACCGAGCGCTTCGACGAGCTGCTGTCCGGCGTCGACGTGGTGATCGACCTCGTCGGCAACGTGCACGACAGCACGGGCTCCCGCTCACTGTCGGTGCTGCGCCCCGGTGGGCTGATCGTCAACGCGCCGACCGGCAGCTGGCCGGAGTTCTTCGAGGAGGCGGCCGCCGCGGGAGTTCGGGCCTCCACCTTCCGCGTCGCCCCCGACGGCGCCACGCTCGGCGTCGTCTCCCGTCTGCTGGAGTCCGGCGACGTCCGCGTCTTCATCGACGGCGTCTACCCGCTCTCCGCCGCCGGCGCCGCGCACGCGCAGCTCGAGACCGGCCACACCCGCGGCAAGCTCGTCCTCACCGTCGCCGAGGGCTGACCCCCCTCCCCTCCCGCGAGATGCCACTTGTGCACGCGACACGCCGTGTCGGGCGTGCACAAGTGGCATCTCGCGAAGGGGAGCACGGCGTCAGGGCAGGGGGCGCTCGAGGACGAAGTCCTCCTCGAGGCGGCCGCCGACGAGGAAGTGCCGGACGCCGACGGGCGCGAAGCCGTGCTTCGCGTAGAAGCGGCGTGCGCGCTCGTTCTCCTGGTTCACGCCGAGCCAGACACTGAGGGCGCCGATCGCGCGCGCCTCGTCGAGGGTCGCGGCCATCAGCCGCGCCGCGATCCCCGAGCCGTGCCGGTCGGGCAGCGCGTAGCACTTGCTCAGCTCGATCGTCGGCCGGACCGTGACCGCGACCGCCGCCTCGGGGTCGGACGGCTCGCCCCGCACGAGCATCGTGTAGCCGAGCGCCCCGGAGTCGTCCTCCGCCAGGAACAGTACGCGGCCGGGATCGGCGAGGTAGCCGCGGAAGCGCTCGACCGACAGCACGGTCCGGATGAAGTCCGCCTTCGCCTCCTCGGTGACGTGCGGCGGGCAGGCGAGCGGGAAGGTCGCGGCGGCGACGGCGGCGAGCTCCCCGGCGTCAGCGGCAGAGGCGCGGCGGACGGTCACGGGGTCGATGCTCGGGGGGAGGGAGTCGGACACGCCGTTCAGTATGCCCGGCGCACGCGGCGCCGCTGGAACGACGAAGGAGGGGACCCGCCGAAGCGGATCCCCTCCCGTCACTGCTTGCGCAGCTCAGTGCTGTGCCGAGGCTCAGGCCAGGACGTTGACGTCCAGCGGGATGCCGGGGCCGAAGGTCGTCGAGACGGCGGCCTTCTGGATGTAGCGGCCCTTCGAGGAGGACGGCTTCAGGCGGACGATCTCGTCGAGAGCCGTCTTGAAGTTCTCCTGGAGCTGCTCCTCCGTGAAAGCGGCCTTGCCGACGACGAGGTGCACGTTGGCGTGCTTGTCGACGCGGAACTCGATCTTTCCGCCCTTGATCTCGGTCACGGCGCGAGCCACGTCCGGGGTCACGGTGCCGGTCTTCGGGTTGGGCATGAGGCCGCGGGGGCCGAGCACCTTTCCGAGACGGCCGACCTGGCCCATGAGCTCCGGGGTCGAGACCGCGGAGTCGAACGAGGTGTAGCCGCCGGCGACCTTCTCGATGAGCTCGGCGCCGCCGACCTCGTCGGCGCCCGCGGCGATCGCGGCCTCAGCGGCCGGACCGGTCGCGAACACGATGACGCGGGCGGTCTTGCCCGTGCCGTGCGGCAGGATGACCGTGCCGCGGACCATCTGGTCGGCCTTGCGCGGGTCGACCCCGAGCTTGAGCGCGACCTCGACGGTGCTGTTGAACTTCGCGGAGCCGGTCTCGCGCGCGAGCGCGACGGCCTCGTCGGCGGTGTAGAACTTGCCCTCTTCGAGCTTGGCGGCGGCGGCCCGGTAGGCCTTCGACTTCTGTGCCATGTTGTTTCTCCTTGAAACGAGAATGTGGTTCTAGAGCCTGGCGGGCTCTCCCACGGTGTGAGTTCTGGAAAGGCGGAGGGACTAGCCCTCGACCGTGATGCCCATCGACCGAGCGGTGCCCGCGATGATCTTCGAGGCGGCCTCGATGTCGTTCGCATTCAGGTCGGCCTGCTTGGCCTCGGCGATCTCGCGGACCTGCGCCATGGTGAGCTTCGCGACCTTCACGGTGTGCGGGGTCGACGAGCCCTTGGCGACGCCGGCGGCCTTCTTGATGAGCTCCGCCGCGGGCGGGGTCTTCAGGATGAAGGTGAACGAGCGGTCCTCGTAGACGGTGATCTCGACGGGGATGACGTTGCCGCGCTGCGACTCGGTCTGCGCGTTGTACGCCTTGCAGAACTCCATGATGTTGACGCCGTGCTGACCGAGCGCCGGACCGATCGGGGGGGCCGGGTTCGCGGCGCCCGCCTTGATCTGGAGCTTGATCAGGCCGGTGACCTTCTTCTTGGGGGCCATTCAGGATTCCTTTTCTCAGGGTTCGAGCGGTCGGGGGCTCCCGGCCGCTCTCCCGCGCATCCGACGGAGCCGGATCGCGGTGGAGGAGGGTCGGTCGGCGCGCACGCGGACGGGCGCCGACACGAAAACCCGTACGAGCTTACACGGCGGAGGCCCTCCCCGACAGTGCGGGAAGGGCCTCGGCCGGACGGGGGTCCGTCGTCAGAGCTTGGTGACCTGGTCGAACGAGAGCTCGACCGGGGTCTCGCGCTCGAAGAGCGAGACGAGGACCGTGAGCTTGCCGCTCTCGGGCTTGATCTCGCTGATCGAGCCGGGAAGACCCGCGAACGAGCCCTCCTTGATCGTGATGGTCTCGCCGATCTCGAAGTCGACCTCGGCGGGCAGCACGCGCTGCGCCTGCTTCTGACCCTTGACGCCGGCCGTCTTGGACGGCGCGACCTCCTTGATCTCGACCAGGCTCTTCAGCATCGTGAAGGCCTCCTCGAAGCGCAGCGGCGTCGGGTTGTGGGCGTTGCCCACGAAGCCGGTGACGCCCGGAGTGTGGCGGACGACCGACCACGAGTCCTCGTTGAGGTCCATGCGCACCAGCACGTAGCCGGGGATGCGCACGCGGGTGACCATCTTGCGCTGGCCGTTCTTGATCTCGACCACGTCCTCCATCGGGACCTGGACCTCGAAGATGTAGTCCTCGGCCTCGAGGGAGACCTTGCGGTTCTCGATGTTCGACTTCACGCGCTTCTCGAAGCCCGCGTAGGAGTGGATGACATACCACTTGCCCATCTTGCCGCGCAGCTCGGCGCGGAACGCCTCGTACGGGTCGATGTCGGCGAGGTCCTCGCCCTCGGCCTCCGCGTCCTCCGCGGCGACCTCGGCCTCGTCCTCGACGGCCTCGAGGGCCGCTTCGGCCTCCTCGACGGTGTCGATGTGCGCGGCCTCGTCGACGGCCGAGTCGGCCTCGGGGTCGTCCACGGAGCCGATCGCGTCGAGCGCGGCCTCGAGGTCCGACGCGAGGTCGTCCTCGGACTCGTTCTCGTCGATGACGCTCAGGGCGCCCTCCTCGGCGGGCTCGACGGCGTCCTCAGCCTGGATCTGGGTGTCGCCCTCCTGAACCTCGTCGACCTCGGACGACTGCTCGGCGGCGGTGGCCCAGTCGACGTCGTCGCGGTTTCTGTCAGACACTCGTAACTCTCTCTCGATCGATCGGCCGCGTCCCGTCGGGATTCGCGTGCCGCTGCCGTCGGCGTCCCCCGCTCCTGCGGACGGGACGCTCCCGGGTCGGGTGGCGGGGGTCAGGACGCCGGTGTGCCGAACACGTAGGTCACGGCGAGCGCGAACACCCAGTCCAGCAGCGACACCAGCGCCATCATGATCACGACGAAGATCAGGACCACGACGACGTAGTTGCCGAGCTCCTTGCGCGTCGGCGTGACGACCTTCTTCAGCTCGGCGATGACCTGCCGGATGAAGAGGGCGATGCGCGCGAACGGACTGCGCCGCGCCTCGCGCTGCTGATTGGCGATCGCGACGACGTCCTCGCTCGGCTCGTCGACTGCTTTCCCGGCCACCTGCACGCACCTTTCCCGCACCGGAACCTCCGGTGTGGCCGACCGCCCGTGGGCGGTCCTGGACCGATGACCGCTGCATCGCGGGGACCGCGAGCGACGGGCATCGATGTGCAGGGCGGACAGGGCTCGAACCTGCAACCTGCGGTTTTGGAGACCGCTGCTCTACCAATTGAGCCACCGCCCTATGGATGCCGTTGCGAGCATCCGAGGAGGAGTCGAACGTCTTCGGGAGCCTCAGCAACCGCCTCGGGCGCTGTGAATCCTGGCAGCGTTCGACTACCGCAGACGAGTGTACGTGGACCCGCTGGACGTGTCCAGCCGGGCGCGACCCGTCGCCTGGAGGCCCCCGCGCCCGCGCGATACGCTGGCCGTCGTGTCCTCCACCACGCGCATCTCCGCCCGCATCGCCGCCATCGCCGAGTCCGCGACCCTCAAGGTCGACGCGAAGGCGAAGGCCCTCCAGGCCCAGGGGCGGCCGGTGATCTCCTACGCCGCGGGCGAGCCCGACTTCACCACGCCGCAGCACATCGTCGAGGCCGCGTCGGCCGCGGTGCTCGACCCGAGGAACTACCGGTACACGCCGGCGGCCGGTCTGCCCGACCTCCGCGAGGCCATCGCCGAGAAGACTGCGCGCGACTCCGGCTGGGCCGTCGAGGCGTCGCAGGTCGTCGTCACCAACGGCGGCAAGCAGGCCGTCTACCAGGCGTTCCAGACCCTGCTCGACGACGGCGACGAGGTGCTCGTGCCGACCCCCTACTGGACCACCTACCCCGAGGCGATCAAGCTGGCCGGCGGCGTCCAGGTCGACGTCTTCGCCGGCGCGGACCAGGGCTACCTCGTCACCGTCGAGCAGCTCGAGGCGGCGCGCACCGAGCGCACCAAGGTCCTCCTCTTCGTCTCCCCCTCGAACCCCACCGGCGCGGTCTACTCCGCCGAGCAGACCCGCGAGATCGGCGAGTGGGCCGAGGAGCACGGCCTCTGGGTGATCGCCGACGAGATCTACCAGAACCTGGTGTACGCGGCCGAGGGCCAGGACGACGCGAGCCCGCTCACCCGCGCCACCTCGATCGTCGAGGCCGTCCCCGCCCTGCGCGACCGCACGATCCTCGTCAACGGAGTCGCCAAGACGTACGCGATGACCGGCTGGCGCGTGGGCTGGATGGTCGGCCCCGCCGACGCGATCAAGGGCGCCTCGAACCTGCAGTCGCACCTCTCCAGCAACGTCTCCAACATCTCGCAGCGCGCCGCGATCGCCGCCCTCACCGGCCCGCAGGAGCCGGCCGAGGAGATGCGCCTCGCCTTCGACCGCCGCCGCCGCACCATCGTCGACGCGCTGAACGCCATCGACGGTGTCGACTGCCCGACCCCCGGTGGCGCGTTCTACGTCTACCCGGACGTCCGCGGACTGCTGAACCGCGAGTGGGACGGCGTCACGCCCACCACCTCGCTGGAGCTCGCCGACCTCATCCTCGAGAAGGCCGAGGTCGCCACGGTCCCCGGCGAGGCCTTCGGACCCAGCGGCTACCTCCGCCTCTCCTACGCGCTCGGCGACGACGCGCTGCTTGAAGGCGCGAAGCGCCTTCAAGCGCTGTTCGGTGCCGTTAGCTGATCTCCTCCTTCGTCGTCGATCAGCCGCGGTCGGCGTCCTGAGACGGGTGCGTTCCGCAGAGCGTCGTACGTCCACGCACGACGATTCGCTCGCACGCGAATCGCCGGTTGCACGGTGCCTCTGAGCTGATCTCCTCCTTCGTCGTCGATCAGCCGCGGTCGGCGTCCTGAGACGGGTGCGTTCCGCAGAGCGTCCTGCGTCCGCGCACGACGATTCGCTCGCACGCGAATCGCCGGCTGCACTCGACCCTGCTGCCGCGCCTCCCGGATCGAGTCCGGTCCGGCGGCTGGGGGCTCGCGAGATGCCACTTAGGAGGCAAGACACGCCGTCGGGGTGGCGCAAGTGGCGTCTTGTGGGGGCGGATGACTGTGCTCGGGGGGTGGGACAGGGCACGCTGGGGGGATGACGCCTGACGACGCCGTTCGTGTCCGCGATCTGCGGAAGGACTATGGGGGTGCGCCCGCCCTCACCGGGGTGTCCTTCGAGATCGCGCGCGGCGAGACGTTCGCACTGCTCGGGCCCAACGGGGCCGGCAAGTCGACGACGATCGAGATCCTCGAGGGCTACCGCGACCGCTCGGGCGGCGAGGCATCGGTGCTCGGCGTCGATCCGCGGCACGGCGACCTCGCCTGGAAGTCGCGGCTCGGGATCGTGCTGCAGTCCAGCGGGGAATCGGGCAACGCCACGGTCCGCGAGCAGATCGCCCACTTCGCGAGCCTCTACCCGAGCCCGCGCGACGTCGACGAGACGATCGAGGCGGTCGGGCTCACGGCGAAGGCGCGCTCGCGGATCGGCAAGCTCTCCGGCGGGCAGCGCCGCCGCGTCGACGTGGCGCTGGGCATCGTGGGCCGTCCGGAGCTGGTGTTCCTCGACGAGCCGACGACGGGCTTCGACCCGGAGGCGCGGCACGCGTTCTGGGACCTGGTCGCGCTGCTCAAGAGCGAGGGCACGACCATCCTGCTCACCACGCACTACCTCGACGAGGCCGCGCACCTCGCCGACCGGGCCGCGGTCATCGCGGGCGGCCGCCTCCTCGCGATCGGGCGGATGGACGAGATCGGCGGCGACGAGGCCCGCGTGCCGATCGTCCAGTGGCAGGAGGACGGCGCGCAGCGTCGCCTCCGCACCCCGGAGCCGGCCCGCGTCGTCGCCGAGCTGAGCGCCCGCCTCGGCGAGCCGACGGCCCTCGAGGTCCTCCGGCCCAGCCTCGAGGACATCTACCTGGACCTGATCCGCGACGACCGCGCCGGAGACACCGCCCTCGATGTGATCGGAGAGCCGGCATGAGCGCCGTCGCCGCCCCCCGCCCCGCGCTGCGCACCGGTGTCGGCCGCACCCTCCGGCTCGGCGCCGCCCGCGCGCGCTACGAGGTGCGCTCGTACTTCCGCGCGCCGGACCAGGTGTTCTTCACCTTCCTCTTCCCGGTGCTGCTGCTCGCGATCTTCTCGGTCGCGTTCGGCGACGGCGCGGTGATGCAGGCGAACCCGCAGGACCCGGGCATCAGCATGGCCGAGTACTACGTGCCGGGACTCGCGGCGGCGGGCATCCTGCTCTCCGGGGTGCAGAACCTCGGCGTGGACATCGCCGTCGAGCGCGGCGACGGCACGCTCAAGCGCCTCGCCGGAGCACCGCTGCCCGTCCTGAGCTACTTCCTCGGCAAGTTCGGCCAGGTGCTCGTGACGAGCGTCGCGCAGACGGCGCTGCTGCTCGCTGTCGCCGCGACCGTCTTCTCGGTGCCGCTGCCGACCGACGGCGGTCGCTGGGCGACCTTCGCCTGGATCTATCTGGCCGGAGTGGCGACCTCGGCGATCCTGGGCATCGCGGTCTCCGCCCTCCCCCGCACCGGGAAGAGCGCGACGGCCGTCATCGTCCCACCGCTGCTCGTGCTGCAGTTCGTCTCGGGGTCCTACCTCTCCTTCACGACCCTGCCGGACTGGCTGCAGACGATCGCGAGCGTCTTCCCGCTCAAGTGGATCGCGCAGGGCATGCGGGCGGTCTTCCTGCCGGCCGACTTCGAGCAGGCCGAGGTCAACGGCGACTGGGACCTGACCGGGGTCGCGATCGCGCTCGGAATCTGGCTGGTCCTGGGACTGATCGCGAGCCGCCTCACCTTCCGCTGGATCCGCCGCGACGCCTGACACCCACCATGCTGGTCGAGTAGCCCCGCAGAGGCGTATCGAGACCCACCGTTCCCCGTAGGGCGGGGACGCGCGCCGCGCG
The DNA here is from genome assembly GCF_022815565.1 of Rathayibacter sp. VKM Ac-2926. Lineage (NCBI taxonomy): Bacteria > Bacillati > Actinomycetota > Actinomycetes > Micrococcales > Microbacteriaceae > Rathayibacter > Rathayibacter sp. VKM Ac-2926. Next base: position 344,761 of record NZ_JALGRS010000002.1, on the reverse strand, counting down.
GTCCATGGCGCGGGGAGTCACACGGTGGTGCCGACCACCACGGGCTCGGGGTGCAGCAGGATGCCGAACTCGGCGAGCACGCGGCCCTGCACGTAGCGGGCGAGCTCGGCGATCTGCTCGGCGGTCGCTCCGCCGCGGTTCGTGAGCGCGAGGGTGTGCTTGCTCGACACCGCGGCGCGCGAGCCCGGGAGCGAGAAGCCGCGGGCGATCCCGGCGTGCTCGATGAGCCAGGCGGCGCTGAGCTTGACCAGCGCGTCGGGCGAAGTCGGGGCGGGCAGCCGGATCGGCGCCCCCGCCTCGACGTCGGCGAGGGCGGTCACCAGCGGGGCCTCGCTCGCCGGCGTCTCCGGCCAGCGCGGCGCGGTCGGCGGCAGTCCGCTCGCGGCCGCGACGGTGATGATCGGGTTGGTGAAGAAGGAGCCGGCGCTGGCGGTGTCCGGATCCTCCGGATCGAGCACCATCCCCTTCGCGCCGCGCAGCCGCAGCACGCTCGCGCGCACCTCGGCCAGCGGCACGCGGTCGCCCAGCTCGACGCCGAGCGCACTGGCCAGCTGACCGTAGGCGACGGGAGCACCGAGACCCGCTCCGCCGACGTCCTCGAGGGCGAACTCGACGGCGAGGACGGCGCCGCGTCGACCCTGCTTGACGGCGGAGGTCCGATAGCCCAGCTCGAGCTCGGCGGCGGTCAGTCGCACGGGCTCCTGTGCGCCCTCGTCGAGGAAGTCGACCGCGACGAGGGTGTCGGAGAGCTCCTGGCCGTAGGCGCCGATGTTCTGCACCGGCGACGCGCCGACCGTCCCGGGGATGCCGCTGAGCGCCTCGAGTCCCGCCCAGCCGCGCTCGACGGTCGCGGCGACCAGGCCGTCCCACGACTCGCCCGCCTGCACGCGGAGGTGGACCGCGCCGGGCCGGTCCGTCTCGAGCCGCTCGATCCCGGTCGTGCGCACGCGCACCACGGTCCCCTCGACTCCGTCGTCGCCGACGAGGAGGTTGGAGCCGCCGCCGAGCAGCAGCCAGGGCTCGTCGTCGGCCCACACCTCGCGGAGGGCGGCGACCAGCTCGGCCTCGGTGGCCGGCTCGAGCAGGCGCTCGGGGACTCCCCCGACGCGCAGCGTGGTGAGGGTGGAGAGGGCGGGTGTCGTCATCGGTGCGGGATCAGGCCAGCGAGACGCGCGCCTGCGCCTTGCCGAGCACCGCCTGGCCGCCGTACGTCACGGCGAGGTCGATGCGCGCGATCCCGGCCTCGGCGTCGATCGCGCCGATCTTCGCGACGACGTCGAGCTCGGCGCCCTCCTTCGGGTCGACGACGACGGGCCGCGTGAAGCGGACCTGGTAGTCGACGACACGGCCGGGATCGCCGACCCAGTCGACGACGACCTGCACGGCGGTGCCCATCGTCAGCATGCCGTGGGCGAGCACGCCGGGCAGCCCGACCTCGGCCGCGACGTCGTCGCGGTAGTGGATCGGGTTGAAGTCGCCCGAGGCGCCGGCGTAGCGCACGAGCGAGCCGCGCTCGAGGTGGAAGCGCCGCTCGCCGACGACGTCGCCGACGGTGAGCTCGGACAGGACGGGGCGCTCGGCGCTCATTCGTCTCCCCTGACGACGAGGGTGGACAGGGCGGTGACGACGTGGGCGCCGTCGGCGTCGACCATGGTCGACTGCGTGGTGATCATCGAGTGCGCGCCGAGCTGCTTGATGCCGGCGACCGAGAGGGTCGCGGTCAGCTCGTCGCCCGCGACGATGGGGCGCGAGTAGCTGAAGCGCTGGTCGCCGTGGACGACCCGGCTGAAGTCGATGCCGGCGTCCGGAGCGGCGAGCAGCTGGGCGAGGGTGAACTCCTGCACCACCACGGCGAAGGTCGGCGGGGCGACGACGTCGCGGTAGCCGGCACGGCGCGCGGCCTCGGGGTCGAGGTGGAGAGGGGACTCGGCGGAGACGGCGCGCGCGAACTCGCGCACCTTCTCGCGGCCCACCTGGTAGGGCTCCGTCGGCGCGAAGACGCGCCCGGTGAGGTCGGGGTTCACTGGCACCCGGCCATCTTAGGCGCTGGTCTCGGAGCCCTCCACGGCCCTCGGCCCCCTCCGAGACCCCTCCCCCCTCGACGAGGGTCATGCACGTATGACCATCGGCAATTACCCACGCGCGTATGGGTGACCGCGGACGATTCTTCTCCGAAGCTGGCGAGCATGTCCACACCTGACCCCGAACGCGACTGGATGACCTACGCCCGCGAGCTCGGCACGAACCTCCACCGCGCCCGGATGGCCAAGGGCGAGAGCCAGGAGCGCATCGCCCACGCCGCCGGACTGGCGGGCTACACCTACCAGAAGTTCGAGAAGGGCGAGTCGAAGCCGGGCTCGCCCGCGAACCCGCAGCTGAAGACGCTCTTCGCCCTCTGCGAGGCCCTCGACATCGAGCTCTCCGACCTGCTGCCGCCGAACCCGCCCCGCTCATCCGGCTCCGCCGGAGCCGAGTAGCCGCAGCGTCGCCTCGACGCCGCGCGCCAGCCGCGCCGCCGCGCTGAGATCGAGGTCCACCGCGCCGAGCCCGTCGGATTCGAGGCGCAGCCGCTCCTCGCCCCGGCCGCCGGGCCGGCACAGCGAGACGTGCACGACGGCGGCGACGGGCTCGCCTGCCCCACCCTCCCCGCACCAGAGCACGAGCGGGAGCGACTGCGCCCGGGAGCGGTGCAGCCGCTCCTCGGGGCACTCGATCTCGTCGTGCTCCCCTGCGCACCAGCGGGGGCACTCGTCGTCGTCTCGCCTGTTCTGTCGTCCGTCCATGTTCCGCACCAATCGTTCGAGGCGCACAGCACACCAGGCGGCACCGACATCGCGGCGGGCCCGCCGACCGGATCCCCCAGGGATGTGGACAGGCACCCGGCACCTCCCCCCTGTGGAGGAATGCTGTCACTGTGCCATACCGGGATGGCGGCCCCGCGGGCCGCGTCAGCGGTGGACGATCAGCCAGGTCGCGACGGCCGTCGTGGCACCGCGGTTGATCATCCGGTGGCCGCGCTCGCAGGGGAACGTGATCGCGTCCCCCGCGGCGAGGACCACGGTCTCGTCCTCGAACTCGACGGTGAGCTCGCCGAGCGTGACGGTCCCGATCTCGATCCCGTCGTGGCGCAGGAACCGGCGCTGCGCGGTCGAGGTCGCCCCCGGCGGATAGGTCGACTCGAAGAAGTCGACCGCGTCGACGGGCTGCGGCGCCAGCCGGCGGAAGAGCACGCCGCCCTCGAGGAGGACGGGAGCGACCTCGCCCGCGCGGACGACGGCCGTCGTCAGCCCCGCGCCCTCTCCGCCGCTGGGCCCGCCCGGCCCACCGGCCGCCGTGCCGCCGGCGGCGGTCTCGTCGAAGACGACGGAGAGCGGGACGCCGAGGGCGCCGACCATCGCGATGAGGCGCCCGACCGACGGCTGCATGGCCCCCCGCTCGATCTGCGAGACGGCGCTGGCCGAGATGCCGAGCTCGCGGGCGAGTGCGCGCAGCGACATCCCTGACGCGAGACGCAGCTCGCGCAGGCGCGCGCCGACGCCTTCGCGGACCGCCCTGGGGAGCGCGGCGGCGACGTCCGGAGCCGCGGAGACCGCGGAATCCCGGGCGGTCTCGTCGGTGGGCATGCGGGACGCCGTCCTCTCCTCGGTGATCGTCACACAGCTGTAACGGGGGCGAAACGAACGCGGCCCGGCGGAGCCCTAGGTTCTCCCGTGTGAAGTCATCACTTCACACGATCCGACAGCCCACCGCTCGCGCGGAGGCGGCCGATCGCCACGGCCGACCGCCTCGACCACCCTGACACATCCGCTCCGTGCGCCGACCCGCGCACCCGCCCGAGAGGTGGATCCACCATGACCGACCGCGCCACTGCACCCCGCATCGACCCGTCGACCGCGCCGCCCGCCGAGAGCGCCGGGCTCGCCGGCCCCTCGCTCGTCAAGCCGGGCTACGACGACCGCCTCGCCAACGAGGACCTCGCCCCGCTCGTCAAGCAGCGCTGGTCGAGCTACAACATCTTCGCGTTCTGGATGTCGGACGTGCACAGCGTCGGCGGCTACGTCACCGCCGGCTCGCTCTTCGCGCTCGGCCTCGCCGGCTGGCAGGTGCTGGTGGCCCTCGTGGTCGGCATCGTGATCGTGCAGGTCTTCTGCAACCTCGTCGCGAAGCCCAGCCAGGTCACCGGCGTCCCCTACCCGGTGATCAACCGGGCGATCTTCGGCGTCCGCGGGGCGAACATCCCCGCGATCATCCGCGGGCTGATCGCCATCGCCTGGTACGGCGTGCAGACCTACCTCGCCGCGCAGTCGCTCAACATCGTGTTCCTCAAGTTCTTCCCGGCGATGGCCTCCTGGAACACCCCGGAAGCCTCCTTCCTCGGCCTCTCCGCCCTGGGCTACCTCTCCTACGCGATCCTCTGGGTCGCCCAGGCCGCTCTCTTCTGGCGGGGCATGGAGTCGATCCGCCGCTTCATCGACTGGGCCGGCCCCGCCGTCTACGTGGTGATGCTCGTGCTCGCGATCTACCTCGTGTCGCAGGCCGGCTGGGAGAACATCTCGCTGAACCTCGGCTCGGGCGAGCCCCTCGACCTCGGCGCCTCGATCCCCGTGATGATCTCGGCGGTCGCCCTGGTCGTCTCCTACTTCTCCGGCCCGATGCTGAACTTCGGCGACTTCTCCCGCTACGCCCGCAGCTACCGCGCCGTAAAGAAGGGCAACCTCCTCGGCCTGCCGATCAACTTCCTCTTCTTCTCCCTGCTCACCGTGATCACCGCGTCCGCGACGGTCCCCGTCTTCGGCGAGCTGATCACCGACCCGATCGAGACCGTCGAGCGGATCGACACCTGGTTCGCCGTCCTGCTCGGCGGGCTCACCTTCGTCATCGCGACGATCGGCATCAACATCGTCGCCAACTTCATCTCGCCGGCGTTCGACTTCTCCAACGTCAACCCGAAGAAGATCAGCTGGCGGATGGGCGGCATGATCGCCGCCGTCGGCTCGGTGCTGCTCACCCCGTGGAACTGGTACTCCAACGACACCGCGATCCACTACACGCTCGGCATCCTCGGCGCCCTGATCGGCCCGCTGTTCGGCGTCCTGATCGCCGGCTACTACCTGATCAGCCGTCAGCGCGTCTGGGTCGACGACCTGTACACGATGAGCGAGAAGGGCCGCTACTGGTTCTCCCGCGGCTTCAACCCCAACGCCGTCTGGGCCACCGTGATCGGCGGCCTCCCCTCCGTCCTGTCGGTGCTCGTCCCGCGCTGGATCGAGGAGGCGGGCGGCCCGTCCTTCACCTGGCTCGGCGACTACAGCTGGTTCCTCGGCTGCGGCCTCGGCTTCGTCGCGATGGCCGTCCTCGAGCGCCGCTCCCCGCGGATCGGCCGCCTCGAGGAGGACCTCGCGAACGTCAGCGACGGCAGCACGGTCTGACCCGAGCCCTCCCCCACCCGCCCCTGACCCGGCCTCGCCGTCCACTCCATCCTCCAGAAGTTGCGGTAGTCGCGCGTGACTACCGCAACTTTCGAGGACTGGCCGGTGGCGTGGTGGCCGTTCCACCCCTGCAGCATCCCGAGGAGCGCCCGTGCGCATCACCGTCGTCAACTCGAACACCAGCGAGCGCATGACGGAGGCGATCGGCCGCGCCGCGCGGTCCGTCGCCTCGGTCGGCACCAAGATCGTCGCCGTCACCCCGCCGATGGGGCCGGCCTCGATCGAGAGCCACTACGACGAGGCGCTGGCCGTCCCGGGGCTGCTGCACGAGATCGTCCGCGGCGACGCGGCCGGCAGCGACGGCTACGTCGTCGCCTGCTTCGGCGACCCGGGGATCGACGCGGCCCGCGAGCTCGCCCGCGGACCGGTGATCGGCATCGCCGAGGCCGCGATGCACATGGCGTCCCTGGTCGGCCGGCGGTTCAGCGTCGTCACCACGCTCTCGCGCACCAGCGGGCGGGCCTGGGACATCGCGCACCGCGCCGGATTCGACCGGGCCTGCGCGGGAGTGCACGCCTGCGACATCCCGGTGCTCGAGCTCGACGACCCGCACTCCGACGCGCGCCGGGTGATCCTCGAGGAGTGCGCCGCCGCCCTCGCGACGGACGGCTCCGACGTGATCGTGCTCGGCTGCGCCGGGATGGCGGACCTCTGCCGCGACCTCTCCCGCGAGCTCGGGGTCCCGGTGATCGACGGGGTCGCCGCGGCCGTCCGGCTGGTCGAGGGCCTGGTCGCGATGGGAGTCACGACCTCGCGCCGCGACGAGTTCGCGGCACCGCGCCCGAAGGAGATGACGGGGCTGCTCGCCCCGTTCGCGCTGACCTGAGGCGAGCGCACGACGCGGGACGCACGAGAGGGCCCGGGAGCAGATGCTCCCGGGCCCTTCGTGTGCAGCGGCTAGGACTGCTGCGCGCTCCGGCGACGGCGCGTCACGACGAGCGACGCGAGACCGAGCGCCAGCAGCGCGGCCGCACCGGACGCGAGGCCCGCGGTCTCAACACCGGTCTCGGCGAGCGCCGAGCCACCGCGGGTGCTGCCGCCCGTGGTGGAGACGGTGGTCGTCGTGCCCTCACCGGGCTGCGGGACGTGAGCGCGGTACTGCAGGTACTCGAGACCGCCCTCGAGGACGCCCAGGGTGCCGACGATCGTGACCATGGCGTCGACGTGGCCGGGGGTCACCGGGTAGCTGTAGGTGCCGCCGGCGTAGGAGGAGGAGTCGAGCACGATCTCGTCGAGCTTCACCGCGACGAAGGGGTGGTCCTCGGTCGGGCGGTCGTAGTCGGCCGCCCAGATGACGAAGGTGATGCTGTCGAGGCAGTCGACGGTCTCGACCGACGGCAGGACGACGGTCATGACGCCGTTCGTCGTGCTCGCGGTGACGTCGCCGCTCTTGCTCTTCACGATGCGTCCGTCGTTCGGGGCGAGGCACGCGTGGTAGGCGGCCGCGTCGGCCTCGTACTGCTCGGCCGAGACGTCGGGGACGTCGAGGTGGATCTGCTCGCCGATGGTCTCGCGGGTGCTGCCCTGGACGTCGCCGTCGAATCCGTAGATCGCCACGAGGATGTCCTGATCGCCGGCGGGCAGGTCGCCGAGCCCGAGGGTGACGCCGCGGAAGTCGCGGCCCTCGATCGGGATCGTCGTCAGCAGCTCGAGCGAGTAGCCCAGGTCGGTCGGGCGCTCGTAGTCGAGGTTCCAGACGCGCAGCTCCGCGCGCTCCCAGCAGGACGTGGTGCGGATCGGCGGGATCGTCACGCTGACCGCGGCGCCGGACAGGGTGGCCGACACGTCGCCCATGACCTCCTCCGCGACCGGCCCGCCGCCGGGGACGTCGCAGATCGGGTCGATGCCGGGGGCCGGCGTCGCGGTGGGGGTCGCAGTGGCCGACGGCTCCGGCGACGGAATCGGCGATGTCGTCGGGACGGCGGTGGGAGTCGCCGTCGGCGTCGCCGTGGGGGTCGGGGTCGCTGTCGGCTCCGTCGTCGCGGTCGGAGTCGCGGTCGGGACAGCCGTCGGTGTCGCGGTCGGAGTCGACGTCGCGACGGCGGTCGCGGTCGGCTCCGGGGTGCTGGTCGACGCGGCGGCGGCCGGGGCGATCAGGCCGCCGGCGAGGCCGACGACGAGGGTGAGGCACGCGAGACGCGAGCGCGAGCGGAGAGAGGTCCCCCGGAGAGACATGGATGTATTCCTTCTCGAGAATGTGGAAGCGGGATCGGCGCCGAAGCTGCCCCCGTGGCGCCTGGCTGATGTCTATCAGCGGCCTGAACATCCGCACATCCCCCGCGAGGTCGCGTTCTGCATCGATCGCATAACGGCCCTTCTGCGAGGATCGAGCCATGGCGATCCTCCGCGACTTGGCCCTCGGCGCACGGCTCTTCGGCAGGGGGTTCGGCACCTGGGTCCGCTCGCCCCGGGCGATGCTCCTCGGCGCGATCCCGCCGCTGATCGTCGGCCTCGTCTTCGTCGGCGTGCTGGTGCTCGTGCTCACCCGGATCGACGCCGTGGTGCGCGCGCTGACGCCGTTCGTGGACGGCTGGGACGAGGCCGCGGCCGGCACCGTCCGCCTCCTGCTCTCCATCGCCGCGGTCGGGGCGATCGTCGCACTCGGCGTCGTCCTCTTCGCCGCGGTCACCCTGCTCGTCGGCGACCCCTTCTACGAGCGGATCTGGCGCGGCGTCGAGAATGAGCTCGGCGGCGTGCCCGACGAGCACGAGACGGGGTTCTGGCGCGGGCTCGGCCGCACACTGCGCGACTCCTCGGTGCTGGTCGGCACCTCGCTGGCGATCGGCGTCGTGCTGGTGCTGCTCGGGATCATCCCGGTCGTCGGGCAGGTGGTCGGGCTGATCGCCGGCGCACTCGTCGGCGGCCGGGCGCTCGCCCTCGAGCTGACCGGATTCGCCGGCGATGCCCGCGGACTCGCACTGCGCGATCGCCGCCGCCTCCTCGGCGAGCGCCGCGCGGTGTCCCTCGGCTTCGGCATCGCGGTCTACCTCGCCTTCCTGATCCCGGGCGGCGCGGTGATCGCGACACCCGCGGCGACGGCCGGGGCGACCCTCCTGCTCCGCACTCTCCGCGGCGAGTCGACGGAGCGGATCGACCCGGCGTCCGACGCCGCGACCGCCTGATCGGGTGGCCGCCCGAGCGGCGCCTCCCCTAGACTTCCCCCGTGCTCACGTCGACCCTCCGCCCCTGGTGGCCCGCCTCCTAGGCAGGCCGACGCGCAGACTCCTCTCGCACACGACCGCCTCGACCGGGCGGTCGTTCTGCATGTCGGGGCCCGGGTGAGGGACACCCCGACCCAAGGACCACGATGACCTCGCTCCTCTCCCGCATCCTCGCCTCCGACGGATCGCTGCCGTTCGCGGTCGTCCTCCGGCAGGGCCGGACGGACGTCGACGTCTTCACCGGCGACGTCGTCGACGTCGAGGGCCTCGCCGACATCCCGCTCGACGGCGCCGACGTGCTGACCCTCGTGCCCTACCGCCAGGTGCGCGAGCGCGGCTTCGCGGCCAAGGACGACGGCGCCCCGCTGCGGAACCTCGTCGTCCGCGAGCGCGAGACCGTGCCGCTCACCGAGGTGCTGCGGCTGCTGCCCGAGCGCGAGATCCCGGTCGAGGAGCGCGGCTTCGACGTGCCCGACGAGGAGTACGCGGAGATCGTGCGGCGGGTGATCGACGACGAGATCGGCCGCGGCGAGGGCGCGAACTTCGTCATCAACCGCGCGTTCGTCGCGCACACTGACGCTCCTGCAGTCGAGGCGGTGCTGGCCTGGTTCCGGCGGCTGCTGACCGACGAATCGGGCGCCTACTGGACCTTCGCGATCCACACCCCCGGCGCCGACGGCTCGCCGACCGTCACCGCGGTCGGCGCGACGCCCGAGCGCCACGTCTCGGTCCGTGACGGCGTGGCGATGATGAACCCGATCAGCGGCACCTTCCGCCACCCCGCGGCCGGCCCGACCGGCGCCGAGGTGCTGGCGTTCCTCGCCGACGTCAAGGAGAGCGAGGAGCTCTTCATGGTGGTCGACGAGGAGATGAAGATGATGAGCGCGGTCTGCCCGAACGGCGGCCGGATCCTCGGCCCGTTCCTCAAGCAGATGTCGCGCCTCAGCCACACGGAGTACCTGCTCGAGGGGCGCACCGACCTCGACGTCCGCGAGGTGCTGCGGCTCACGATGTTCGCGCCGACCGTCACCGGCTCGCCGATGGAGAACGCCTGCGCCGTGATCGCGGAGTACGAGAAGGAGCCGCGCGGCTACTACTCCGGTGTCCTCGCCCTGTTCGAGCCGGAGGAGCACGGCTACACGGTCGACGCGCCGATCCTGATCCGCACCGCGTACCTCCGCGAGGACGGCCGGCTCACCGTGCCGGCCGGCGCGACGCTCGTGCGCCACTCGACACCGGAGGGCGAGGTCGCCGAGACCCGCGCGAAGGCCTCCGGGGTGCTCTCCGCACTGGGGCTGCTCCCCCACCGCGACATCCCGCCGGCGATCGACCTCAATGCGCAGCCCGGAGTGCAGGAGGCGCTCGAGGCGCGGAACGAGCGGCTCGCGTCGTTCTGGCTGCGGCCGCAGGCGCCGGAGCACATCGAGGGGCTCGCCGGGCACACGGCGCTCATCGTCGACAACGAGGACCAGTTCACGACGATGCTCGCGCACCAGCTGCGCCACCTCGGCATGGACGCCCGGGTCGAGCGCTGGTCGAGCGTCGAGGACGTGCTGAGCGACGACCTCGTGGTGTTCGGCCCCGGCCCCGGCGACCCGCGCGACGACTCCGAGCCGCGGATCGCGCGCCTGCGGGCCCTGATGACGGAGCGGCTCGCCTCGGAGCGGCCGATGCTCGCCGTCTGCCTCAGTCACCAGATGCTCTCGCTGCTCGCGGGGCTGCCGGTCGAGCCGCTGCCCGCGCCCCGGCAGGGCGTGCGGCTCGCGGTCGACGTGTTCGGTGAGGACGCGGCGATCGGCTTCTACAACACCTTCTCCTCGGTCGCCGGCGCGGACGTGTCGAGCACCCCGCTGCTCGACCTCGAGATCTCGCGCGACCCGGCGACGGGGATCGTGGACGCGCTGCGCGGGGAGGGAGTCGCCTCCGTGCAGGGGCATCTCGAGTCGGTGCTGTCGTCCGACGGCCTGCGCACGCTCGAGCGACTGGTCCGCACCGCGACCTCGCAGCCGGCGCGCGCGTGAGCGACGTCCGGCTGATCGCGTCGCCGTCCTACTCCGCCGAGCTGCGGGAGGCGGTGGCCGCGAGCGTCCGGGCGGCGGCGGAGGCGGCGCGCGGCTGGTATGGCCGCGGCGACAAGCTCGCCGCCGACGCGGCCTCGGTCGCGGCGATGCGCGCGGTGCTGGCCGAGGCGCCGTTCGCCGGCGTGGTCGTCATCGGCGAGGGCGAGAAGGACGACGCGCCGATGCTCGCGAACGGCGAGCGGCTCGGCCGGGCGGACTCCCCCTCCTGCGACGTCGCGGTCGACCCGCTCGACGGCACGCGGCTGGCGGCGGAGGGGATCCCCGGCTCGGTCTGCGTCATCGCGCTCGCCCCGCGCGGCACGATGCTCGACCCGCGCGACGTGTTCTACATGGACAAGCTGGTCTGCTCCGGCGCGGGGGCGGGGGTCGTCGGGCTGGACCTGCCGCCCGCCGAGAACGCGCGGCGGCTGGCCGACGCCCTTCGCAAGCCGGTCTCCGAGCTGGTGGTCGCCGTGCTGGACAAGCCGCGGCACGCCGGACTGATCGCGGCCCTCCGGGAGGCCGGCGTCGCGCTGTCGCTGCGCGGCGAGGGCGACGTCTCGGTCGCGATCGAGGCGGCGGACCCGGACGGCAGCGTCGACCTCGTGCTCGGCATCGGCGGCACGCCCGAGGGCGTCGTCGCCGCCTGCGCCGTCCGCGCCCTCGGCGGCGTGATGGAGGGCCGCCTCGCCCCGCAGACCGATCTCGAGCGTGCGAACGCCCTGGCCGCCGGCCACGACCTGACCCGCCTGCTGACCCTCGACGACCTCGTCTCCTCCCCCGACGTCCTCTTCGCCGGCTGCGAGGTCTGACGCTTCTCCGCGAGATGCCACTTGTGCACGCCTTTCACGGCGTGTCGCGTGCACACGTGGCATCTCGCGGGGGCGCCGGTCAGGGGGCGGCGACGCCGTGGCGCCAGTAGCCGATGAAGGTGATGGCGCGCTTGTCGACGGCGCGATCGGCGACGAGGTGGCGGCGGGCGCCGGTGGCGAGGGAGGACTCACCGATGGCGAAGACGGAGGGGCGACCCGCGGGCAGGGTCGCGTCGCGGAGGACGGCGAGCGCGTGCTCGCCGGGGCGGGCGTGCGCGTCGGCACGGGGCAGCCAGTGCAGGGTGACGGCGTCGGAGGCGACGACGGGCTGGCGGTCCGCCTCGGAGGGCAGCTCGAGGAAGACGTGAGCGGCGCGGTCCTCGGGCAGCGAGGCGAGGATGCCCGCGACCGCCGGCAGACCCGTCTCGTCGGCGACGAGCAGGCACCAGTCGGAGCCGTCGGCCCGGCGGTAGCCGAGCCCCTGGTCGAGGATGCCGACCCGGTCGCCGACCGCGGCGGTGAGGGCGAAGGTCACGGCGGGCCCCGCTTCCCCCGGCTCGCCGTGCACGACGAAGTCGACGTCGATCTCGGGTCCGCCGTCGGCACCCTCGGCCCGGTAGCGGCGCACGGTGTAGTTGCGGACCACCGGCCGCTGCGCCTTCGGCATCGCGAGGTACTGCGCGTACCAGAGCGCGCTCGAGCGGGTCGGCAGCCGCAGCGCCTCCTGCCCGGGCCGCGGCAGGAAGAGGCGGAACCACTGGTCGTGGCCGAGCGGATGCAGCAGCGCGACCCCGGGCCCGCCGAAGGTGACGCGCTGCATCCCCGGCGTCACGCGCGCGGTGCGGACGACCTCGACGGTGACGACCTGCGGATCGGTGGGGCGCGTCGGGGCGGACGAGCGGGCCATGCGGAGCCTCCGTGCTGCGGGCGGACGCACCGCCGGGTTTGGTGAGGCTTACCTTACCCAGTCGCTCCTCGAGCATCCGAGAGCGCGCCGACGATGAGCTCCGCGAGATGCCACTTTTGCACGCCTTTCACGGCGTGTCGCGTGCACAAGTGGCATCTCGCGGAGGGGGTGCAGCCCGCGCAGCAGGGACGAAGCGGGCGCGCCGTAGAGGGTCGGCGGGCGGAGCGGTCGTCGCCAGAGGCCGACAGGTCAGCCGTGCTGAGCACAGGCCGGTACACGGTCGCTCGTCTGACCCTCGAAGAGGGGTATGTGATATTTCCTCGCTTAGTGGTCATATAGATGTGGTCGCGGCGCTTGGTCCGACCGACGGATCGAGGGACGGCCATGAAGAGATCGACACGAATCGCTTCCATCGCAGGAGCAGTCCTGCTGAGCGTCGGAATGGCGGCGACGGCGCAGGCGAACGTCTTCGCTGACAGCTTCGACAAGAACGCCGGCGGGTTCCAGTCGCCGACGTCGACCACGTACCAGACGAAGTACGAGTCGAATCGCAACGGCACCATCCAGCTCCGGGAGATCGGCAGCGACTACAAGATGGACGCGCAGATGTGCCAGGCGCTCGTCAACTGCGACAAAGGCACGAAGATCTTCTCGATCACCGACGACAACATCGTCCACGGGCTCCCGAACAGTTATGCGGCGGGTACCGAGACTCTCACGTCCGCGCTTAGAACGACCCCTTTCACCATCTATCAGGTGCACGTGCGCGGTCAGTGGCAGGCCTGGTAGAGCCGGAACCCGACCATCGACACGACCGTGCCGTCGCGCTTCGCACTGGTCCTCACCGATCTGCGGTCGTCGTTGCGCTGGCCGCAGGCGCTCCTCGGTGCGATCCTCGTCCTCGGTCCGACGGCTCTCGGGCTGGCGGAGGTGGGCGGCGGTGTCTACCGCGATGAGCTGGACGTCTACTCCCAGTTCATGATCTCCCCGATGATCATTCTCTTCCCCGTCTTCATCACGACGGCCTGCTGCAGCGGCACCGCTGCCGAGATCAGGAACAGGTTCGTCGTCCTCGTCCGCGCGCGGACGGATCTCCGGTCCTACCTGGCGACCCGGATGATGAGCGTCGCCCTCGGAGGATTCGTGCTCGGCTTCGTCGCCGCACTCCTTCCCGGACTGATCGCCTTCGGGATCTGGCCGGAGCTGGGTGCGCCCTTCATCGATCCGGTCGTGTACGGACTCGCACCGGACGAGGTGGAACGGAACGCCCTGGAGCGCGTGAACTACTCGCAGCTGCTCGCCTTCGGGTGGCCGGTGTACCTGATCGGCTACTCCTCGGTGCTGGGTGCCTGGGGCGCGATCACGGCGGTGGCCGGGGTGCTCGCACTGGTCGCACTGAAGAACCTGGGGCTGGCGATGGTGCTGCCCGCAGTGATCTTCTTCGTCGAGACGATGGCTGTCGCTCTGGTCGACCATCCACTTCTCGGATTCATGTACGGAGCCTTCCCGTTCGGTCTCGATCAGGCACCGATCGGCATCATGGTCCTGCCGCTCGCGGTCGCTGGAGCCGCGACGGTTCTCGCCGCACGGCGGGTCCTCGGCAGAGCCCAGCGACTCCCGGCGCTGACATGATCGCCTCGCTCTCCCGCCGTGTCCGCCTGCTGCTCGCCGGCTGGGCGCTCGCGGCTGCCGCCGCGTACTCGATCCACCAGCGGATGCTCTGGACCGCGTCGGGTTCCTCGTTCGGATTCGTCGACGTGGCGGTCGAAGTCGTGAACGACCCGCTCTTCGTCTGCTACGGACTGGGAGCGCCGTGGTGCATCGCCCTCTTCCTGGCGTCGAGGTCCCTCCCTCCGGAAACCGTGTGCATTCGGGCAGGATCCCTCAAGAACGTGCTCCTCGTCCTCCTGCGCAGCGACGCGGCGAGTGCTGCGGTCGTCCTGTTCGGTGTGCTGACGACGTGCTGGGTGTGCTCCCTCGGGCTGGTGAACGACGTCGCGCGCGTGCCCGGATCGGTGAGTGCGCTGCTCTCGGACGTTGCGCTGCCCCCGCCCGTCGGAGTGCTGCTCCAGCTCCCGCTCCTCCTGCTCTTCCTCGCGACGATCGGGTCCCTCCTCTCCGCCTGCTGGGTGCTCTCAGGCGGGAGTGTCCTCGTCGGGCCGGCGGCGACGGTGCTGCTCGGCTGGTTCGCCGTCTCGGCGGCGGGGGGACTCCCGAGGGACTCCGCCGTCAGCTCGGCGTTCCTCTCCAGTTCCTCGCTCCACCTCGGGCGGCCGTTCGGCATGCTGGCCGCCGTCGTCGTCCTCCTCTCGATCGAGGTCGTCCTCCTCGGCGCCGTCCGGGTCCAGGATCGCCGGCTGTCCGGAGCGGCGCGGTCCTGGGGTGCCGGATGGGCGGCGTACGTCCTCCTCCTCGGCACGGCCGCGCTCGGGCCGACGGGGCTCCAGTCGGTCTCCGAGGGGAATCCGGCACCCGGGGTCGAGGGAAGAGTCCTCGGTCCTCTCTTCGCGGGCCCAGTGGGCGCTCTCGCACCCACCCTGCTCTCCGTCCTCGTCGTCACGGGCTTCGCGATGACCTGGCAGCTCAGCGAGCTCGATCCCCGGCGCCCGATCCTCCGCTGCGAGCTGATCCGGTTCGGATCGAGCGGCGCTCGGAATCGGCGACTCGGCGCAGGGCTCCTCGCCCGTGCACTCGGAGTGAGCGCGCTCGTCGGCGCTCTGGCCGGTGCCGAGGCGCTCCTGCGGGGCGCCCCCGGCGAGCTCGCGTCCTTCGTCGACCCGGTGGTGGGCTATCAGCTCCTGGTGAACGGAACGCTGCAGCTGACACTGGTCGCGGTCGCCGCCTCCGCCTTCGCGCCGCTCGCCGGATCGGGCGCGGCCCCCGCGGCCTTCTCGGCCGGATTGGCCTTCCTGCCGAGCGAGCTCCTCGAGGGCAACCCGCTCGGCATCGCGGGTCTGTGGAGGAGCGCGGGGGGCTGGCCGAGCGTCCTCCACGGGACGGCGCTGGCGCTGGGGAGCGCCTGCATCGTCCTCATCGCAGCAGTCATCGCGTCTCGACTGGTCGAGAGGCATCCAAGAACAGAAAGAGGTCGCTCATGACGAACGCCATCACGGTCGAGGGTGTGTCCAAGAGCATCCGCGGGAATCTGCTCTACAGCGAGGTCGCGTTCGAGCTGCGCCGAGGCGGGCTCTACGCCCTCCTCGGTCCGAACGGCTCCGGGAAGTCGGTCCTGCTGCGACTGCTCTGCGGCTTCCTCAGGCCGGACTCGGGCAGCATCAGCGTCGACCCTTCGATCTCGCCGGAGGGGCGGACGTTCCCGGACAGCTTCGGGATCACGATCGACGGCCCCGCCTACATCGCCGGCCTCTCCGCGGAGCAGAACCTCTTGCGACTGGCCGCGATCCGCAGGCGCATCGGGATCGAGGAGATCCGCGCGACGCTCGCCTCGGTACGTCTGCAGAGCACGGGGCGCGCGGCGGTCCGCACCTTCTCCTCGGGGATGAAGCAGAAGCTGTCTCTCGCGCAGGCCCTGATGGAGGAGCCGAAGGTGCTCCTCCTCGACGAGCCGTTCACCGCGCTCGACACGGAGAGCGTCGCGGTCGTCAAGGACGTCCTCCGCGAGCGGGTGGCTCAGGGCGTCACCGTTCTGCTGACGATGCACGGCGAGGCGGACTTCCTCGCCGAGTGCGACGGCGTCCTCCGGATCGAGAACCGCACGATCTCGATGCTCTGACGACCGGTCGTCTCCGCGAGATGCCACTTGTGCACGCCTTTCACGGCGTGTCGCGTGCACAAGTGGCATCTCGCGGGAGGGAGGCATCGGGGACGACGAAGGCCCCGGCTCGACGTGCGAACCGGGGCCTTCTCGATGTAGCGGGAGCGGGACTTGAACCCGCGACACCACGATTATGAGCCGTGTGCTCTAACCACCTGAGCTACCCCGCCGCACGTTTCCGGAGGCTGGCCTGCCGGGAACGGAGCCCCCTGTGGGAATCGGACCCACTACCTCTTCCTTACCAAGGAAGTGCTCTACCAATGAGCTAAGGGGGCGCACCTGCGGGTCTGACTGCCCCTCTCGGGGCGTGCCCGCGATTTGGCACCGTTAGACGATAGCACCTCCACGGGGCCGTGTTGACCGCGGGGTGGAGGGGGTGGTCCGGGCGGGGTGGATCTCGATACGCCCGCTCTGCGGGCTACTCGATCAGCATGAAGGCGCGGGCGGAGCAGTCGCGCAGCGGGGCCTCATGTCGGTCGAGCAGCCGCGCAGCGGCGTATCGAGACCCGCCTACGAGCGGCTCGCCGTGTCGAGTGCGGCCAGCTCCTCCGCCGTCAGCTCGAGAGTCGCGGAGGCGACGAGGGCGGGCAGCTGCTCCATGACGCGGGCGCTCGCGATCGGCGCGGCGACGCCGTCCTGCGAGCGCAGCCAGGCGAGGGCGACGGTCGCGACCTCGGCGTCGTGGGCGGCCGCTGCCGCGTCGAGGGCGGCCAGCACGCGGCGCCCGCGGGCGTCGAGGTACTGCGCGGCACCCGAGGCGCGCGGGCTGTCGGGCGTCGAGCCGTCGCGGTACTTGCCCGTCAGGAAGCCGGACGCGAGCGCGTAGTACGGGACGACGGCGAGCCCGGCCTCGCGGGCGAGCGGCAGGACGTCCGCCTCGATGCCGCGCTCGACGAGGTTGTAGTGCGGCTGCACGGCGACCGGCGCGTGCAGGCCCTCCTCCTTCGCGAGGCGCAGCCACTCGGCGATGCGGTCGGCGCTGAAGTTCGAGACTCCGATCGCGCGGACGAGGCCCTCGTCGACGAGCTCGGAGAACACCCGGGCGATGTCCTCGAGCGGGACGGCGTCGTCGTCGAAGTGCGCGTAGTAGAGGTCGATCCGGTCGGTGCGCAGGCGCTGGAGCGAGGCGCGGGCGGCCTTGCGGACGTTGTCGGGCGCGAGGCCGAGGAACTCGGGGTGCCTGCTGACCTTGGTCGCGATCACGACGTCGTCGCGGGAGCCCGAGCGGCGCGAGAGCCACTCGCCGATGATCGTCTCGGACTCACCACCGTGGTTGCCGGGCACCCAGGCGGAGTAGGAGTCGGCGGTGTCGATGAAGTCGCCGCCCGCGGCGACGTAGCCGTCGAGGACGTCGAAGGAGGTCTGCTTCCCGGCGGTCCAGCCGAAGACGTTGCCGCCGAGGGAGAGCGGGAAGACCTCGATGCCGGAGTCGCCCAGGGGCGTGCGGGTGAGGGAGTCGTGGGACGGAGCTGCGCTGTCGATCGTCATCCCCCGATTCAACTCGCCGCGGGCCGCACTGCCGATCCCCCGCCGCGCATGCGGAGCAAGCACTCAGCCACCCGGCGCCGAGCAGTACCTCCGGCACGCGGAACCTCCTTCGGCACGCCGGAACAGCAGGTTCTCGCGAGCCCGGGCACGTTCCACGAGCCGGAGGTGCGCACCGGCGGACCCTCCGGCACGCGGAACCGACTCCGGCACGCCGGAACGGCCGGTTCTCGCGAGCCGGAGGGGGTTCCACGAGCCGGAGGTGGGGCGGGCCTCGCGCACCCGCGCAGGACGGCGGGCGTCAGCCGCCGAGCGGGTAGTCCGCGTAGGCGAAGCGCGCCCCGTCCGGCGACCAGCCGGCGACGTTGATCGTGCCCTGGCCGCCGAAGAGCGACTGCACCACCCGGCCCGGCGAGGTGTCGCCGGCCGGGCGCCCCTCGAGCGCGAGCAGCCGCAGCTCGACCGGCAGGTTCTCCGGGTGCCCGGCCGTCCCGGCGGGGTAGGCGAGGTACAGCAAGTGCGCGCCGTCCGGCGACTCGTGCGGGAACCAGTCGACGGTGTCCGACACCACGGTCCGCTCGATCCCGGAGCCGTCGGGCCGCATCCGGAACAGCTGGGCGACGCCGCCCTCGCGCTCGGAATTGAAGTGCAGCCACTCGCCTTCGGCGGAGAAGTCGACGCCGTCGTCCGGGTGCGGGTCGTCCGTCAGCGCGGTGAGCGGCCCGCCCTCGGCCGGCATCGTGTAGACGTTGGTGACCCAGCGGCCGGTGGCGTCCTCGCCGCCGCCGATCAGCGCGAGCAGCCGGCCGTCGGGCGAGACGCCGTGCAGGTAGTGCTTGAAGCGCGGCACGGGCCCGGCGGAGGTGACCCGCCGGGCGCGCGCCGAGCCGTCCAGCGCGACCGCGTAGAGGTGGCCGTCGCGGGCCGAGACGTAGGCGGTGCCGCCGCCGGGAGCGAGCACGTGGTCGTTGTTCAGCTCGTCCGGCACCCCGTCGAGCGGGATCGCCTCGAGCCCGGCGGGACCGACCGGCGCGTCCCCGAGCGGCAGCCGGAACAGCCCGCCGTCCCCGTTGACCACCAGGAACGACCCGTCCGGCGACCAGTTCGGCGCCTCCACGAGCAGCGAGTCGGAGGAGAACACCGTGGTGACCTCGCCGCTCACAACGTCGAGCACGCGGATCCGGCAGGTCTGGGCGGGGAGCAGTGAGCGGGCCATGCGCACCACGGTAAGGGAACGGCGGTCGTCAAGCCCGTCCGCACTCAGGTTCCCGCCGCCCGGCCTCCCTTATCCTTGTCTGGACAACTGTGCTGAGTGGAACCGGGGAGGACTGTGTGATGCTCCTCACCCTCGCGATCACGTTCGCCCTCGCGGTGATCACGCCGTGGATCGTCGACCGCTTCGGTCCGAAGGTCTTCTACGCCCTCGCCCTCGTGCCGGCCGCGACCTTCGTCTCGACCGCCGCCTCGCTGCCGACCGTCCTCGCCGGCGGAGAGCTGCGCGAGGAGATCCCGTGGATCCCCTCCCTCGACGTCTCGCTCTCCTTCCGGCTGGACGCGCTCTCGATCGTCCTCGCGCTCGTCGTCAGCGGCGTCGGCGCCCTCGTCCTCGCCTACTGCGGCAGCTACTTCACGCGCGACGAGCCGTCGCTCGGCCGGTTCGCCGCCCTGCTCTTCGCCTTCGCCGGCGTGATGTACGGGCTGGTCACCGCCGACGACGTGATCATCCTCTTCGTCTTCTGGGAGGCCACGAGCGTCCTCTCCTACCTGCTGATCGGGCACTACAGCGGTCGCAAGGAGAGCCGCGGAGCCGGCCTCCAGGCCCTCCTGGTCACCACCCTCGGCGGCCTGGCGATGCTCGTCGGCGTGATCATCCTCATCGTCGAGTCGGGCACCTCGAGCCTCGCGGGCATCGTCGCCGCGGCCCCGTCCGGGCCGATCGTCTCCGTCGCCCTCGTCCTCGTCCTGCTCGGTGCCTTCTCGAAGTCGGCGCTGGTCCCCTTCCACTTCTGGCTGCCGGCCGCCATGGCCGCGCCCACCCCGGTCAGCGCCTACCTGCACGCCGCCGCGATGGTGAAGGCCGGCATCTACCTCGTCGCCCGCCTCGCCCCGGGCTTCGCCGACGACGCCGTCTGGCTGCCCGTGATCGTCAGCGTCGGCGTCTGGACGATGCTCGTCGGCGGCTGGCGCTCGCTCCGCCAGTACGACCTCAAGCTCGTCCTCGCCTACGGCACCGTCAGCCAGCTCGGCTTCCTCACCGTCGCCGTCGGCTTCGGCTCGCGCGACGCGGCCCTCGCCGGCCTCACCCTGCTGATCGGCCACGCGCTGTTCAAGGCGCTGCTGTTCCTCGCCGTCGGCATCGTCGACCACCGGGCCGGCACCCGCGACCTGCGCAAGCTCAGCGGTCTCGGCCGCCAGGCCCCGGTGCTCGCCGGAGCCGCGCTGCTCGGCGTGCTCTCGATGGCGGGCATCCCGCCGCTGCTCGGCTTCGTCGCGAAGGAGGCGGTGTTCACCAGCCTGCTCTCCGCGATCGAGCAGGGCTCGTTCTGGGCCTGGGTCGCGCTGATCGGCCTCGTGCTCGGCTCGATCCTCACCGTCGCCTACTCGGCCCGCTTCTTCTGGGGCGCCTTCGCCCGCAAGAAGGGCCTCGAGGACACCCACCTGCACGCGGAGCCGTGGACCTTCACCGCGCCCACCGTCGTCCTGGCGGTCGTGAGCCTCGTCGGCGGCATCGGCGCCTCGCTGCTCGACCCGCTCGTCGCGGTCTACGCCGACACGCTGCCCTACGGCGCCCCCGACGCCGACCCGCAGCTCGCCGCGGCGGCCGAGGAGTCCGACCACGGCGGCTACCACCTCGCGCTCTGGCACGGCTTCGAGCCGGCCCTCGCGCTCAGCGCGATCGTGATCGCGATCGGCCTGCTCCTCTTCGCCAAGCGGATCGCCGTCGCGCGGATCCAGTCCAAGGTCCCGAACACCATCGACTCGGCCGAGGGCTACTGGGCCACCGTCCGCTGGCTCGACCGCGTGGCCAGCACCGTCACCGAGTTCGTCCAGCGCGGCTCGCTCCCCCGCTACCTCACGGTGATCTTCGCGGTCTTCGTGCTGGGAGTCGGCGGCGCCGCGGCCCTCAACCGCACCTGGCCCGGCGACCTCGTCTTCTGGGACTCCCCCGGCCAGCTCGCCGTCGCGGCCGTGATGATCCTCGCCGCGATCCTCTGCGCCGTCGCGCGCAACCGCGTCGCCGCCGTGCTGCTCGCCGGTGCGACCGGCTACGGGATGGTCGCCCTCTTCGCCATCCAGGGCGCCCCGGACCTCGCGCTCACCCAGGCGCTGATCGAGACGATCACCCTGGTCGTCTTCGTCCTCGTGCTGCGCCGCCTCCCGACCCGGATCGCGCAGAAGCACCAGCCGATGCGCAAGCGCCTGCGCGCCGTCATCGGCATCGCGGTCGGCGCCGTGATGGCCCTCGCCGCGACGATCGCCCTCGGCGCCCGCACCGCGACCCCGATCTCCGTCGACCTCCCCCGCCTGGCCTACGAGGAGGGCAAGGGACGCAACATCGTCAACGTCCTCCTCGTCGACATCCGCGCCTGGGACACCATGGGCGAGATCTCGGTGCTCGTCGTCGTGGCGACCGGCGTCGCGAGCCTGATCTTCCTCTCCAGCCGAGCCGGCGGCGCTCCGCGCCTCGAGCACCAGAGCGCGGCCGACCGCGAGGAGCGCGCGACCGACCTCACCGCCCCCTCGGCCGACGCGGAGAAGACCGGCGACCGCGGCTCCTGGCTGGTCGCCGGCCGCACGCTCCGCCCCGAGAACCGCTCGATCGTGCTCGAGGTGCTGGTGCGCCTGCTCTTCCACCCCGCGATGATCGTCTCCGTCTACCTGCTCTTCACCGGTCACAACACCCCGGGCGGAGGCTTCGCGGGCGGCCTGCTCGCCGGTCTCGCCCTCGTCGCGCGCTACCTGGCCGGTGGCCGGTTCGAGCTCGGCGAGGCCGCGCCGATCGACGCGGGCAAGGTCCTCGGCCTCGGCCTGCTCTTCGCGGTCGGCACCGCCGTCTCCTCGCTCGCCTTCGGCCTCGAGGTGCTCGAGTCGAGCTGGCTCGACCTCTACCTGCCGGTCCTCGGCGAGCTGCACCTGGGCACCTCCACCCTCTTCGACATCGGCGTGTACCTGATCGTGATCGGCCTGACCCTCGACATCCTCCGCAGCCTCGGCGGCGAGGTCGACCGCCACGGAGAGGAGGCCGAGCAGGGCGACCCGTCCGGCGACGGCGTCACCCACTCGACCGACAGCACCCCCGGTCCCGGCGCCGGCACCGTCGACGGCCTCGAGACGAAGCTGCCGACCGGCTCCACCGTCGTCGGCGGACCGGGCAGGGGGGACGACGCATGAGCATCACCCTCGTCCTCGTCGTCGTGATGGCGGTGCTGTACGCCGCGGGCGTCTACCAGATGCTCGAGCGCAGCCTCACCCGGATCCTGATCGGCTTCCTCCTGGTCGGCAACGCGACGAACATCCTGATCCTGCTGATGGCGGGCCGCTCGGGCGTCGCGCCGTTCGTCACCGACGACGGCCGCTCCTACGAGCAGATCGCCGAGGAGATGGCCGACCCGCTGCCGCAGGCGCTGATCCTGACGGCGATCGTGATCACCTTCGGGGTGTCCGCCTTCCTCCTCGCGATGATCTACCGGCGCTGGCGCCTCGCCAACGCCGACCAGGTCGAGGACGACGAGACCGACGCCTCCGTCCGCGCGGACGCGGCCGGCATCTCGGCGCAGACCACCGCGGACGACCGGGCCCTGGACGTCCTGCTCGAATCGAGCGACGAGGGCACCGCCGCCAAGCATGCCGAGAGCGCCATGACCGACGACAGGAAGGAGGACCGATGAACGTGCTGATCCCCCTCGTCGTCACCCTCCCCCTGCTGGGAGCCGCCGTCGCCCTCGTGCTCGGCCGCCATCGGCGCGCGCAGATCACGGTCAACATCGTCACGCTGTCCGCGGTCCTCGTGATCTCCTCCGTGCTGCTCGTCCTGGTCCTCACCGGCCAGGAGGGCGGCAGCGCCGTCTACGTCGGCGGCTGGGAGCCGCCGTGGGGCATCGTGCTGGTCGTCGATCCGCTCGCCGCCCTGATGCTGGTGATCACCTCGGTCACGCTGCTCGGCGTCCTGCTGTTCTCGGTCGGCCAGGGCCTGGTCGACGGCAACCGCGAGACGCCGGTCACGATCTTCCACCCGACCTACCTGATCCTCTCGGCCGGCATCCTCAACGCTTTCGTCGCGGGCGACCTCTTCAACCTCTACGTCGGCTTCGAGATCCTGCTCGCGGCGAGCTACGTGCTGATCACCCTCGGCGGTACCGCGCCCCGCATCAGGGCGGGCACGACCTACGTGGTCGTCAGCCTGGTCTCGAGCGTGTTCTTCCTCTCCGCGATCGGCCTGCTCTACGGCGCCACCGGCACCGTCAACATGGCGCAGCTGTCGATCCGCATCGCCGAGCTGCCCGCCGACGTCCAGCTCGTGCTGCACGTGGTGCTGCTGCTCGGCTTCGGGATCAAGGCCGCGGTCTTCCCGCTGTCCTTCTGGCTGCCGGACTCCTACCCCACCGCTCCGGCGCCGGTCACGGCCGTCTTCGCCGGCCTGCTCACCAAGGTCGGCGTCTACGCGCTGATCCGCACCGAGACGCTGCTCTTCCCGGGCGGCAGGCTCACCGAGGTGCTGATGGTGGTCGCGCTGCTGACGCTGGTGGTCGGCATCCTCGGCGCGGTCGCGCAGGCGGATATCAAGCGGATGCTCTCCTTCACGCTGGTGTCGCACATCGGCTACATGGTCTTCGGCATCGCGATCGGCACGGAGGCGGGCTACGCCGCGACGATCTTCTACGTGATCCACCACATCACCGTGCAGACCACACTGTTCCTCGCGACCGGGCTGATCGAGCGCGTCGGCGGCACCACCTCGATCCTCCGGCTCGGCGGGCTGCTGAAGGCCTCGCCGCTGCTCGCACTGCTCTACTTCATCCCCGCCATGAACCTCGGCGGCATCCCGCCGTTCACCGGCTTCCTCGGCAAGGTCGGCCTCTTCGTGGCCGGCACCGAGTCCGCCGCCGACCAGCCGTCCTGGCTGATCTGGGCGGTCATCGCCGCGGGCGCCGTCACCTCGCTGCTCACCCTCTACGCGGTCGCCCGCGTCTGGAACATGGCGTTCTGGCGCCGCCAGGAGGAGGTGCCCGGCTACGAGTCGCCGCTGATCGACCAGCTGCAGGAGGACCCGCACGACACGGGCACGGTCCGCACCCGGCACTCGCCGCCGATGATGGTCCTCGCGACCGCTGGCATGGTCGTCTTCGGCGTCGGGCTGACGATCGCCGCCGGCCCGCTCTACGACGCCAGCGAACAGGCCGCCGCCGCGGTCGCCGACCCCTCCACCTACATCGCCACGGTCTACCGCGACTCGTCCTTCGGAGAGGAGGGCCCCCGATGAGCCCCCGCCGCCGCGTCGACTTCTGGAACCGGTTCGCGATGTTCGTGACCCTCGTCGGCATCTGGGTGCTGCTCTGGGACGACGTCTCGGTGCTCTCGATCGTCTCGGGCTTCCTGGTCGCGCTGATCATCACCCGCGTCTTCTACCTGCCGCCGGTGGAGTTCTCCAACCGGGTGAACCCCTGGCACCTGCTGGTCTTCCTGCTGCGCCTCACCTACGACATCGCGGTCGCCTCCGTGCGCGTCTCGTACCAGATCCTCACCCTGCCGGTCCCGGTGCACAACGCGATCGTGGCCGTGCACCTGCGCAGCCGCTCCGAGGGGATGCTGGTCTGGACGACCGAGGCCGTCTCGCTCGTCCCCGGCTCGCTCGTGATCGACGTCGACCCCCAGCTGAACGTGCTCTACCTGCACGTGCTCGGGGTCACTCACGACGAGGGCCACCGGATCGACGAGGTCCGCCGCACGGTCCTGCGCACCGAGGCGCGCATCGTCCGCGCGATCGGCTCGCGCGAGGACGTCGCCCGGGTCAGCGAGCCGCTCGGCGAGAACGCAGGGGTGCTCCGATGATCGAGTGGCTCGTCTGGATCCTGGTGCCGATCTTCGGAGCGGCCGCCCTGCTCTCGCTCGTGCGCATCCTGATCGGCCCGTCGGTCCTGGACCGCGTGGTCGCCGCCGATGTGCTCGTCGCCACGATCCTCTGCGGCCTCGGCGCCGAGATGGCGATCAACCACCACGCGACGACGCTGCCGGTCGCGCTCGGACTCGCGCTCTTCGCGGTGTTCGGCTCGATCAGCGTCGCCAAGTTCATGGCCAACCGCGAGGAGGACTGACATGGACGTCTTCTTCGACGTCGTCACCGCCGTGCTCGTCACCGTCGGCGGGCTGCTCTCGCTGGTCGCCGCGATCGGACTGCTCCGCTTCGACGACCTGCTCTCCAGGATGCACGCGGGCACCAAGCCCCAGGTGCTCGGCATCATCTGCGTGATGCTCGCCGTCGCGATCCGGAACCCCGGCTTCGCCGCCGCGGGCACCGTCGTCCTGGTGATCGGCTTCCAGCTGCTGACCGTGCCGATCTCGGCGCACATGGTCGGCCGCGCGGCCTACCGGGCCGAGGCCGTCTCCACCGGGTTCCTCGTCTCGGACGAGCTCGCCGACGCCGTGCAGCGCGCGGACGACGCCTCGCGGGCGACGGGTCCGGAGACGGCGCACGCGTCCGAGGAGGCCGCCGAGCACTCGAGCGCCCCGCAGCCCGAGGACGAGGACGGACCGGCCGCGACCGCCTAGCCGCCGGTCATCGTCCGCAGCGCGTAGCCGCCGACGGCGAGCGTCACCGCGAACAGCCCGCCGATCAGCAGCACGAGCAGCGGCACCACCCAGAGCAGGGCCCTCCGGCGTCGGGCGCGGGCGGCTTCCGGGGTCTCTTCGCTCACCCGTCGACCCTAGGCCAGGCGGCGCCTCCGCCGGGCCGGGCGCTTCCGGGGCGCCCGCTACCCTTGATGCCATGACCCTGGACTCCGCTCTCTCCGGCGCGCCCGAGAACTCCCCTGCTCCCGGGAGCTCGCCCGTCTCGTTCCCGGAGGCGGCCGGCCGGCCCGGTGCGGAGTGGTGGCGCACCGCGGTCATCTACCAGATCTACCCGCGCTCCTTCGCGGACGCCGACGGCGACGGGATCGGCGACCTCCCCGGCATCACCTCGCGCCTGGACAGCCTGGCCGAGCTCGGCATCGACGCGATCTGGCTCTCGCCGTTCATGACCTCCCCGCAGAAGGACGCCGGCTACGACGTCGCCGACTACTGCGACGTCGACCCGCTCTTCGGCACGCTGGCCGACTTCGACGCGATGCTCGCCCGCGCCCACGCGCTCGGGATCCGGGTGATCGTCGACCTCGTCCCCAACCACTCCTCGAGCGCGCACCGCTGGTTCCAGGCCGCACTGGCCGCTCCCGCCGGCAGCGACGAGCGCGCCCGCTACCTCTTCCGCGACGGCCGCGGCGCCGCCGGCGAGCTGCCGCCGAACAACTGGGAGTCGGTCTTCGGCGGCCCCGCCTGGACCCGGGTCACCGAACCCGACGGCACCCTCGGCCAGTGGTACCTGCACCTCTTCGACACCTCGCAGCCCGACTTCGACTGGACGAACGAGTGGGTGCGCGAGCGCTTCCGCGAGGTCCTGCGCTTCTGGCTGGACCGCGGCGTCGACGGCTTCCGCGTCGACGTGGCGCACGGGATGATCAAGGCCGAGGGCCTGCCCGACTACACCCCGCCCGCGGACAGCGGCTCGATGGGCGGCGTGGCGCCCGGCGACGACGCCGAGCCCGTCACCGCTCCCTACTGGGCGCAGGACGGCGTGCACGAGATCTACCGCGACTGGCATGCGCTGCTCGCCGAGTACCCGGCCGACCGCGTGCTCTGCGCGGAGGCGTGGGTGCAGCCGCTCTCGAAGCTCGCCCGCTGGGTGCGCCCCGACGAGATGCACCAGGCCTTCAACTTCGCCTACCTCGAGACGCCGTGGGGCGGACCCGCGCTGCGCGACATCATCGACTCCTCGCTGAGCTCGTTCGCCGCGGTCGGCGCACCCTCGACCTGGGTCCTCTCGAACCACGACGTCGTGCGCCACGCCAGCCGCCTCGCCCTCACCTCCGACAACCCGCAGGGCTACGGCATCGGCCCGCGCACCCCGGGCCTGCCCGACCCGGTGCTCGGCCTCCGCCGCGCGCGGGCCGCGACCGCCCTGATGCTCGCGCTGCCCGGCTCCGCCTACGTCTACCAGGGTGAGGAGCTCGGCCTGCCCGAGGCGATCGACCTGCCCGACGCGGCGCGCCAGGACCCGACCTGGTTCCGCACCGGCGGCGAGCGCTACGGCCGCGACGGCTGCCGCGTGCCGCTGCCCTGGGAGGCCGACGCGCCCGCCTACGGCTTCAACGACTCCGGCGACTCCTGGCTCCCCCAGCCCGGCGACTGGGCGCCGTTCGCGCGCGACCGCCAGACCGGCGTCGAGGGGTCGACCCTCGAGCTCTACCGGGCGCTCCTCGCGGTGCGCCGCGCGGAGGACCTCGGTTCGGGCGCGATCGAGTGGCTCGAGGGCTACCCGGAGGACGTCGTGGCGTTCCGCAACGGCGGCGTCACGGTGATCGCGAACACCGGCTCATCGCTCGTCGAGCTGCCGGTCGGCACGGTCGTGCTCTCCTCCGAGGAGCTGCACGAGCCGGCGCTGCCGGGCGACACGACGGTCTGGCTGCGCCAAGACTGACGTCCCAGAGTTCGATCTGCAGGTGATCCGCCGCCGCGGGCTGCGCTGCCGCGGCGGAACGGGTGCTGCGACGCGGATCGCCTGCAGATCGAACGGGAGCGGGCGGGCCCGCGGCGGCTCAGCGCCCGGCGTTCGCCTTGAGCCAGAGGTAGGAGTCGACCTTGGTCACGCCGTCGAGGCGGATCTCGAAGTGGAGGTGCGGCCCGGTCGACATGCCGGTCGTGCCGACGAGGCCGAGCAGCTGGCCGACCTTGACCGGGTCGCCCTCGTTGACCGCCGCGCTGCCGTGCTGCATGTGCGCATAGACGCTGGAGACGAGCTGGCCGTCGATCTCGTGGTCGACGATGACGTGCACGCCGAGCGAGCCCTCGCCGTCGATCACGGTGCGGACCACGCCGTCGGCGATCGCCTGGATCGGCGAGCCGTTGCCCGGGTTGAAGTCGGTGCCGCCGTGGTTGACCGAGCAGCCGGCGCAGTTGCGGTAGCCGAAGCGGTCGCCCACCGGCACACCGACCGCGAAGGGCCACTGGATCGAGGCGTTCGGGTCGTTGGTGAAGCCGGCGTCGGAGGTGCGGACGATCGCGGACACGTCGGTCTGCGTCTTGCGCTCCTGCACGCCGAAGCCGTCGCGCGCGACGGTCTCGGCGCTGACCTCGCCGGTCGTGAAGGACTGCGCGCCGCGGTCGACGGTGCCGCCGGGCGCGACGACGAGGTTCTGCGCCTGCACCTCCTCCGCGGTGAGGAGCGACGTGGCGGGCAGCGAGGTCGCCGCCACCATCGCGGCGACGAACGACAGCGCGACGAGCCCGCCGATCCGGCGGCTCGACCGCACGGGTCGCAGCGGCGCGACGCGGGGTGCGGAGACGGGCGCCGGCGGCGCGGAGCGGACGGAGGCGACCCGCAGCTCGGCGTCGCGGAGCTCGGCCGGGCCGACCGCCACTCCCTCGGCCTGGACGTCGGCAGCGAGGGCCTCGGCGCGCTCGCGCTCGCGCAGCTCGCGACGGGTGAGGGGTGGGAGGGATTCGCCAGGGGTCGATGCGGGGGCAGCGGGCAAGGGCGAATCGGGGCTCACGAAATCCGGATCTTCCGTCGGGGGCGGGGGACGAGCGGCACTCCGCCAGGGAGTCGAAGCGCTTCTCGGGGATCCGCGACCGCATCCTGTGCGAATGTCACGAATTCATAAAGGATAACCACGGACTCCCGATCCGGCCAGAGCGGGTCGTCGAGAGGCCGGATCCTCGTCGCCGGATCCGCGCTCGGCGCTCGGATCCTGCGCGATCATGCGCGCGCATGCACCGACTTCGCGCGGAACCGGTCCCCGATCAGACCTCGTCGGCGCGCAGCCGCCGCAGCAGAGCCTCGAGCTCGCTGAAGATCGGCTCCGGGGCCGCGATCAGCAGGCCGTTGCCCGCCGGGCGGCCGTCGAAGCCGGCGACGATCGCTCCGGCCTCCTCCGCGACGAGGGCGCCCGCCGCGAGGTCCCACGGGTTCAGCCCGCGCTCGTAGTACGCGTTCAGCGACCCGGAGGCGACCGCGCAGAGGTCGAGCGCCGCCGAGCCGATGCGGCGGATGTCGCGCACCGAGCCGAGCAGCTCCTGCACGACCGCGCCCTGGCGCATCCGGCGCCCGGCGTCGTAGCCGAAGCCCGTGCCGACCAGCGCCAGCGAGAGCGAGGCGGGCGGAGAGACGTGCAGCGCGACCCCGTCGCGCTCGGCCCCGCCACCCTTGCTCGCGGTGTAGACCTCGCCGGTCGCGCCGTTCACGACCGCCCCGGCGAGCGCCGTCCAGGTCTCCGGCTCCGGCTCGCCCTCGACCACGGCGATGCTGACCGCATAGGAGGGGATGCCGTAGAGGTAGTTGACCGTGCCGTCGATCGGATCGACGACCCAGGTGAGTCCGCTCGTCCCGCCGCCCGCGCCGGACTCCTCACCGAGGAAGCCGTCGTCCGGCCGCGCCTCGGCGAGCCGGCGGCGGATCAGCTGCTCGACCTCGCGGTCGGCGGCCGTGACCACGTCCTCCGGCGACGACTTCGAGGCGGCGATCTCGACCCCGTCCTGGCGGCGCTGCCGGGCGAGGTGCGCCGCCTCGACGGCGATCGAGCGGGCGATGGCGAGGAGGGAGGCGTGGGCGCTCATGCGTCCAGCCTAGGGACCGGCCGGTCCGGCGGGGACGGACGCGGGCGGGGCGGACGGCGACCGGGCCCGCGGAGGATCATGGGGGCATGAGCGCCGCCGTGACCCCTCAGCCCCCGATCGCCGTGACCGGAGCCACCGGGGCGGTGGGCGGCCGCGTCGCGCGCCTGCTCGCCGACGCCGGCCTCCCCCTCCGCCTCCTCGCCCGCGACCCCTCGCGTGCGCCCGAGCTGCCGGGGGCGACGGCCGTCCGCTCGTCCTTCACCGATCCGGGCGATGCGCTCGACGGCGTCCGCCTCCTGCTGATGGTGTCCGCGGCCGAGAACGAGGACCGGCTCGCCGAGCACCTCTCGATGGTCGCGGCCGCCGCCGCCGCGGGCGTCGAGCACGTCGTCTACACGTCCTTCGCCGGCGCCTCCCCCACCGCGACCTTCACGCTCGCGCGCGACCACGCCGCGACGGAGGAGGCGATCCGCGCCTCCGGGATGTCGTGGACCTTCCTCCGTGACAACCTCTATCTGGACTTCGTCCCCGCGATGCTCGGCGACGACGGCGCGATCCGCGGCCCGGCCGGCACCGGCCGCGCGGCGATCGTCGCCCGCGAGGACGTCGCCCGCGCCGCCGCCGCGATCCTGCGCGCCCCGGAGGAGCACCGCGGCGCGACCTACGAGCTGACCGGTCCCGAGGCCCTCACCTTCGACGAGATCGCCGCGGTCCTCACCGCCGCCGGCCGCCCCGCGGTCTTCGTCGACGAGACCCTCGAGGAGGCGCGCGCCTCCCGCCGCCGCTGGAACGCCCCCGACTGGCAGCTCGACGCCTGGATCAGCACCTACACCGCCGTCGCCGCCGGCGAGATGCAGCACGTCTCCGGCGACGTCGAGCGCCTGACGGGCCGCGCCCCGCTCTCGCTCGCGCAGTTCCTCGCGGCGCCTAGATCAGCATGAGCTCACGGCGCCGCAACGGACGAGCAGCAGTCGACCGCGCGGCGAACGGCCCTCCCCCTGCTGGTCGAGTAGCGCCACAGGCGCGTATCGAGACCCGCCGTCATGAGCAGGGCGGGTCTGCAGACTCATCCTGCTGACGTGGGTGGATCTCGATACGCCCGCTGCGCGCGCTACTCGATCAGCATGAAGGCGCCTGCCTGCACATGCTGGTCGAGCAGCCGCGACCCGCGGCGCATCGAGACCCCCGTGATCAGCACGGCGGGTCTGCGGACGCGGGTGGATCTCGATACACCCGCTGTGCGGGCTACTCGATCGGCATGAGCACTGAATGCCGCAGCACCTGCATGCTGGTCGAGTAGCGCCGCAGGCGCGTATCGAGACCCACGCGCGCGAAGGACCGGGAAACGGAGGAAGCCCCGCCACCCGCCTCGTGGAGGCGCGTGCGGGGCTTCGGTCGCAGTGCTGTGGCGAGTGAGGGATTCGAACCCCCGAAGGCTACGCCGTCTGATTTACAGTCAGATCCCTTTGGCCGCTAGGGTAACTCGCCGTCGCGCACCCGACCGGGAGTCATGCTCTCGACCGAAGGCGCTGGACAAGGATACCCACGCGCTCCCCGGATCGGAAATCGGCCTCAGCCCGCCGCCGCGGCGTAGCGGGACGCCGCCTCGGCGACCTTGCCCGCGTAGCTCGTCGCCGGGTTGTAGGCCGCGATCGCGTCTCGCCAGCCGGACTGCGTGGTGAGGTCGCCGCCCGCCTGGCAGAGGTAGCGCGCCGCGGTGACCGCCTGCTGGTCGACGTTCTGCGGGTCCCAGCCGCTCGATGCCCAGCGCATCCAGGTGGCGGGGATGATCTGCAGCGGGCCCATCGCACGATCGGTCTCGGGGTCGCCGTCGAGCGCGCCGCCGTCGTTGTCCTCGACGCGGTCGAACCGCGTGCCGTCCAGCGAGGGTCCGTAGATCGGCTCGGTCGGGCGGCCGTCCTCGCCGAGCTCGCCGCCGAAGATCGTGCCGTGACGGCTCTCGACGTAGCCGATGCCGGCGAGTGTCGCCCAGTCGAGGCCGCAGCCGGGGTCGACGGAGGAGGTGAGCAGCGCCGCGCCCGCGTAGGCCGTGAGCGCGCGCACCGGGATGCCGCTGCCCTCGGCGGTGCCGGCCAGCCAGTCCCCGCTCGTGAGCTGTCGCACCGGAGTCGCCGCCGTCTCCTCGGGGTCCTCCAGCAGCGCCGGGTCGGCCGCGGCGGGAGCGGCGGCCGCCGGCGGCACCGTCACGACTCCGTCCTCGTACTCCACCGCGGGCTCCGCGGGGCGGGTGCAGCCGACGAGCACGAGGCCGACGAGCGGCAGGATCAGCAGGGCGGGGAGGCGGCGCACCGTCCATTCGTACCAGGCGCGCCTCCGGATCGGCCCGGCCGAGGCGCGAAAGCTAAGCTCGGAGGCATGGCAGATTCAACGTTCGACGTCGTCAGCAAGGTCGACAAGATGGAGGCGGACAACGCCCTCAACCAGGCCCACAAGGAGGTCGAGCAGCGCTACGACTTCAAGAACGTCGGCGCCTCGATCGCGTGGAGCGGCGAGAAGATCCTGATCAAGGCGAACACCGAGGAGCGGGCGAACGCCATCCTGGACGTCTTCCAGACCAAGCTGATCAAGCGCGGCATCAGCCTGAAGAGCCTCGACTCGGGCGAGCCCTTCGCCTCCGGCAAGGAGTACCGCATCGAGTCGACGCTCAAGGACGGCATCGATCAGGAGCAGGCGAAGAAGATCAACAAGCTGATCCGCGACGAGGCCCCCAAGTCGGTCAAGTCGCAGATCCAGGGCGACGAGCTCCGCGTCTCGTCCAAGAGCCGCGACGACCTCCAGGCGACGATGGCGCTGCTGCGCGGGGCCGATCTCGACCTCGACCTCCAGTTCGTCAACTTCCGCTGAGGGATGTCGCACTCCGAGAGCACGCAGACCCGCCGCGGCATCGACGCCCCCGACGCTCGAGGCCGCACCGGCCTCGACCGCGAGGGCTACGACCTGACCGGCAACCCCGACGTGGTCGTGAAGTCGGTGACCCTCCTCTCCAGCCACTGGTACGTCCTGCGCACCACCGAGTTCGAGTACCGGCACCGCGACGGCCGCTGGACCACCGAGCACCGCGAGACCTACGACCGCGGCAACGGCGCGGCCGTGCTGCTCTACGACCTCGAGGCGCGCTCCGTCGTGCTCGTGCGGCAGTTCCGCTACCCCACCTACGTCAACGGCAACCTCGACGGCATGCTGCTCGAGGTGCCGGCGGGTCTGCTCGACGAGGACGGTCCGGAGGAGGGCGCGCGCCGCGAGGCGTCCGAGGAGACCGGCCTCGAGGTCGGCCGGCTCGAGCACGTCTTCGACGCGTACATGAGCCCCGGCTCGATCACCGAGATGCTGCACTTCTACGCCGGCCCCTACCGCGCCGGCTCGAGCGACGGCGTCTACGCCGGGCTCGCGGACGAGGGTGAGGACACCGAGCTCGTCGAGCTGTCCTTCGACGAGGCCCTCGCGCAGATCGGCGTCCAGATCATCGACGCGAAGACGATCATGCTGCTGCAGTGGGCGGCCCTGAGCGGCCCCTTCTCGCGCTGACGCCGGGGGCCATATCGCGCCGAGGCGGGACATCCATGGTGATCGAGTAGCCCGCGGAGCGGGCGCATCGAGATCCACCGGCGCCAGAGGATGAGCCTTCAGGCCCGCCCTGCGGAGGACGGCGGGTCTCGATACGCCCCTGCGGGGCTACTCGACCAGCATGAATCTCCTGCTGACCGAGCAGCCCCGGAGAGAGCGCGACTCATGCTGATCGAGTAGCCCTCGAAGCGGGCGTATCGAGATCCACCGTCGTCCGGAGTCCGGGGTCTCGAGACGCCGCTTCGCGGCGGCTCGACCAGAAGAGGCTCGTCGAGGGCCGTCCGGTCAGGCCGTGTACGCCCGCAGCGCGTCGCCGGTACGGGTCTGCGCACCGGCGACGAGGTCGGCCGGCGTCCCCTCGAAGACGATCGACCCGCCGTCGTGCCCCGCGCCCGGGCCGACGTCGATGATCCAGTCGGCGTGCGCCATGAGCGCCTGGTGGTGCTCGATCACGATCACCGAGGAGCCGGAGTCGACGAGGCGGTCGAGCAGGCCGAGCAGGTTGTCGACGTCGGCCAGGTGCAGGCCGGTCGTCGGCTCGTCGAGGATGTAGACCGAGCCCTTCGAGGCCATGTTGATCGCGAGCTTCAGCCGCTGCCGCTCGCCGCCGGACAGCGTGTTCAGCGGCTGCCCGAGGGTGAGGTAGCCGAGCCCCACGTCCACGAGGCGGGCCAGGATCGTGTGAGCCGGCCCGGAGCCGAAGAACTCGGCCGCCTCGACGATCGGCATCGAGAGCACCTCGTGGATGTTCTTCCCGCGCAGCCGGTACTCGAGCACCTCCGCGGTGAACCGCTTCCCCTCGCACTCCTCGCAGATCGACGAGACGGTCGCGGCCGGGCCGAGCTCGGTGAAGATCAGCCCGGCGCCCTTGCAGACCGGGCAGGCGCCCGCGGAGTTCGCACTGAACAGGGCCGCCTTGACGCCGTTCTCTTTCGCGAAGGCGGTGCGGATCGCATCGAGCACGCCGGTGTAGGTGGCGGGGTTGCTGCGCCGCGAGCCGCGGATCGGCGACTGGTCGGCGACGATCACCCCCGGCCGCTTCGCCAGCGAGCCGTGGATCAGCGAGGACTTGCCCGACCCGGCGACGCCCGTGACGACCGTCAGCACGCCGAGCGGCACGTCGATGTCGACGCCGCGCAGGTTGTGCGTGGACGCGCCGCGGATCTCGGCGAAGCCCATGGGCCGCCGCACTTCGCTCTTGAGCGGCACCCTGTGGTCGAGGTGCCGGCCGGTGAGGGTGTCGGACTCGCGCAGCGCCTCGACCGAGCCCTCGAAGCGGATCTCACCGCCGTGCGAACCGGCTCGCGGCCCGAGGTCGATGACGTGGTCCGCCACGGCGATGATCTCCGGCTTGTGCTCGACGACGAGCACCGTGTTGCCCTTGTCCCGCAGTCGGCGCAGCAGCTCGATCACCCGCGAGACGTCGTGCGGATGCAGCCCCGCCGTCGGCTCGTCGAAGACGTAGGTGATGTCGGTGAGGCTCGAGCCCAGGTGCCGCACCATCTTGACCCGCTGCGCCTCGCCGCCCGAGAGCGTGCCCGACTCGCGGTCGAGCGAGAGGTAGCCGAGCCCGACCTGCACCAGCGCGTCGAGCGTGCCCAGCAGCGCCTCGACGATCGGGGCGACGGAGGGGTCGCGCACCCCGCGCAGCCACTCCGCGAGATCGGTCGCCTGCATCGACGAGCACTCGGCGATGTTCCGACCTTCGATCAGCGAACCCAGGGCCGCGCGGGTGAGCCGCGCTCCCCCGCACTCCGGGCAGGGGCCGAAGGCGGCCACCCGCTCGGCGAAGGCACGGATGTGCGGCTGAGCCGCCTCCTTCGCGAGGTACAGGCGGGTCACCTTGACCACGAGGCCCTCGTAGGTCATGTTGATGCCGGCGATCGGCATCTTGACGGCCGGCTTGTACAGGAAGTCCTCGAGCTGCTGCGGCGTGAAGTCGGCGATCGGCACGTCGGCGGGATAGAGCCCCGACTCGGCGAGGCTCTTCCAGTACCAGCCGCCGACGACGAAGTTCGGGATCGCGTCGAGCGCACCGCCCTCGAGCGACTTCGAGCGGTCGAGCAGCGCGTCGAGGTCGATATCGGAGACGCGGCCGGTGCCCTCGCAGCGCGGGCACATGCCCTCGGGCAGGTTGAACGAGAACGCCCCGCTGGTGCCCACGTGCGGGTCGCCGATCCGGCTGAAGAGGATGCGGAGCATCGTGTAGGCGTCGGTCGCGGTGCCGACGGTGGAGCGGCCGTTCGCGCCCATCCGCTCCTGGTCGACGACGATCGTCGCCGACAGCCCGTCGAGAGACTCGACGTCCGGCCGGGCCGGCGAGCCCATGAACTGCTGCAGGAACGCCGAGTAGGTCTCGTTGATCAGCCGCTGCGACTCGGCCGCGATCGTCCCGAAGACCAGCGACGACTTGCCGGAGCCCGAGACACCCGTGAACACCGTGATGCGGCGCTTCGGGATGTCGACGTCGACGCCGCGCAGGTTGTTCTGCCGGGCTCCGCGCACCCGGATGACGTCGTGCGGGCTGCTGCCGGGACTCGTCGCGGGCAGGTCGGGCATCGTCATCGGGTCTCCGTCCGTCAGCGGTGCCCGAAGCCTAGAGGAGGCCTCCGACGTCCGGGAGTCGCCGAGGGCGACCGGGCCGGAAGGGCCCCCTCAGCACCGCGGTCTGGTGCTCACTGGTCGTGGCCGGCCCACACGACAGTGCGGGTGCTCTGCTGCCAGGGCTTGTCCGTGGGCCAGCTGCGCAGGGTGATGGTCTGCGGATTCGGCATCGGCCGGTCGAAGGTGACGCGGAAGGCGCCGGTCACGTCGGTCGCGACCGGGGGCAGCGCTGGGTCCTCGCCGAGGCGGAGCTGGACGCTCTGACCGGCGGGGACGACGCCCTCGATGCCGGTCGCGGTGAGGTGGAGGATGCGGATCGGCGAGCCCTCGACGCTCTCCGGGATCCGGGCCGGGACGGTCGGTCCGCCGTCCAGGACGATGCGCTCGGCGATCGTGTGGTCCTTGAACGTGGCGACGAGACGGGTGCTGCCACCGGGCGCATCCGGTCGCGCGGTCAGGGTGAAGTGCCCGTCCGCCGCGGTGACCGGATCGGAAACAGGGAGTCCGTTCTTGTCGGCGTCGATGCTGTCCTGGGGCATGGTCTGCAGCTGCACGACCGCGCCCGCGGTGACGGTGCCGATCACGGTGCGGCCCTCGACGCGGAGGTCGGGTCCCCACTCGACGACGGGCTCGGGCTTCGCCTTCCCCGTCGTCGTCACGGTGACGGTCTTGCCGGTGCTCGCGAACCCGCCCGTATCGGTCGTCGAGGAGTACAGCTCGTAGGTCGCGCTCGTCCCCGGTTCCTGGAAGCCCTTCTCGTTGCGGCAGACCCAGAGGCCGACCGTGTTGACCTTCGTCGCCCCGCAGACGAGGGCGTGCGTGTTCGGGTTCCAGATCTGCACGAACGAGCCCGGCGTTCCCGTCCCGGTGAACGAGGTCACCGAGTCGACGGTCGCCGCAGCTGCGGGCGCGGTGAAGCCCCAGTCCCGCTGCACCTTCGCGACGGTGGCGAGCACCTTCTCCTCGGTCACCATCGGCGTCGCGAACGCGTTCTTCGACGGCGCCCACAGCGGCAGCGCGTCGAGCGCGTGCCGGTAGCGGCTCTGCATGGTCGTCCGGATCGAGCCCAGCGGGGTCGTGAACTCGTCCACGTGCACGGGCGTCGGGTCGGTCGTGGGCAGGGCGTCGAGGTCGACGTGGTGCTTGAACCCGTTGATCGACACGCCCCCGTTCTCGTTCATCGTGTCCGCCCACTTCTTGCGGAACTCGGTGAACACGGCACCGTTGTTGTACACGTCCAGCAGAGCATCCAACCCCTGGTCCAGACTGAGCACCCCCGCTTCTGCGATCCGGGCGAGCTCCTGATCGGTCGCCTCCCGGATCAGGCGCTTCTGCTCCTGACCGTCCCCGGGGCCACCGCCGGTCGTGAGGTCCTCGCCCGCGCTGAGCTGCTCCAGATCGACCTTCGTCTGCAGATAGTCGGCCCGGTAGCGGGCCTCCTCCATCCGGTCCGAGACCGCGTCGCGCATCGCGTCGGCCATCGCACCCGCTTGCTTCTCCAGCGACGGCAGCGCCCAGTCCTTGAACGCGATCGCCATCTGCTGGCCCGCATCCATCGCCCCTTCAACGGGCGACGTGCGCGACCAGATCGACGCCGCCGTGTACAGGATCATCAGCGGTGCCAGCTCCGGGATCGCGCTCGCCACCAACCCCACCATCGAGAAGATGTAATCCGTCGAGCTGCCACCCTGATTGAACGCGATCGTCGACGTGATGAACCCGACCACCGCGCCCGCACCACCGACCGTCGTCGCGATCCGCGACCCCAGCATCGGCGCGATCGTCGTGACGATGTCCGCCGTCGTGTTCGTGATCGACAGCGCACTCACATCCCCCTGCATCAACCCCAGAACATCCAGCCCGATGCCCGCCGCGCTCAGCGAGTCCGACCCCGCGAGGAACCGGAACGACGCCCGCTCCAACCCCGACACGACCTTCGGATACCGCGCCCACACCCCCGACGCCAGACCCGGACCATGCACCTGCCGGATCGCATCCCCCACCGGATCCGCCAGCACCCGCCGCTGCACCGCCCGCGGACCCTCGAACGCCGACCTCACCTCCGCCGCCACCCGCGCCTCGACCGCCGCCGCCCGCTCCGCTGTCGACGGCCTGCGCGCCGTGACCGCGCAGGTGAGGCACGACTCCCCCGAGCCCGTCCCGGGTCGGTCCTCGGACCCGGCGGAGGAAGAGGACCGGCTCCGCGACCCCTCCGGCGATGTGGACGACGAATCCAGCGGCTGCGGCGCCTCCCACGTCCCCTTCGCCGGCACGACATCGGTGCGCCCCCGCAGGTCGGACGCCTCCCAGTCGTCGAATCCGCGAGGGACGACGACGTCGAGCGTCGTGAGGTACTCCCCTCCGATGGTGAGGGTGCTCGGGTTGTACTCGGGGCGCGTCACGACGCCCCGCTCGCGCGCGAAGGTGACCTCGGTCGGCGGATGCAGCGCCATGCTCAACCGGGCCGCTGCGGTGCGGAGCCAGCCCTCGCGCTGCCCCGCTGGGGTGTCGGCGGCGACGGACCTGTCCGTCGCGTGATTCTGAGCTCGCAGGAACCACGGGTCCACGCTGATCGAGGGGAACTCCTCGGCCGTGAACACCGGCGCTTCCCCGTTCGGGCCCGGCGACGTCAGGACCGTCCGTGCCTCGGTCAGCCCGCGCGGCCCCCCGTGCGCGAACAGCTCGGTCAGCTTCTCCTGGATCTCGCCCTCACCGTCCGCGGGACCGGTCAGTGGCCACGTCGTCCACTCGGGCGTGACGACCCAGGCGTCCCCCGTCGGCTCGGCGCCGCCCGCCGCCGTGACCGCGTGCATGAGCTCGTGGTGCACGGCCGTCTCGGCGCTCAGCAGCCGACCCGCCCCGGACGCGGGGTCGAACCACATCGACCACGTCGAGTCCCCGTCCCCCCAGAGGTCCGGACTCAGGTTGACCAGGCTGCCCACCCCCTCGATGTCCCGGCCGAAGCTCGTCGCCGTCGTGTCTCCGACCGCGCCGGACGAGCGCTCCGCGAACACGATCTGCACGTCGGACCTCACGGCTGCGGAGCCGTCCGTCCCCGCGACCGTCCAGACGTCCTTCGCGCCCGGGCCGACGAGGTGCGGGATCGCCTTGAGCTCCGCTGCGCCCGTCGGAGTCGCCCGGATCCGGTCGAGGACTCCCGAGACCCGATCCACCAGCGCCTGGAAGCGATCGTCCGTCAGCACCGATCCATCGGGGTCGAGTCCGTTCGCCCGCGACGACGGGATCGTGTTCGTGACCCCGATGCCCGGCGCGACGCGGACGACGCGATAGGCGAAGTGCGACTCCGGCTGGTGCAGGGTCAGGCCGTCGGCGCCCGGACTGCGGACGTCCACGTGGTGGGTCGGCGCGCTCGCACCGGGCGGAGGAGGCGGCGTCATCGCCTGCGCCGGCGGTGCCAGCAGACCGGCCAGCAGTGTCAGAACGACGGCGACGCCCGTCGTCCTCGCTCGACGCGTCCGACCGTTCACCGCTGCTCGTGTGCTCATCCCAGGGACGGTAGCGATCCCCGGGAGTCCGCCGCGGGGATGCTCGGCGTCCTGGCGCGCGGCGGACGCACGGAAGGGCCCCCGGATCGCTCCGAGGGCCCTTCCGAAGGACGCGCCTCAGCTCGAGACGGTCTCGCCGCGCGAGATCGAGATCATGTCCTCGCGCGGGACGACCTTCACGCGGACGCGGCCCTGCGGAGCGCCGAGCGCCTGCTCGTGCTCGTCGAGGCGGTGCCAGCCGTCGAGGTCGGTGTAGGCGACGCCGCGCTCCTCGAGCAGGGCGACGACCGCCGACTCCTCGGGGTGCGCCGGGGTCCACCAGGACGCCTGGTCGTTGAGCACGTGCCCGACGGTCTCCATCGCGTCCGACTTGGTGTGCCCGATCAGGCCGACCGGTCCGCGCTTGATCCAGCCGGTGGCGTAGACGCCGTGCACCGGCTCGTCGTTGTCGTCCAGCACCTGGCCCTCGCGGTTCGGGATGACGCCGCGCATCTCGTCGAACGGCAGGCCGTCCAGCGGGGAGCCGAAGTAGCCGACGGCGCGGTAGACGGCCTGGACCGCGATCTCGCGGATCTCACCGGTGCCGCGGGTGCCGCCCTCGCCGTCGGGCTCGGTGCGCTCGTAGCGGATGGCCGAGACGCGGCCGGTGCCGTCGTCGACGAGCTCGAGCGGCTTGGCCCAGAAGTGCAGGTGCAGGCGGCGCGAGGCCGAGCCGACCTCGCGGGTGCGCCACTGGTTCAGCACCCGGTTGATCACCATGACCTGCTTGTTCGTCTCGATGGCGGCCTGCGAGGCGGCGTCGAGCACGAAGTCCTCGTCGGCGACGATCATGTCGACGTCGCGCAGCTCGCCGAGCTCGCGCAGCTCGAGCGGGGTGAACTTGACCTGCGCCGGTCCGCGGCGGCCGAAGACGTGCACGTCGGTGACGGGCGAGGCGGCGAGGCCCTCGTAGACGTTCGGCGGCACTTCCGTGGGCAGCAGGTCCTCGGCGTGCTTCGCGAGCATCCGCGAGACGTCGAGCGCGACGTTGCCGTTGCCGATCACGGCGACGGAGGAGGCCTCGAGCGGCCAGGTACGCGGCACGTCGGGGTGGCCGTCGAACCAGCTGACGAAGTCGGCGGCGCCGTAGGAGCCCTCGAGCTCGACACCGGGGACGTCCAGCGGGGCGTCGCGGATCGCGCCGGTCGAGAAGATGACGGCGTTGTAGTGCCGCTTGAGGTCCTCGAGCGTGATGTCGGTGCCGAAGTGCACGTTGCCGAAGATGCGGATGTCGCCGCGGTCGAGCACCTCGCGGAGCGCGGTGATGATGCCCTTGATCCGCGGGTGGTCGGGCGCGACGCCGTAGCGGACGAGTCCGTAGGGCGCCGGCAGGTGCTCGAACAGATCGATCGAGACGTCGTACTTCTTCTCGGCCTTGATCATGAGGTCGGCGGCGTAGATGCCCGCGGGACCCGCGCCGACGATGGCCAGCCTGAGCTTGGTCATTGCATTCCTCCTGCCGGGGCGCCGAGGCGCGTCTCCGGACTCATTCCTGCGGCGCTCGAATGCGCGCCGCGACGATTCGGTCAGCCGTTGCGGTCGACGACCGTGTCGGCGAAGCGCGTGAGCGCCTTGCG
Source organism: Rathayibacter sp. VKM Ac-2926 (assembly GCF_022815565.1). Taxonomy (NCBI): domain Bacteria; kingdom Bacillati; phylum Actinomycetota; class Actinomycetes; order Micrococcales; family Microbacteriaceae; genus Rathayibacter; species Rathayibacter sp. VKM Ac-2926. Next base: position 303,896 of record NZ_JALGRS010000002.1, on the reverse strand, counting down.
GACCGGCCCGTCGGGCAGCGGGGCGAGAGCGTCGACGGCCTCATCGGCCCAGGCGTGGGCCTCGGCGAGGGTCTGCGCCGTCACGGGGTGGTCGCGCAGCTGCGCGATGGCGTCGGAGATGTCGGCGCTCTGCTCGTCGGTGTGCGCGATCGCGTCGTTCGTGCGGCTGACATAGCTCTCGATCCGGGCCAGCAGCACGGCCGCGTCGCGGTCGGCGGCGGCCCGCTCGCGCAGGCGCAGGATCGGCAGCGTCGAGACGCCGGCGCGGATGTCGGTGCCCGGGTTCTTGCCGGTCTCCTCCGGCTGCGGCGAGAGGTCGATCACGTCGTCGACGATCTGGAAGGCGACGCCGATCTTCTCGCCGAAGACGCGCACCGCCTCCTCGAAGGGCGCGGGCGCCTCGGAGAAGACGACGCCGGTGCGGGCGGCGGCGGCGATCAGCGAGCCGGTCTTGTCGGCCAGGACGCCGAGGTAGTGCTCGACCGGGTCCTCGCCGGCGCTCGGGCCGACCGTCTCGTGCAGCTGGCCGAGCACGAGGCGCTCGAAGGTGTCGGTCTGCAGCCGGATCGCGCGCTCACCGAGCTCGGTCATCAGCTGGTTCGCCCGGGCGAAGAGCAGGTCGCCGGTGAGGATGGCGACGTTGTTGCCCCAGACGGTCTGCGCCGAAGGAACGCCTCGGCGCTTCTCCGCCTCGTCCATGACGTCGTCGTGGTAGAGCGAGCCGAGGTGCGTGATCTCGATGGCCTGCGCGGCGCTGAGCACCTCGGGGGTGTTGCCCCGGCCGAGCTGCGCGGTGAGCAGGGTGAGCATCGGCCGCACCCGCTTGCCGCCGGCCTCGAGCAGGTAGCGCGTCGAGACGTCGGCGACGGCGTCCGCGAAGGACAGCTGCTGGACCATGCCGGCTTCGACCCGCTCGAGCCCGTCGTCGATCGCGCGCGCGAGAGCGCGGTCCGGAGCGGTCGAGAAGATGCGCTCGGAGAGGCCGAGCTGCGCCGTCAGCGACGGACTGCGGCGGGCGACGGGCGCACTGGCGTTCACACTCAAACCCTAACGTCTCGGCCCGGCAGGCCCCTGGGCGCGCATCAGGTCGCCGCGATCGGCTTGATCCCGCGGTGCAGCGCCACGATCCCGGCGGTGAGGTCGCGGTAGGCGACGCGCTCGAAGCCGGCCGCGCGGAGCCAGCCCGCGACGACCTTCTGCTCGGGCCAGGCGCGGATGGAGTCACCGAGGTAGTCGTAGGCCGGGTCGTTGGAGGAGGCGAGGCCGACGATCACGGGCATGACCTTCGTCAGGTAGAAGTCGTAGGCGGCGGCGAGGGGCTTCAGCGGCGGGGTCGAGAACTCGCAGATCACGACGCGGCCGCCGGGCTTGACGACGCGGAAGAACTCGGCGAGCGCCGTCCGCGGCTCGGAGACGTTGCGCAGGCCGAAGGAGATGGTGACGGCGTCGAAGGAGTCGTCCTCGAAGGGGAGCTTCATCGCGTCGGCCAGGACGAACTCGATGAGCTCGTTCTCGGCGTGCCGGCGGCGGCCGACCGAGATCATCCCGCGGGAGAAGTCGGCGGCGACGACCTGCGCTCCGGAGCGCGCCAGCGAGGCGCTCGAGGTGCCGGTGCCGGCCGCGACGTCGAGGATGCGCTCGCCCGGCGCCGGGTTGACGGCGCGGGTCGTGGCGATCCGCCAGAGGTGGTCGTTGCCGACGGACAGGACGGTGTTCGTCAGGTCGTAGGCGGGCGCCACCGTGTCGAACATGGCAGCGACCTCGTCGGGCCGCTTGGTGAGGTCTGCCTTTGTCACGATCAACGAGTCTAGGGCGAGGAGCGGAGTGGCGGCTGTGCATCCACTGCCCTTGCACATCCGCTCAGGCGACCGGCGCCGGACCGGCGGAATCGCGCGGAGGGAGCGGGACGGGGCGGAGGTGCCGGGGCCGCCTTGCTCCGCCTAGCTGCGGCGGCCCCGGACGAGGAAACCGTAGCAGCGGGCCCCCGGGCGAGGGTGGTCCCGGCGCACAACGTCTCGCTTTCTGCGGCGGGCGTACTGTGGAGCAGTGACATCGACCGGGGCCGGAGCTCCTCCCCTCCATGCCGAGACGACACCGCTCGACGGCCCGCACGAGCTGATCACCCGCGTCGATCCGCGGCAGCCGCTGCTCTGGCAGCGCGGCGGCGCAGGACTGGCCGGGCTCGGCGAGGCGCTGCGGCTGGAGTTCTCCGGCCCGGATCGCATCCGCGAGGCCTCCGCAGCGTGGCGCGAACTGTCGGCTGCGGCCGTCGTCGCTGATCCGCTCGGCGTCCCGGGCACGGGACTGGTGGCCTTCGGGGCCTTCGCCTTCTCCAGCCGGTCGAGCGCGACGAGCGTCCTGATCGTCCCCCGCGTGGTCATCGGCTCGCGGGGCGGGCGGTCGTGGCTGACCCGCATCCGGACGGCCGACGAGACGGCCGGCTCGACGGCGGTCCCCGCTCCGCTGCCGTTCGGCGACGAATTCCGCCTCCCCCTCCTCCCCGGTGCGATGACGCCGGACGCGTATCGCGCCGCGGTCGCGTCGGCCGTCGGCTCGATCCGCTCGGGCGCCCTCGAGAAGGTCGTCCTCGCGCGCGACCTGCAGGGACGGCTCCCCCGGGACGCCGACCGCCGTCGGCTGCTCCGCGATCTCGCGAACGGCTACCCGGACTGCTGGACCTTCGCGGTCGACGGCTTCCTCGGTGCCAGTCCCGAGACGCTCGTCGGGGTCGACCACGGCGCGATCACCGCGCGCGTCCTCGCCGGCACCAGCGCGCGCGGCGGCGACGCGGAGGAGGACGCCGCGATCGTGCGCGCCCTCCTGGCGAGCCCGAAGGACCGCTCCGAGCACGCGTTCGCCATCGCCAGCCTGCTGCGCGAGCTGCGGCCGCACACCGGCGCGCTCACGACCACTCCGGAGCCCTTCGCTCTGAAGCTGCCGAATCTGTGGCACCTCGCGACCGACGTCCGCGGGACGCTCGACGACGCCTCGACCGCGCTCGACCTGGTCGACGCCCTGCACCCGACCGCCGCCGTCGCCGGCACGCCGACCGACCGCGCGCTCGCCCTGCTGGAGGAGCTCGAGCCGTTCGACCGCGGCCGCTACGCCGGTCCGGTGGGCTGGATCGACGGCAACGGCGACGGCGAGTGGGCCGTGGGGCTGCGCAGCGCGCAGGTCCCCCCCGACGGCGCGGTCACCGCGTGGGCCGGTGCGGGCATCGTCGCGGACAGCGACCCCGCCACCGAGCTCGCGGAGACGGGCATGAAGTTCCGCCCGATCCTCGACGCCCTGAGCTGACGGCCGCGGCCGCCGGGGCGGGAGATCAGCGCTCGAGCGCGATCTCGACGATGCCCGGGCCCTCGCCCGGCGAGGTGAGGGCCTGCTCCAGCTCGCCGCGGGTGGCGACGAGGCGGTGCGACCAGCCGTAGGCCGTCGCCAGGGACGCGATGTCGACGGTCTGCGGCGTGAACTGCACGCGGTCGAAGGCGTCGGGAGCCGAGCTGGTGGCGACCTCGAGGCCGTCGAAGATGGTGCCGCCGCCGTCGTTCACCACGACGAGCTGCACGCGCGGGCGGCGCTCGCCCGGGGCGAGCAGCAGTCCGCCCGCCTCGTGCAGGAGCGTGAGGTCGCCGAGGACGACGCGGGTGGCGCCGCCCGAGCCCGCGTCGGCGCTCTGCGAGGCGACGGCGATGCCGATCGCCGTCGAGACCGTGCCGTCGATGCCGGCGAGCCCGCGGTTGGAGTGCACGGTGATCCGCTTGCCGGGCAGCGAGCCGTCCGCGACGCGGATCAGGCGCGAGGCGCCGAAAAGCAGGCGGTCGTGCGGCCAGGTGACGCGCCAGACGGCGGCGACCACGAACTCGCGGGTGAGCGGCGCGCGGATGGCGGTCAGGGCGTTCCGGGCGTAGCCCCGGCGGTCCTCGATCGACATCGAGCCGCCGTCGGGCGCCTCGGGGATCGCGTCGGGGTCGGCGTCGGCCACGAGCGCGCGGCTCGCCGACACCCAGGAGCCGGCCCAGGCGCGCTCCGACCGCTCGGGCCGCGGCGAGTCCTCGGGACGGACGACGGCGAGAGCGCGGACGCTCCGGGCACGGCGGCCGGGGTTGTAGAACTCGCGGCGACCGCGGTCCACGACGATGACCTCGACGTCCTCGCGGCGAAGCAGCTCCGGGACCTCGCGGGAGAGGGTCGGGTGGCCGAGGACGATCGCCCGGCGGACGCGGCCGCCGAACCCGGGCTCGGAGAGGAGGCGTCGCCAGGCGACGACGAGCTGCGGACCGAAGCGGGCCCCGGAGGAGACCTCGGCGAGCAGCGGCCAGTCGCCGGCGCGGGCGAGCGCCTCGGCCTCGGCCCCGGCCTTGTCGCCGGCGATGACGACGGTGAGGGGCTCGAGCGGGCCGGCGGCGATCGTCTCCGGGGCGACCGCGGCCTCGTCCGGGGCCGGTGCGGCGGATCCGGGCTCGGGCACGTCGAAGGCGGGCAGGCGCGAGGACAGCGGGTCGCGGAAGGCCAGGTTGAGGTGCACGGGGCCGCCCGGGCGGAGCGCCGCGGCGTGCGCGCGGTCGGCGAGGGCGCAGGCCGACTCCGCCGGCGTCTGCGCGTCGGGGGCCGCGACGTCCTCGAAGAGGCGGACGGCGCGGCCGAACAGCTCGACCTGGTCGGTGGTCTGGTTGGAGCGGATGCCGCGCAGCTCGCCGGGTCGGTCGGCCGTGAGCACGATCAACGGCACGTCGGACGCGTCGGCCTCGAGCACGGCGGGGTGCAGGTTGGCGGTCGCGGTGCCGGAGGTCGTGATCAGGACGGCGGGCGAACCGGTCTCGAGCGCGAGGCCGAGGGCGAGGAATCCGGCGGAGCGCTCGTCGATCCGGACGTGCAGCCGGATGCGGCCGCGGGTCTCGAGCTCGGCCGCGACGAGCGCGAGTGCCTGGGAGCGGGAGCCGGGTGAGACGACGACGTCGCGGACGCCGAGCGCGACGAAGCGGGTGAGGAGGTCGACCGCGAAACGGGTGGAGGGGGCGACCGGAGCCGCGTCAGGCATCCCGACGGCCGGTGCCGTCCGACTCGCCGGAGTCGTCGAGATCGGCGAGGTCGCGCTCGAGCTGGGCGATGCGCTCGGCCTGCTCGCGCTCCTTCTCCGGGTCGCGCTCGCGGCGGAGGGTGCCGAGGAAGTCGGGGTCGTCGTCCGGAGCCGTGAAACGGCGGCCCTCGGAGCGCTGCTTGCGAGGGCGGCCGATCCAGAACCAGAGGCCCGCGCCGATGATCGGCAGCAGGAGGACCACGAGGACCCACGACCACTTGGGGATCGCGCGCACCGAGTGGCGATTGCTCAGGGCGACGTCGATCACGGTGTAGACCGTGAAGACGGCGAGGGCCACGAGCAGGCCGATGAACAGGCGGATCATGGTGTCCAGTGTACGTCCGGGGTCCTCGAAGGAACCGGGCGCACGGATGCTGGACAGGGAGCTCCCGGGGTGCTCACGGACGCGCATGCAGGCGCCGACGTACACTTGCCCGGTGAAACTGAGCCGCGCGGTCGTCGTCTACTCGCTCCTGCGTCTGGCCATGTTCGCCGGCGTCTTCGTGCTGGTGTACCTGCCGGCGCGCTCCTTCGTCGACTCCGAGCTGACGGCGGCGGTGACGGCCGGCTTCGTCGCCGCCATCGCGAGCATGTCGCTCTCCTACATCGTGCTGCGCAAGCCCCGCGAGCGGATCGCCGAGGCCATCTACGAGCGCCGCAAGGACGTCCCGCGCACGCCCACCGACGACGACATCGAGGACGCCGCGGTCGACGCGGCCCGCGATGGCCGCCCGGGCGCCTGACCCCGCCGCGAGATCGGCCTGCTCGCCTCGCCGATCGGTGACGGTGAGTCTCGATACGCCCCTTCGGGGCTACTCGACCAGCAAAGAAGAGGCGTCCCTCGCGCAGCGGGCGCACCCCACATGCTGATCGAGTAGCGCGCGCAGCGCGCGTATCGAGATCCACCACCGTCGGCACGGTGGTCTGCAGACTCGACGTCTCGGTGACGGAGGGTCTCGATACGCCCCTGCGGGGCTACTCGACCAGCATGAGGCGCGCGGGATGCGCACCACACCAGCATGAGGCGCGCGGGATGCGCACCACACCAGCATGAGGCGCGCGGGATGCGCACCACACCAGCAGGGGCGCGCGGGACGCGCACCACGCGGTCAGAAGGCGAGGGCCGCGCCGAGGATCGCGGCGTAGGCGAGGCCGCTGAGGCTGGTGAGCTGCAGGGCAAGGATGAGCTCCTTGGCCGTGCGCGCGGTCAGGGTGATCAGGATGGCCGGCAGGACCGCCAGCAGGACGAAGAGCGTCAGCCAGGCGAGCGGGTAGAACAGCGCCAGCACGACCGCGATCCCGAACGGCACCAGCACGAAGGCGCTGTACATCGCCCGCGCGATGGTCGGGCCGACGACGACCGCGAGGGTCCGCTTGCCGGAGAGGCGGTCCGTCGGGATGTCGCGGATGTTGTTGACCATCAGCACGGCGCAGGCGAACAGGCCCGCGGCGACGGCGCCGAGCCAGGACTCCTGGTTCGCGCGGCCGATCTGCACGAACGTCGTGCCGACGGTGGCGACGAGTCCGAAGAACACGAAGACGAAGAGCTCGCCGAGGCCGAGGTAGCCGTAGGGGCGCCGGCCGCCGGTGTAGAACCAGGCGGCGGCGATCGCCGCGGCGCCGATGATGAGGAACCACCAGAAGCCGGACAGGAAGGTCAGCACGAGGCCCGCGACGCCCGCGATCCCGAAGAAGACCAGCGCGACCGTGAGCACCGCGCGCGGCTTGGCGGCACCCGATCCGGTGAGCCGCGAGGGGCCGACGCGGTTCGCGTCCGTGCCGCGGATGCCGTCGGAGTAGTCGTTGGCGTAGTTCACGCCGATCTGCAGGGCGAGCGAGACGACGAGGCAGAGCAGGGCGCGCACCCAGTGCCAGCCCTCGTCCGTGACCTGCGTCGCTCCGGTGCCGATCAGGACGGGAGCGATCGCGAGCGGGAGGGTCCGCAGCCGGGCTCCGGCGATCCACTCGCGCGGGCCGGCGGGCTGCACGACGACGCGGCGGGGGTCGCCGCCGGGGCGTCCGCTCCGGGGCTTCGCCGACGGCTTCTTCTTGCGACTCGAACTCGACACGGAGGGAATCCTACCGAGTGGTCCCTGCCCGTCCCGGGCCGTCGGCCGCCGGGCGACGCGTCGTTCTCCGCCCCCGTCCGGGCCTGTCCTCAGACCGATCCCTCCGCCGCGAGGCTCTCGAGGGTGCGGCGGTCGGGCTTCCCCGAGGCGAGCAGCGGGATCTCCGCGAGGGCGAGGACCGCCGCCGGGCCGGCCGCTCGGCCGAGCCGCTCGACCACCTCGGAGCGCACCCGCGCCAGGTCTGCGTCCGGCGCGGTCGTCGCGACGACCGGCACCTCGCCCCACTGCGCGTCCGAGCGGCGCACCACGACCGCGTCGGGCAGGAGTCCGTCGCGCAGCACTCGCTCGACCGCGTCCAGCGAGACCTTCTCCCCGCCCGAGACGATCACGCGGTCGAGGCGGCCGGTGACGCTCAGGCGGCCGTCCTCGACGACACCGGCGTCCCCGGTGCGGTACCAGCGCTCGCCGTCGAGCGAGACGAAGGCGGTGGCGCTGCGCTCCGCGTCGAGGCCGCCGTCCGCGTCCAGGTAGCCCTCCGCGAGGGTCGGGCCGCCGAGCAGGACCTGGCCGTCGACGACGCGCATCCGCACGTCGCGCAGGGGGACGCCGTCGTAGACGCAGCCGCCGGCGGTCTCGCTCGAGCCGTAGGTGAGCCGGATCCGCACTCCGAGCGCAGCGGCCCGGTCGCGCAGCGTCTGCGGAGTCGACTGGCCGCCGATCAGCAGCGCGTCGAAGGAGGCGAGGACCGCGGCCTCGGCGGGCACGCTCTCCGCGAGGTCGAGCAGCCGGGCGAGCTGCACCGGGACGAGGGACGAGTAGCGCCGCTCCCCCGCCGGCATCCTCCGCGCGAGGGCGAGGAAGGCGGCGGCGTCGAAGCCGCCGGCCGGCAGCACGACCGGGTCGGCGTCGGCGGTCAGCGAGCGGACCAGCACCTGCACTCCCGCCACGTAGTGCGTCGGCAGGCAGAGCAGCCAGCGGCCGGGGCCGCCGAGCTCGGCGAGGGTGGCGGAGGCGCTGGTCAGCAGCGCAGAGGTGGCGAGCGCGACGCGCTTGGGCGGGCCGGACGAGCCGGAGGTCTCGACGACCACCGCGACGCGCTGCGGGACGGACGCGTCCGCCTCCGGGTCCGACTCCACTCCCGGAGCTGCGATCCGCACCGCGGGACCGCTGCCGTCGAGCGCCGCGCGCAGGGCGATGAGCACCTTCTCCGGCGCCGAATCGACGGAGGCGAGCGGGCGGGTCATCGCCGCGCCGCCCCGGATCGAGCCGCCCCGGCCCCGGCCGCCACCGTCAGAACTGCCACGGGAAGGGCGACCAGTCGGGCGCGCGCTTCTCGAGGAAGGAGTCGCGCCCCTCGACGGCCTCGTCGGTGCCGTAGGCGAGGCGGGTGGTCTCACCGGCGAAGAGCTGCTGGCCGACCAGTCCGTCGTCGACCGCGTTGAAGGCGTACTTCAGCATCCGGATCGCGGTGGGCGACTTGGTCAGGATCGTCTCGGCCCACTCGAGGGCGGTCGCCTCGAGCTCGGCGTGCGGGACGACCGCGTTCACGGCACCCATCTCGTAGGCGCGCTGCGCGGAGTACTCGCGGGCGAGGAAGAACACCTCGCGGGCGTTCTTCTGGCCGATCTGGCGGGCGAAGTAGGCGGAGCCGTAGCCGGCGTCGAACGAGCCGACGTCGGCGTCGGTCTGCTTGAAGCGGCCGTGCTCCTCGGAGGCGATCGTCAGGTCGCAGACCACGTGCAGCGAGTGCCCGCCACCGGCCGCCCAGCCGGGGACGGCGGCGATGACGACCTTGGGCATGAAGCGGATCAGCCGCTGCACCTCCAGGATGTGCAGGCGGCCGTTGCGCGCCGCGTCGATGCCCTCGGCGGTCTCGCCGTCCGAGTAGCGGTAGCCGTCGCGGCCGCGGATGCGCTGGTCGCCGCCCGAGCAGAACGCCCAGCCGCCGTCGCGCGGGCTGGGGCCGTTGCCGGTCAGGATGACGACGCCGATGCGCGGGTTCGTCCGCGCATCCTCGAGGGCGCGGAACAGCTCGTCGACGGTGCGCGGGCGGAAGGCGTTGCGCACCTCCGGCCGGTCGAACGCGACCCGGGCGATGCGGCCGGAGCGGTCGTGGTGGTAGGTGATGTCCTCGAGACCGTCGAACCCGTCGACGGGCGCCCAGCGGCGCGCGTCGAACAGCTCGGAAACCTGCGTGCTCATGGCCTCGACCCTACTGTCGGGGGCTGGGGGCGGGATCGAGCCGGTTGCGCGAGGCCGCCTCTGCTTGCTGGTCGAGTAGCCCGCAGGGCGTATCGAGACCGACGGCACCAGGACTGCGGATGGCGGGGATCTCGATACGCCCGCTGCGCGGGCTACTCGATCAGCATGAAGTGCGCCCGCTGCGCCGGCTGCTCGATCAGCATGAAGTACGCCCGCTAGGCGGGCTGCTCGATCGGCAGAGATCGCGCCCGCTCCGCGGGCTCCTCCGTCGGCGCGGACCCCGGGGACGCGAAGAGGGACCCCGCGCAGGCGGGGTCCCTCGACGGGTGGTGCGGTGGTGCTACTTCGCGGCGGAGGTGGTGCGGTTCTCGGCCGACACCATCCAGGCGTACTGCTCGAGGCTCTGGATGATCGCGTGCAGGAGGTCGGCGCTCGTCGGGTCCTCGTCGTCCACCTGGTCGTGCACCTCGCGCATGGTGGCGGCGGTGTTCTCGAGGCGGACGGTGATGAGGTCGACGGTCTCGGCGGTGTCGATCTCGCCGTGCGGGTACTCCGGGAGCGTCGTGGTCGCCGCGACGGTGTCGCTGCGGCCGTCCGGGATGCCGTGCAGCGCGCGCATGCGCTCGGCGATGTCGTCGCTGAACTCGCGCGCGGCCTCGATGATCTCGTCGAGCTGGAGGTGGAGGTCGCGGAAGTTCTTGCCGACGACGTTCCAGTGCGCCTGCTTGCCCTGGACGTGCAGCTCGATCAGGTCGACGAGGACGATCTGGAGGCTGTCGAGCAGCTCCTTGGAGGCCTTGAAGCCCTTCTCGGCGTTCTGGCGGCGGCTGGTCTTCGCTCCGGAGCCCGCGGGGGCTTCGACGTGGCGTTCGAGGGTGGTGGTCATGGACCGTTCCTTTCTCTGACAGTGCCGGGATGCGGAAAACCCGACTTCGATTGTGACTCTTTCGGCTGGACGTCGCCCGGACGCGCGGGGTGCGCGACCTGGACGGCGCCGGGACTGCGGGGCCGGGTGCCCGGGGCTAGATCGTCGCGACCGAGCCCGAGTCGACGCGGTAGTTCGAGCCGTTGACGAACGAGGCGCGCTCCGAGCAGAGGAACGCGATGACCGCGGCGACCTCCTCCGGACGGCCCCGTCGCTTCAGCTCCAGGTAGGGCCGCTCCTCGTCGAGGAAGGACGAGATGGCCTCCTCCTTCGAGGTGCCGTTCTCGTCGGCGCGCTTGTCCATCATCGCGTCGGTCATCGGCGTGTGGATGAAGGCCGGCGACACGGCGTTCACGAGCAGGCCCTCGAGGGCGTAGGAGCGGGAGAGGCCCTTGGCGAGCGCCAGCACGCCGGCCTTCGCCGCGCAGTAGGGCAGCTCGTCGTCGTAGGGCTGCACCGCGTCCTCGGAGGCGGTGAGCACGAGGCGGCCCCAGCCGCCGGAGCGCAGGTCGGGCAGGAATTCGCGGACGAGCCGGACGGGGCCGAGCAGGTCGGTCTCGAGCGTGCTGGTCCAGCCCTCGTCGTCGATCTCGTGGAAGAGGCCCTGGGCGCCGGTGACGCCCGCGCACTGCACGAGGATGTCGATCTCGCCGACGGCCTCGGCCGTGCGCTCGTGCAGGGCGGCGAGCTCGGAGACGCTGGTGACGTCGGCGGCGAAGGCGTGCAGCGTCCCGTCCGCGGCGCCGAGGCGGGCGGCCGCCTCGTCGAGCTTCCCCTGGTCCTTGTCGCTCAGGACGACGGTGACGCCCTCCGCGAGCAGGAGCTGGGCGGTGTGCCAGCCGATGCCGGAGTCGCCGCCGGTGACGAGGGCGGTGCGCCCGGAGATGCCGAGATCCATCTGCTCTTCCTTCCTGCCGCTCCCGGGCACGCCGCGCAGGACGGTCCGGGGTGATGAGTCCGGTCTACGCGCCGCGGCGGGAGCCCCTCAACCGGGTTGCGCGAACCCGTCGCCGGGTCTAGCGGTGCGCCGCGCCGATCGTCGGGGGCCCGGAGGATGCCGTCAGCGCTCGCCGACCTTCTCCGGCGCCAGCTCCTCGATCGTGATCGCGGCGTTGATCAGCGCGAGGTGGCTGAGGCCCTGCGGCAGGTTGCCCCAGAAGGCGAGGTCGTCGACGGCCACCATCTCGGACATGATGCCGACGTCGTTCGGCACCGTCTCGACCAGCTCGTCCATCAGCGCGATCGCCTCGTCGTGCCGGCCGACGCAGGCGAGCGCACCGGCGAGCCAGAACGAGCAGGCGACGAACGGGTGCTCCTCGGCCTCCATGCCGGAGTAGCGGAACAGCAGAGCGCCGCGGCCCAGCTCCTTCACCAGCGCGTCGATGGTCGAGACCATCCGCTCGCCGCGCTCGTAGCCGCTCGGCGCGTGCAGCAGGACGGAGGCGTCCAGCTCCTCGGTGCCCGGGTACATCACGTAGGAGCCGAGCTCCTCGGACCAGCAGTTCTCCTCGATCCAGTCGCGGATGCGGTCGCGCTCGAAGCGCCAGCGGTCGGGGCTGCCCGCCACCTGGCCGAGCTCGGCGAGGTGCACGGCGGCGTCGAGCGCCTGCCAGCAGCCCATCTTCGAGGAGGTGTAGTGCTGCTCCTCCTCGAGCTCCCACATCCCGGCGTCGCGGTTGCGCCAGAGGTCGCAGGTGGTGTCCGCGATCCGCGCGAGCAGCCGGCCGGTCTCGATGTCGAGGACGTTGCCCTCGTCGACGTAGATGCGGCAGATGTCGAAGAGGTCGCCGAAGACGCCGAGCTGGAGCTGGCTCTGCGCGCCGTTGCCGGCGAGGACCGGGCCGATGCCCGCGTAGCCGGGGACGTCGTACTCGGTCTGCTCGGTCGGCAGCGAGCCGTCGAGGCCGTAGAAGATGTGCAGATCCGGGCCGTGCTCCTTGATCGTGCGCAGGAGCCAGGAGAGCGCCGCGTGCGTCTCCTCGCGCAGGCCGAAGCGCACCAGCGCGTGCGCCGTGTACGCGGCGTCGCGCACCCAGGCGAAGCGGTAGTCCCAGTTCTTGCCGCCGTTGGGCGACTCCGGGAGCGAGGTGGTGGCGGCCGCCGCGATCGCGCCGGTGGGCGAGTAGATCAGCAGCTTCAGCGCGAGCGCGCTGCGCTGCACCGCTCCGGCCCAGGGCCCGTCGTAGGAGAACTCGTCCGACCAGGACTGCCAGCTGGCGAGCGTGCGGTCGATCCCGCGGTCGACGTTCACCGCGACCGGGAAGTGCAGGGGCTCGTCGTGCGTCGCCGAGACGACCAGGACGTGGCGCTCGCCGCCCGCGGTCGCGACGAAGCCGCCCGCCAGCTCGTCGCCGGCGCCGGAGGGCGCCGACTCGTCGACCGGTCCGTGGTCCTTCCCGGTGACGCCGATCGTGATGTCACCGGCCCGGATCAGCGAGCGGCCGTCCGCGTTCTGGATCCACGGGGAGAAGGTGCCGAGACCGGTGCCGGGGCGGACGACCCAGCGCATCCGGACCTCGCCGTCGGTGCACTCGACCCGGCGCGCCAGCTCGGCCCACGGGAGCCGCCCGGCGATGCCCGTCACGAGCGCGTCGGTCACCGTCACGGTGCCGGACTCGGTGGTGAAGGTGGTCTCGAGCACGTTCGTGTCGCCCAGGTAGCGGCGGGTCGTCTCCGCGGGCTCCTCCGGGGAGAGCTCGATGCAGCCGCCGGTCTTCGCATCGATCAGCGCGGCGAAGGCGGGGGTCGAGCCGAGGTCGGGGACCGGCAGCCAGTCCACGCTGCCGTCGCTCGCGATCAGCGCGACCGTCCTCCCGTCGCCGATCGCCGCGTAGTCGCGCAGGGGTCTGGTCGCTCGGGGTTGGGCCATGCCCTCACGCTAGGCGGCGCGCGGGTCGTCGGCTCGGGCTTGCGAGGTCATCCGGTTGCCGGTACCGGAGGCTCAGGTGGCGGCGACTCCGCCGTAGGCCTGCATCCGCTCCGTGAACTCGGCGCGGTCGCCCTCCTCGAGGATCGCGTTGGCGTAGCCGGCGAGGAACGCGCCGCTGTCCGGCGGCGTCAGACCGACGTCGTCGAGCATCCGCTCGACCTCTCCGGTGCTGTCCGCACCGAGATCGACGAGGCCGATCTCGATCGCGGGCACGTCCTCCACCGTGGAGTAGGCGGTGACGACCCAGAGCGCGGCGCCCGCCTCCTCGTCGCTCAGATCACCCTCGTACTCGTAGCCGACCTCGGACCACTCGGCCGGGGTGTCGGCGACGTCGACGGCGTCGAAGCCGAGCGGCGCGACCGCGGCGGTGAACACGTCGACGACTGCCTGCTTGGCGGCGTCGGAGCCGAGGTCGGCGTCGGCGTAGCTCGTGGCCGAGATGTAGTCGTAGAGGAGCGACGGGCCGCCGTAGCCGTTCTCCGAGCGCTCGTAGTACTCGTCGTCGGCCGAGGTCCAGCCGTCGAGGACGGTCGACTCGATCGCCGCGACGGCCGCCTCGGACTGCGCGATCGCGGCCTCGGCCGAGGGCTGCGCGAGCACGAAGGCGGCGTCGCCGTCCTGATAGCCGGGGTAGTCGTAGAGCGGGTCGGCCGGGTCGCCGGCGTCCGGGCCCTCGGTCGCCTCGCCGAACGGCTCGTCGGTGAAGCCGGGCGCCGCGGTCGGCAGGGCGTCGGCGGTCGCGTCGATCGCGGTGCCGATGCCGAGAGCGAGCAGCGTGCCGAGCACGCCGGTATAGACGACGCCGACGACGATGCTCGCGCCCAGGGCGATCCAGCCGCCGGTGCCGAGCGGCCGGGGCGCTCCGGGGAGGCCGGGCGGGGTGGCGGGGGGCATCGGGGGCGGGCTCACGGGTACCTGGCTCATCGCGTCCCTCCGGGGTCGAGCGTCGTCGACGCCAGTCTCGCACGGGGCGGGTGGCACGCCGTCGCGCCGATGCCCCCTGGGCAGGCGGCGCTCGGTGTGCCACTCTGGCCCCGCGCGCCGGAGACGACCGACCGCGGTGGGAGGCGTCGTGAACCGGATCGAAGCGGGCTTCGGAGTGGTGGTCGGCGTGATCGCCGTGGGAGCGATGACGGCGCTCGCGTCGGTCGCGGGAGCGGGAGGCGCTCGGGAGGCGGAGGCCACGGTGCAGACGGTCGCCGTCGCGGAGACGACTCCGCAGGCGGGCGCCGCGGCCGGGTCCGGTCCGAATGCCGAGACGCCCGCGGGAATGCCGATCGCCGAGGGGGTCGAGATCTGGAGCACGCCGGCCGCCGATTCCCCGGCCGCCCCGACGGGCACGCCGATCGACTCCGCCGAGGCCGCCATCGCCGTGGTGCGCCCGCTCGAGGGACCGGGCGTCGACGCGGGCAGCGAGCGCGCCGTCCGGGTCAGCGCCGAGTCCGTCTACGGCGAGAGCGGCTCGCTGCGAGCCGCGGGCGAGGAGATCGCCGCACCGCCCGGGCTCTCCCCCGCCGACGGACTCTGGCTCGTCGGCTACACGGGCGACATCCCGGCGCCGTACACGACGGTTCCGCTGACACTCGACCACCTGGTCTACACGATCGACGCCGCGACCGGCCTCGTGCTCAGCAGCGCGGGCGGCGAGGGCGGACTGCCCGCGGTCTTCGACGACGCGGGCTGAGCGCCGCCCGTCCCGGCCGGTCCGCCCGGCGGAGGATGATGGCGGGATGGACGATGTCGTGCCCGCTCCCCTCCCCGCCGCTCTGCCCACCCTCGAGGAGGTCGACGCCGGACTGCGCGTCGTCGCGCTGCCGCTGCGCACGCGCTTCCGCGGGGTCGACCACCGCGAGATCGCCCTGGTCCGCGGGCCGGAGGGCTGGACCGAGTTCTCGCCGTTCCTCGAGTACGGGCCCGCGGAGTCGGCCGCCTGGCTGCGCGCCGCCCTCGACTACGGCTGGAGCGAGCAGCCCGCGCCGCTGCGCGACCGCATCCCGGTGAACGCGACCGTGCCCGCGGTGGACGCCGGCGAGGTCGCCGCGATCCTCGCGAGCTACCACGGCTGCCGCACCGCCAAGGTGAAGGTCGCGGAGCGCGGGCAGACACTGGCCGACGACGTGGCGCGGGTCGCCGAGGTGCGCCGGGTGCTCGGTCCGGAGGGGCGCATCCGCGTGGACGCGAACGGCGGCTGGAACGTCGATGAGGCGGAGCACGCGGTGCACGCGCTCGCCTCCGCCGACCTCGAGTACGTCGAGCAGCCGTGCGCGAGCGTCGACGAGCTCGCCGATCTGCGCCGCCGGGTGAAGTGGATGGGCATCCCGGTCGCCGCCGACGAGAGCGTGCGCAAGGCCGCGGATCCGCTCGCCGTCGCCCGCGCCGGCGCCGCCGACCTGCTCGTGGTCAAGGCCCAGCCGCTCGGCGGCGTGCGGCGGGCGCTCGACCTCGTCGCCGAGGCGGGGCTGCCCGCGGTGGTCTCCAGCGCCCTCGACAGCTCGGTCGGGCTGGCGATGGGAGCGGCGCTCGCCGCGGCGCTGCCCCAGCTGCCCTACGACTGCGGGCTCGGCACGGCCTCGCTGCTCGCCGCCGACGTGGCCGAGCGGCCGCTGCGACCCGTCGACGGTGCGATCCCGGTGGAGCGGGTCGAGGTGTCGGAGACGCTGCTGCTGCGCCACGCAGTCTCCCCGGAGCGGCTGGCCTGGTGGCGTGACCGCCTCCGCGAGACGTGGGCGCTGCTCTGAGCCGCTGAGGCTGCCTGGGCCCGATCAGTCGGGCGGCGCGAGCACCGAGATGATCGCGGAGTCGTCCGCCGCCGCGAGTCCCTGGGCCGCGCCGAGCAGGAAGAGCTGCTCGGCCGCCGCGGCGACCGGGGTGGCGAGACCCGCGCCGCGCGCGGCCGTGGTGACGATGCCGAGGTCCTTGACGAAGATGTCGAGGCGGCTCAGCACCTCGGCCCCGCCCTCGTCGCCGGCCTGCAGCATCCGCGGCCCGCGGTTGCCGAGCATGAACGAGCCGGCGGCGCCGGCGGAGAGCGTCTCGAGCGTGGCCGCCGGGTCGAGGCCGAGCTTCGCGGCCAGCGCGAGCGCCTCCGCCCCGGCGGCGATGTGCACACCGCAGAGCAGCTGGTTGACGGTCTTGAAGGCCTGGCCGTCCCCCGGGCGGTCGCCGATGACGCTGAGGGTCGAGGCGAGCAGGTCGAGCACGGGGCGCGCCTGCTCGCGGGCGGCGGGGGTCGCGCCGACGACGATCAGCAGGTCGCCCTCCCCCGCGCGCACCGGTCCGCCGCTGAGCGGGGCGTCGACCAGGTCGACCCCGTGCTCGGCGAGCGCCGCCGCCACCTCGGTCACCTCGGTGATGCCGACCGTGCTGGTCATGATCACGACGGAGCCGGCACGCAGCGCGGTCGCGATCCCCTCGGAGTCGGCGCCGCCGAAGAGCACCTCGCGCAGCTGAGCCCCGTTGCGGACGGCGAGCAGCGTCGCGTCGGCGCCGGCCACCGCCTCGCGGGCCGAGCCGAAGGGGGTGATCCCGGCCTCGCGGGCCAGCGCGAGGCGCGGCTCGGCGATGTCGAAGCCGTGCACGGTCAGCGAGCCGGCCAGGCGGGTGGCCATCGGCAGGCCCATCGCGCCGAGGCCGAGGACGGCGACGGTGTAGTCCGAGCCGGGAGTGGGAGTGGTGTCGGGCGTGGTCACGGGGTCCTCCAGGGGATCGGGGCGGATGCGGATGCGCGGTCAGAGCGCGGGAGCGCGGAGCGTCGCGGCGACCTGCGCCAGCGACTCGTCGTCGCCGACGTTGCCGGCAAAGACGATGTAGGGGATGCCCGTCGCGGGGCCCGCGACGGGCTCCCAGAGCGAGACCAGGCCGGGCAGCATCGGGCCTCGCACGACGGCGCGCCGAATGCCGAGGCCCTTCGACGCGACGTCGCTCGAGGTGATGCCGCCCTTCGCGATGACGAAGCGCGGGCGGACGCGGGCGAGCACGCCCTGCACCACGGCGACGACCGCAGCTGAGACGCGCCGGGAGAGGTCGAGGCTCTCCTGCGGGTCGTCGGTGCGGCGGAGCGAGCGGCTGGTGTGCACGGCGACGTCGCCCTCCGCGAGCGCCGCGACCGCCTCGTCGACGAGCTCGGCGAGATGCGCGGGGGCGCGGTCGGGGTCGACGGCGCGGTCGACGTCGAGCTCGAGGGTCGCGCGGAGCGAGCCGGTCGCCGCGAGCCGCTCGAGCTGACGCGAGGTGAGTCCGACGTGCGAGCCGACGACGACGAGGCCGCCGCGGGACCGATCGGCCGCGTCGGATCCGCTCGGGAAGACCTCGTCCGCGGTGAGCGGCGGGTGCACCGCCTGGCCGATGCGCGCCCGGACGAACGGCGGGCCGACCCGGTAGAGCACGCGGAGGCCCGCCTCCTCCGCCTGCGCGAGCCCGAGGGCCAGCAGCCGCAGGTCGTCCTCGGTGACGGCGTCGACGACTACCGGCACGCCGCCGCGCAGCGGAGCGAGCACGGCCGCGATCGCGGCGGCGCCCGCGCGGATCGTGTCGAGGCCGAGTGCGAGGACCCGGTCGGTCGGCCAGCGGCCCTCCGTCTTCTCCGCCACCCACTCGCGCAGGTCGGAGTGCGCGTAGCCGAAGGTCGAGTCGCGGGCGAACTCCGTCTCGGCGACCGGCTGGAGCCCCTCCGCGCCGCGCATGTAGTGGACACCGCCGATCGTCACCCGGCCGGCATCGGGGAAGGCGGGCACAAGGAGGACGGCGTCGACCGCGCCGTCGAGGGCGGCGGTGATGGTGTCGGTCTCGAGCGGGAAGTGGCCGCGCAACGTCGAGTCGCCGCGGCTGACGAAGGCGACCGGCACGTCGAGGGAGCGGGCGGCGGCCAGCGCGCTCGCGACGATCTCGCGGTTGCGCTCGGCGGCGTCCTCGGGCGCGAGGCTCCGGGTGTTGCTGAGGACGTAGACGGCGGGCGCGCCGGTGGCGAGCGCCCAGCGGAGGTCCTCCGCCGCCCAGCTGGTCAGCACCGGCAGGTCGGCGACGGACTGCGTGCCGGTCGGGTCGTCGTCCAGGACGACCAGCACCGGCGTGCGCTCCGTCCGCGTGGCGGCGACGGCGGCGGCCTCGACCGGCACCTGCGCGGGGTACTGCTGCAGCAGCGTCGTCTCCGAGATCACCGGTACTCCTTCGTCCTGGGGTATCAGATATCTTACAAGTACCCCGCGCCTCGAAGGAAGAGCGCACGGCAGCAGGTTGAGCGGCCTACGCAGCGCGCCCACCCATGCTGATCGAGTAGCCGGCGCAGCGGGCGTATCGAGATCCACCACCGTCGGCACGCCGGTCTGCAGACCACACTGCTGGCGGAGGGCGGGGCTCGACACGCCCCTCCGGGGCTACTCGACCAGCATGATCGCCGTGCAGTGGGCGTGCCTGCGCGAGTAGCCTCCGGGCATGACGAGCCCCCTCCCCGCCCGGCGGCAGCTGCTCGAGGACCTCATCGAGCACGCCGCGCTCGACGACGTCGACCTCGCGACGATGTTCGGCTCCCCCGCGATCCGGCACCGCGGGCGGATCGTCTGCTTCCTCGGCGCGGGCGACCGGCTGATCGTGAAGCTGACGCGGCCGGACACGTTCGAGCTGGTCGAGCGCGGCGACGCCGACCCGGTCGTGATGGGCAGGCGGACCCTGCGCGAGTGGGTGAGCGTGCCGCGCGAGTCTCTCGACACCGCGGCGCTGGAGCGCTGGCGGCCGCTCGTCGTCGCCGCACTCGGCTACGCGCGGGCCGCCCTCGCGGAGTCGGTGTCGGGACCGGAGGAGGCAGGGCCGTCGGACGTGGGGCCGGAGAGCACGTAGCGCCGCAGATCCTCGGCCGTCTGGGCGATGTGGTCGGCCATCGCCACGCGGGAGGCATCGGCGTCAGCAGCGCGGATCGCCTCGAGCACCGCGCGGTGCTTGACCAGGGCGTTCCGCTGGATCTGCACCAGCGCGGAGGTCTGCTCGCGCTTCGCCCGCATGACCTTCGCGAGCGGCGCGAAGACGGCGGCGACGAAGACGTTGCCCGTCGCGGCGAGGATCACGTCGTGGAAGGCGATGTCGGCGGCGACGAAGGCGGCCAGGTCGCCGGCCTCGTGAGCGGCGGTCATCCGCGCCAGCTCCTCCTCCAGCCGCGCGAGGTCGGCGTCGGAGCGGCGGACCGCGGCCAGCGCCGAGGCGCCCGTCTCGATCATCTCGCGCACCTCGATCAGGTGCAGCGACGCCTCGGCGGAGTCCACGCCCGAGGCGGTCGCCCGCAGGATCGGCTCCAGGTCGCTCCAGCGCGCGACCGGGTTCACCGTGCCGCGCTTGCCCCGGCGCGCGTCGATGACGTTGAGGCCCTGGAGGCGGCCGAGCGCCTCGCGCATGGTCGCCCGGCTGACGTCGTGCGCGAGGGCCAGCTCGCCCTCGCTCGGCAGCTCGGAGCCGATCGGGATGCGGCCGGCGACGATCTCGTCGAGCAGCGCGTCGGCGACGGTCGCGACGAGGGACGGACGCGGCACGGGCCCCTCCTCGTCTCGGGCACCGGCCGGGCGGCGGGCACCGGTTCAGGCTACCCGCGGTCGGGGCGGCGGCGCCGGAGGGCCAGAATGGATCTGCTCCGGCCGCCGATGCCCGCCGCACCCCTCCCCCTTCGAGCATCGGAGTCCCGTGACCGCACCCACCGTCCCCGTCTTCCTCGACTGCGACACCGGCATCGACGACTCACTCGCCCTGGCCTACCTGCTGCGCTCGCCGCTCGCCGAGCTCGTCGGCATCAGCACCGTCAGCGGCAACACCGACGCCCACCAGGCCGCCGTGAACAGCCTCGGCCTGCTCGCCCTCGCCGGCCGGACCGACGTCCCGGTCGCGATCGGCGCGCACGACTTCCTCGAGGAGCCCTACTCCGGCGGGTCCCCGCACGTGCACGGCGAGAACGGCATCGGCGGCGTGCTGCTGCCCGTCGGCGCGGAGCCGGTCGACGAGGACCCCGCGGACCTGCTGCTCCGCCTCGCCCGCGAGCACGGCGGCGAGCTGCGGCTGGTCGCGATCGGGCCGCTGACGAACCTGGCGCTCGCACTGCGCAAGCACCCGGAGCTGCCGTCGCTGCTGCACTCGGTCACCGTGATGGGCGGCGCCGGCCTCGCGCCGGGCAATGTGACCGCGGTGGCGGAGGCGAACATCTGGCACGACCCGGCCGCGGCCGCCGAGGTCGTCGCCGCGGACTGGGACCTCACGCTCGTCCCGCTGGACGTGACGATGAAGCACCTGCTCGACGAGGAGCAGCGCGACGTCCTGATCCGCTCCGCCGACCCGCTGGCGTCCGCGATCGGGCACGCGCTCGACTACTACTTCGACTTCTACGTCGGCCACTTCGGCGACCGGACCGCCGCGCTGCACGACCCGATGGCCGCGGCCATCGCCGTCGGCGCCCTGGAGCTCACCTCGGCCCCGCGCGTCCCCGTCGAGGTCGACACCTCCTTCGGTCCCGGCCGCGGCCAGACCCTCCCGGACCTCCGCGGCCTCTACCGCGACGTGCACCCCGAGGGCGCCCGCACCCGCTTCGTCCTCTCCCTCGCGGAGCCGTTCGCCCCCCACCTGATCGACGTGATCACGGGCGCCTGACCGCCTCCGCACCCCATGCTGATCGAGTAGCGCGCACCGCGCGCGTCTCGAGATCCACCACTGCCAGGACGCGAGTCTGCAGACCCAGCCTCCTGGCAACAGCGGGTCTCGATATGCCCCTGCGGGGCTACTCGACCAGCATGAATGCGCCGACCGTTCTGCGAACGGCGCTGCCGTCCCCAGGAGGAGCTCGTCGCGGAGCGACGGCCCTGCCGCGGAGGCTCGTCGCGCAGCGACGGCCGTGCTCACGAGGCTCGTCGCGCAGCGACGGCTGTACTCCCGAGTGCTCGTCGCGCAGCGACGGCCGTACTCCCGAGTGCTCGTCGCGCAGCGACGGCCCTGCCGCGGAGGCTCGTCGCGCAGCGACGGCCGTGCTCATGAGGCTCGTCGCGCAGCGACGGCCCCGCCCCCGTCAGCACCGATCTGCGGGTGCTGGTGGGTGTGATCGCAAGGCGGAGGAGTGGTGCGTGGCGGCGCCACGGACCGCGACGACAACGCCGCGAGCGCGCCCACCAGCGCCCGCAGATCACATGCCGGTGTCGAGGCCGGAGTAGGCGTGAAGCCCCTTGAAGAAGACGTTGACGACGCCGAAGTTGAACATGACGGCGGAGAAGCCGATGATCGCGAGCCAGGCGGAGGGGGTGCCGCGCCAGCCGCGGGTGGCGCGGGCGTGGATGTAGCCGGCGTAGATGGTCCAGATGATGAAGGTCCAGACCTCCTTGGTGTCCCAGCCCCAGTAGCGACCCCACGCCTTCTCGGCCCAGACGGCGCCGGCGATGAGGGTGAAGGTCCAGAGGATGAAGCCGATGATCGTGACGCGGTAGGCGAGGTTCTCGAGCGTCAGCGAGCTGGGCAGGGTGCGCAGGAAGCGGAGGACGGAGGGGGCGCTCTCGCCGCTGGTCTCCCTCCGCGACTGGAGCAGCTGGGTGACGGAGAGCGCGAAGCCGAGCGCGAAGAAGGCGGTGCCGAGGATCGCGACGAGCACGTGGATGACGAGCCAGTAGGACTGCAGTGCCGGCGGCAGCGGGACGACGTCGACGTAGTAGTTGACGGTCGCGACGCCGAGGAGGACCAGCACGAGGCCGGTGATGAACGCGCCGAGGAAGCGGAGGTCCCAGCGCAGCTGGACGGCGAGGAAGACGCCGATGATGAGGACGGTTCCGGTGATCGAGAACTCGTACATGTTGGCCCACGGCACCCGGCCGGCGGCGATGCCGCGGAGCACGGTGGCGCCGAGTTGCAGGACGAAGGCGAGGAGCGTGAGCGAGAAGCCGATCCGCATGGCCTTCGAGCGGGACGGCGCGTTGTACACCTCGTCCTCGACGCGGCTGCCGAGGCGGGAGAGCGTCGCGGTGCGCCCGTTGCCGCCGGCGGAGGCCGCTCCGGAGGCGACGGTGGCCTTGCCGCTCGCCGCGCGGTCGGCGGCGGCGCTGGAGGCGACCCGCTCGGCCTCGCGGACGACCTCGATCGAGTCGCCGTCGGCGACCGACGAGCGCCGGGCCAGGTCGATGGCGAAGAAGATGAAGGCCAGGGCGTAGATGCCCATGGCGGAGTAGAGGCACAGCACGGAGTACTGCGAGAGGGTCTCGATCACCCCTCCAGGGTAAGCGACGGCGCCGTGAGGCGCCCCTGCACACATGCACAGGTTGGATCACTTGACCGCGGCCCCCGCGGAGTCCGGTCCCGACCGCGTCAGGGCCGGCCGGAGTCAGGGCCGGCCGGCGTCGGAGCAGATCGACGTCGGCCCGGCCGTCGTCAGGGCTGGTCGAGCGGCGCGTGCCGGTCCGCGATCGTCCGGACCGCTCGCGTCAGCTGCGGGTCCTCGCCGCGGGCGAGCCCGGCGTACTCGAGCGTCAGCCCGCCGTCGGCCCCGCTCGTCGCCTTCACCCACACCCGGCGCCGCGGCACGAACAGCGAGGTGAGCAGCCCCGCGAGCACGAGGATCGCGAAGAGCAGCACCCAGCCCTGGGTCGCGTCGTGGTGGATGTCGAACGAGGCGAAGCGCTTGACGCTGTCCGTCCCGACGACGGAGGTGTCGGCTCCGACGTTATCGAAGGTGACCGTGCCGAGGCCGTTGGGCAGCTCGGCGGAGTCGCCCGGCTTGAGCGTGATCGACGGCACCCCGGTCTGCCCGCCGGTGAGGCGGGTGAGCGAGTCGGTGTTCAGCACGTAGACCGAGGTCGGGACGCCGCCGTCGAGGCCGAGGTCGCCCTCGAACACGTTGAGCGAGAGCACCGGGTACTGCAGGTCCGGGAAGATCGAGGTCGATGCTCCCGAGGGCAGCTCGTCCTGCGTCGGGTAGAAGAAGCCGGTGAGCCCCACCTGCTCGGCGAGGCCGTCGGTCACCTTGACGACGCCCACCGAAGTGAGGTTCGCGTCCTGCGGCAGGAACGGCACGGAGTCGGTGAAGATCGCCGTCCCCGAGGGGTCGCGCACCGTGATCGTCGGCGCGTAGCCGTTGCCGAGCAGGTAGACGTTGGTGCCGCCGATCGCGAGCGGGTCGTTGACCTTGATCGTCTCGTCGGAGGAGTCGCCGCCGCGCTGGGTGGTCGTCACGTGCGCGGTGAAGTCGACCGGCTGCCCGAGGGCCTTCTGGTTCCGCTCCTCGTACTGCACGTCGAGCGAGTCGAGGGTCAGCTGGTACGGATCGAGCTGGCCGCTGTCGAAGAAGCGCCCCGGGTTGAACGAGTCGTAGCCGGCCAGGTTGTTCGCGAAGCCCTGCGAGCCCTCGACCAGCACGCGCTGGCCGCTGTAGCCGAAGCCGCCGCCGATGCCCACGGCGACGAGGATGCCGACCAGGGCGGAGTGGAAGACGAGGTTGCCGGTCTCGCGGAGGTAGCCGCGCTCGGCGGAGACACTCGACCAGCGGCCGCGCGGGTCGTCGTGGCGCTCGGTGCGGTAGCCCGCCCGGCGCAGGACGGCCTGCGCGGAGGCGATCGCCTCCTCCTCGCTCGCTCCCTCGACCTCGCGGACGGTGTAGCCGGCCAGACGCTGCAGGCGGGCCGGCGTCTTCGGCGGGCGGGAGCGCATCGCCTCGAAGTGGTGCTTCGTCCGCGGGATGATGCAGCCGATCAGCGAGACGAACAGCAGCAGGTAGATGCTCGAGAACCACGCCGAGGTGTAGGTGTCGAAGGCCTGGACCTTGTCGAGCAGCGGCGCGAGGTCCGGGTTGTCGACGAAGTACTGGGTGACACCGTTGGGGTCGGAGGAGCGCTGCGGCACGAGCGAGCCCGGCACCGCCGCGATCGCGAGCAGCAGCAGCAGGAACAGCGCGGTGCGCATGCTGGTGAGCTGGCGCCACATCCAGCGGACCCAGCCGGTGAAGCCGAGGGTCGGCTGCGTGATCGAGCCGTCGGAGTCGAAGTGGTCGGCGGGGCGGAAGGACGCGTCCGCCTTCTGCTGGGTCGCGTCGGCGCCTACCGAGGCGTCGGTGCTCGAGTCGGACTCGGTGCTCGAGTCGGACTCAGAGCGCGGGCTGGAAGCCATTGATCACCTCGAAGAGTGCTCCGTAGACGAGGGTGCTCCACAGGCCCGTGACCATCAGGACTCCGATCAGGACGAGGGCGACGCCGCCGGCGATGTTGATGACGCGGATGTGACGCTTCACGAACGCGAGGGTGGTGGTCACCCAGCTGAAGCCGAACGCCACCAGGAGGAAGGGGATGCCGAGGCCGAGGCAGTAGACGACCGTCAGCAGCGCACCGCGCCAGGGCGAGCCGGCGCCGTAGCTCAGGGCGAGGATCGAGGTCAGCGTCGGGCCGAGGCAGGGGGTCCAGCCGACGCCGAAGACGATGCCGAGCAGCGGGGCCCCGATCAGCCCGGTCGCCGGGCGGAAGCCGGGCCGGACGGTGCGCTGCAGGAAGGAGAGCTGGCCGATGAAGACCAGCCCCATCGCAATGACGAAGACGCCGAGCACGCGGGTGATGACGTCGGCATAGGCGCGCAGCCAGAAGCCGATCGAGCCGGCGGCGACGCCGAAGAGCACGAAGACCAGTGAGAAGCCGAGCACGAACAGCAGCACGCCGAGCACGACCCGGCGGCGGCCCCGGGCGGCGCGCTCGCCGGCGTCGGTGAAGCCGCCGACGTAGGCGAGGTACCCCGGCACGAGCGGGAGCACGCAGGGCGACGCGAACGAGACCAGCCCGGCCAGCAGCGCGATCGGCACCGCGAGGAGGAGCTGGCCGCTGATGACGACCTCGCTCACCGCGCTACTCCGACTCCGCGAGCGTGTCGCCCACGAGCGTCGAGAGGATCGACGCCTCCTGCAGCTGGCCGAGGATGCGCGAGGCGACCCGGCCCTCCTTGTCGAGGACGATCGTGGTGGGCACCGCGTTCGGCGGCACCTCGCCGGTGAAGGCGAGCTGCACCGAGGAGTCGGTGTCGACGATCGAGGGGTAGGTGAGTCCGTAGTTCGCGGAGAACGCGGCAGCCGTCGGCGCCTGGTCGCGCACGTTCACGCCGACGAACGAGACGTCCTGGTCGGCGAACTCGGTGTTGACCGTCTCGAGATCGGCCGCCTCGGCACGGCAGGGAGCGCAGCTGGCGTACCAGAAGTTGACCACCACGACGCGGCCGGCGAGATCCGCGGAGTCGATGGTCGCGCCGTCCTCGTCGGTCCCGGTGAACACGATCGCCTCGCCCCGCTGGTCGACGGGGACCTCCTTGATCGTGCCGTCGCCCGAGATGAAGCCGTTGTTCGTGCCTTGCCGGTAGTCCTCGGCGAGCTTGTCGCGGGTGCAGCCGCTCAGCGCGAGGGCGCCGACGAGCACGAGCACGCCGAGCGCGCGGGTCCGGCGCATCAGACGGCTCCGACGTCGGTCGCGAGACCCTGGAGGCCGGCCGCCGGGTCGGAGTAGCCGACCTCGACGAAGCGATCGCCCCGGCGCTCGAAGGTGGTGATGCTCGACAGCGCGCAGCGGCGCTTGCGCGGATCGTGGAAGAGCTTCTCCCCCGCGATCGCGCGGTGGGTGGTCCAGATCGGCAGCTGGTGGCTGACGAGCGCGGCGTCGCCGGAGGCCGTGCCCTGCCAGGCGGACTCGAGCGCCGCGTACATCCGCGCCGAGATGGAGAGGTAGGGCTCGCCCCAGCTGGGCTCGAAGGGGTTGCGGAGCAGCGGCCAGCTGCGCGGGTCCTTGAGCGCCGAGTTGCGGGCGGCGACGCGCTTGCCCTCGAAGCGGTTGGTCGGCTCGATCAGGCGCTCGTCGGTGACGATCTCGAGCTCGAAGGTCTGCGAGATCGGCTGAGCCGACTCCTGCGTGCGCTGCAGCGGCGAGGCGAACAGCGCCGTGACGGGGCGGCGGCGCTCGAGCAGGTCGTCGGCGGCGGAGCGCGCCATCCGGTTGCCCAGGTCCGAGAGCCGGAAGTGCGGGAGTCGCCCGTAGAGGACCCGGTCGGGGTTGAAGACCTCGCCGTGCCGCACGAGATGGATCTGATCGGCAACCACGAGCGTCAAGTGTACGGAACGCCGCGTGGAGGAACGCCGGGAATAGGGACGGCCGATCCGCACCTGTGCCGTGCCCGGCTGCGGCGGGCGGTCAACGCCGCGCGCTCACCGCCGCGGAGAGCCGGCGGACCAGGGAGCCGGGCAGGTGGCGCACCACGCTGATCGGCACGCCGAACCTCCAGGAGGGGATCGAGACGACCGAGCCGCGCGCCACGTCGCGCAGGAACTCCTCGACCACCGCGTCCGCGTCGAGCCAGAGGAAGGAGGGGATCGAGGCGGTGTCCATCGCCGCGCGCTCGTGGAACTCGGTGCGCACCCAGCCCGGGCAGAGCGCCGCGGCCCGCACGCCCGTACCGCGCAGCTCGACCGCCAGCGACTGGGTGAAGGCCGTCGCCCAGGCCTTGATCGCCGAGTACGGCCCGAGGTTCACGAAGCCGGCGACGCTCGACACGGTGAGGATCGCCCCGCGCCTGCGGCCGACCATCGCCTGCGCCGCGGCGCCGGAGAGCACTGACACGGAGCGGACCATCACCTCGAACGCCTCGTCCTGCGCCGCGACGTCGGGCTCGGCGAAGCTGCCGTCGATCCCGAAGCCGGCGTTGTTGACCAGCACCCGGACGGGCCGCTCGGGGTCGACGAGCCGGACGCGCACCCGCTCGACGTCGTCGCGGTCGGAGAGGTCGGCGGGCAGCACCTCGACGCGCGGGGCGCCGAGCGCGCGGAAGGCGGCGGCCGCCTCCTCGAGCCGGCCCCGGTCGCGCGCGACGAGGACGAGGTCGAAGCCCCGGCGGGCGAAGGCGCGCGCGAACGCGGCGCCGATGCCCGTGGACGCTCCGGTGATCAGTGCGGTGCTCATGCGGGCGACGCTACCGCGCCGCGGACCGCCGACCGGCCGGCACCGCGGCGCCCACTCTCCCAGGGCGGCCGCCCGGCATCGAGCGGGGAGTGCGTCATCGGACCGCAAGGCCGTTACCTGTACTCCGACCCTGCATTTCCACTTCTGGAGCTTCATCACCACACCGCTCACCTCTCGGCTTCTCCGACGATAGGGAAAAGCACCGACCACGAGTGACGTCGCGTTCGAAGAACCGATCCGAACGATGAGGAGAACCGCACGGATATCACCGCGAAAGGCATTCTGCGCCCGCATCATCGATGGCGCAGAACATCGCCTCTTTCCGCCCTCTCCCCCTTATCAGCCTTCATCGGGATCACCACTTCGCTCGTCAGTGCTCGCGCAGAGCTGCCCACGGCCAGATCTGTCCGACGAGACGGTGGACGAGACAGTAGGCGCCGGCGATGACGAGCACCGTTCCGGTGAGGAGGCCCACCTCGGCGACCAGGTATCCCGGAGAGCTGACCGTCGAATCGATCAGCAGCGCCAGGCTCCCACTCCCCGACAACGCCGCGAAGGGCGCCCATCGTCGCCTGCCTGACCGGTGGTCGAGGAGGCCGGACGCGCCGCCGGCGAGTGTTCTGAGACGCCGCCGGACGAGGCGGTGCGCCACACCCCAGGACGCGAGAGATCCGACGGACGTCGCAGCAGCGATCGCAGGGATCACGAGCGCGGGCTCGAGCAACGATCCACCGAGGCCGGCCGCGAGGGCGACGCAACCCGATGAGACGCACTGGGTGACGAGCGAGTCCCGAGCTCGTCCGAGAGCGAACATCGCTCGATTCAGGACGTAGGTGAGGCTGAAGCCGATCAGTCCGACGGCGAGGATCTGCAGTACCTCACCGATGAGCGGCGTTCCCCAGAGCACGTCCGTCAGGAGCGGCGCGGCACCGAGATACAGAACCGTCGAGAGAGACGTGAGCAGAAGAACGACGTCCTCCGTCCGCCGAAGATTCCCGACAGCGGAAGAAAGGTCGCCGTCGCGGACAGCCGTGCTGAGCGGAGTGAACATCGCGGTAGCCACCGACGCGACCACGATGCCGTGCGGCAGCAGGAAGAGCAGCAGAGCGCTCGAGTAGGAGTTGAGGCTGGCGCCGTCGACTCCCCGCTCGTTCAGGGACTCCCCGGCCGCAGTCGCGACGTTCGAGACGACGATGTAGGCGGCTTCAGCCGCCAGGACTCCTCCGAAGACCCACGACGCGTCTCGGGAGACGGACGCGAGCCCACCGAACCCCAGACGCAGCCGGAACGTGTATCCCGTCGAGCGGAGGAACAGGACAGTGATCAGCCCCTGCACCGCGATCGACGCGGTAGCCGTGCCGCAGAGGAGGGCGACCATGCCGGACGTCCATTCGGCGACCGGCTTCTCCGCAGCCTCCGGGTAAGCCACCATGAAAGCCGCGATACCGAGAATGGAGACGAGATTCGCAGCTCCCGGCGCCCAGGCGGCGGGACCGTACTTCTCGGAAGCATTGAGCAACTGGGCCCCCACCGCGAAGACGACGTAGAAGAACACCTGCGGCAGACACCAGTACGCCATCTGAGTGGCGAGTCCGGACCAGCTCTCCGACCAGCGACTCGCATAGAGCGAGACGACGAGGGGCGCCGCGAAGGTGAGGGCGACGGTCACCACCGCGGCGCCCAGCAGGCAGACCGTGAGCATGCGCTCGAGAAGAGCGACTCCCTCCGATCCACTCATTCGCGCATGCACGATCCTCGGAATCAACACGGCACCGAGGACTCCGCCGGCGATGAGTCCGTACAGATAAGTGGGCGCCGAGTTCGCGACTTCGAAGACCTGACCGCCGACGGCACTGCTGGTCCCCCCGACGGCGGAGATGAGAAGGGAGAGTCGCACGAAACCGAGTATTCGCGAGCAGAGAGAGGCGAGCGCTATCCTCCCACTCGGGGATCGCGACAGGCCCAGTGTGATCATCGGCCGATTTTACGGGACCTTTCGGACATCCTTTCTCGCCCGCCTTCTCACTCACGTCATTCGTGAATTCGTGAAAGGCGAAGAATCTCAGCGGAAAGCGGCAGATGCTGCTCGCCTTCGCGCCGGACAGGACGGTCGATCTCCGGCGGCTGCGGATAAGGAGCTGGACCCCTTGCGCGTCGTCTCGACGAGTGGCCGTGCTACCGCGCCGCGGACCGCCGCCCTTCCGGCACCGCGGCGCACGGCTCGCCCGCCGACAACCGCCCGTCCCGCATCGTCGCGACGCGGTCGAGTCGCGGGAGGTGTGCCTCCTCGTGCGTCACCAGGAGCGTCGCCGTGCCGCGCTCGCGGGTGAGGCGGACGATCAGGTCGACGATCGCCGCGCCGCGCTCGGTGTCCAGGGCGCTCGTCGGCTCGTCGACCAGCAGGACCGACGGCGCGTTCATCAGCGCGCGGGCGATGTTCACCCGCTGCCGCTGACCGCCGGAGAGCTGCGCCGGGCGGGCGTGGGCGCGGTCCGCGAGACCGACCTCCGCGAGCAGCTCGTCCGCCCGCGCCGACGCCGAGCTCCGCCGCCGGTCGCCGAGCCGGTCCATCGCCAGCAGCTGCTCGCGGGCGGTCAGCGCGGGCAGCAGGTTCGCCTGCTGGAAGACGATGCCGATCCGAGAGCGGCGCAGCCGGGCCGCCCCCGCGCGGGACAGGCGCGACACGTCGTCGCCGTCGATCAGCACGCGGCCGGAGTCCGGGCGGATCAGCGTCGCCGCCAGGGCGAGCAGGCTGGACTTGCCGGAGCCGCTCGGGCCGGTCAGCCCGGTCACGGTCCCCGGCCGGCACTCGAGGTCGGCCCGGTCGACGGCGGTGAGGCGCGAGCCGCCGTCGTCGAAGGTGAGGGTGGCGTCGTGCAGTTCGATCATCGTGCGCTCCCGAGTGCGGTGAGGGGGTCGGTGGAGACGACGGCGCGCAGGGCCGCGGCGGCGCCGAGCAGCCCCAGCGCGATCATCAGCGCGGCCGGGGCCAGCGTGGTCACGGGACTGAGCAGGAAGGGCAGGGCGGAGCCGGCCAGGCTCCCGAGCCCGACCACGGCGAGCAGCCCCGCCCCCGTCCCGGCGATCAGCACGACGAGGGCCTGGCCGAGGGAGTCCCGGAGCAGCGAGCGCGTCGATGCGCCGAGGGCCTTCAGCACGGCGATGTCGCCGGAGCGCTGCATCGTCCAGACCGTGAAGAACGCGCCGACGACCAGCGCGGCGATCCCGAAGAGCATCGCGACCATCAGCAGCAGCGAGCCGATCTCGGACCGGAACGACCCGATCGCGGTGAGCGCGGCGAGCGGAGCGCGCGAGACCATGCTGGTCGCCGCCTCCCCCGCCGCCCAGTCCGGCGAGCCGCGCACCGCGAGGACGGTCGCGTCGGCCGGTGTGCCGAGCGAGGCCGCGAGCGCCTGCCAGGCGGCGAGCGGGAGGCGGACGACGGGGGTGTGGCTGTACCAGTCGTCGCCGCCGATCGAGGAGACCACGGCGGTGGTGCCCGCGATGCTCACGGTGTCGCCGACTCCGACGCCGAGCGCTTCCGCCGCCGGGGCCGAGAGCGCGATGCCGCCCGGGTCGGCCGGCGCCCCGAGCGCCGCGTCGACCCCGAGGACGGCGACCGCGACGCGCGCTCCGCCCGCCTCCGCCCGAGCCTGCAGCACGCCGAGCGGCTCGACGGACGCGACGCCCGGCAGCGCCGCCCACTCCGCCTCCTGCTGCGCGGTGACCGAGGAGTCGGCGAACGAGGGTGCGTCGTCGCCGGCCGAGAAGACGAGGCGGTCGGCGGGGACGCCGAGCACCGCCGAGACGTTCTGCAGGGCCAGGCCGCCGGTCAGGCCGGAGAGGAACCCCACCAGGAGGGTGAGCAGCGCGACCACCGCGCCGATGAGCAGGAATCGGCCGCGTGCGGAACGCAGCTCGCGCCAGGCGACGAACACGGGGACCTCCAGGGAGTCGATGCCGCGGGGATCGGCGGCCCCTCCAGCCTGGAAGCGGCGCGGTTCCGGCGCATCGTGCGGTCGACCGGGGCCGCCGCCCGCTCTTCGAGGGACGGCCGCCTCCTCCTTTCGCACGATGACAGGCAGCCCCGCGGTGCGTAGCGTTCCCCCGTGCCGCACACTCCGCTCGCCCCCGTCCTGACGGGACTGCGCGCCGGACTGCACCTCCTGGTCGGCGGCCTGCTCGTCCTGGTCGCCGTGCGCACGCTCGTCGAGCCCGGCCCGCGCACCCCCGCGGTGCTCCTGCTCTGCCTCCTCCTGCTCGGCGCGTACCTCGCCGGCCCGCGCTGGACGGCCCGCTCGCGCCGCCGCGGGATGCTGTGGCTCGCGGGAGTGACCCTCGCCTGGGCCGCTCTCGTCCTGCTCGAGTCCGACGCCGCCTACCTCGCGTTCCCGCTGTTCTTCCTGGCGATGCACGTGCTGCCCCCGCGAGCGGCGATCGCCGCGGTGCTCGGGCTCACCGGCATCGCCGTCGCCGCCCTCGGCTGGGACGGCCGCTGGAGCATCGGCGGGGTCGTCGGCCCGGTGATCGCCGCCGGGATCGCGATCCTGATCGGCCTCGCCGCGCGCGCCCTCGCCCGGGAGGCGCGCGAGCGGGAGGAGCTGCTCGCCGAGCTGCTCGCCACCCGCGACCGGCTCGGCGCGAGCGAGCGCGCGGCCGCCGTCGCCGAGGAGCGCTCGCGGCTGGCCCGCGAGATCCACGACACCGTCGCACAGGGTCTGTCGAGCATCCAGATGCTGCTGCACGCGGCCGAGCGCGCGGATCCGGGGCGGCCGGGGATCGAGCACGTCCGGCTCGCCCGGGAGACGGCCGCCGCCGATCTGGACGAGACCCGGCGCTTCATCCGCGAGCTCGCCCCGCCCGCCCTCGACGACGAGAGCATCGACGGAGCGCTGCGGCGACTGGCCGCCACGCACTGGGAGCGCTCGGGAGTCGTCGTGACGGTCGACGCCGAGGACGGCCGCGCGCTGCCGATGCAGACGCAGACGGCGCTGCTCCGGCTCGCCCAGGGCGCGGTCGCGAACGCGCTGCAGCACTCGGGAGCGAGCACGGTCGCGCTGACGCTCCGCAGCGACGGTCGCACCGCCCGCCTCGAGATCGCGGACGACGGGGCCGGCTTCGATCCCGAGGCGGACACCCCCTCGGCCCGGCCCGACTCCTTCGGCCTGCGGGCGATGCGCGAGCGGGCCGAGCAGCTCGGCGGGCGGCTGGACGTCGACTCCTCGCCGGCCGGGACGACGGTCCGCGCCGAGCTCCCCGCGGGGGGCGCCGCGTGATCCGCGTCCTCCTCGTCGACGACCACCCCATCGTCCGCGCGGGGCTGCGCGCGCTGATCGGCGCGGAGGACGGGCTGACCGTGGTCGGCGAGGCCGGCTCCCCCGCGGAGGCGATCAGCGCCGCCGCCCGCCTGCACCCGGACGTGGTGCTGATGGACCTGCGCTTCGGCGCCGACCGGGAGACCGGCGTCGACGCGACGCGGGCGCTGCGCTCCTCCGCCGAGCCGCCCTCCGTCCTCGTCCTCACGACCTACGACACCGACGCGGACATCCTGGGCGCGGTGGAGGCCGGCGCGAGCGGCTACCTGCTCAAGGACGCGCCGCCGGAGGAGCTGCTCGCGGCGATCCGCGCGGCCGCCGCCGGCGAGAGCGCGCTCGCGCCCGCCGTCGCCGCGCGGCTGTTCGAGCGGCTCCGCTCCCCCGCGCCGCGGCTCAGCGCCCGCGAGACCGAGGTGCTCGCCCTCGTCGCCCAGGGCCTCAGCAACACCGAGGTCGCCGCCCGGCTGTTCGTGACCGAGACCACCGTCAAGTCGCACCTCGCGCACGTGTTCGCGAAGCTCGGCGTCACCTCCCGCACCGCCGCCGTCTCGGCGGCCCGCCGCCTGGGCGTGCTGCGCTGACCCCTCAGCGGACCCCGCGGGTAGACTCCCCTACCGTGACCGACGAGACCCGCCTCCCCCGAACCACCGTCAGCAAGCTCGCCGCGCTCGAGGACGGGCCGGTGCGCGTCGCCGGCTGGGTCGAGACCGTGCGCGATCAGAAGAAGGTGCAGTTCGTCGTCCTCCGCGACGAGTCCGGCGCCGTGCAGCTGGTGAACCCGGCCGTCCGCGAGGCCGTCGAGGGCGACGACGCCTCCGCCGCGAAGCTCGCGATCACCGAGGCGATCTCCGGGCTCGCGCAGGGCTCGTTCGTCAGCGTGACCGGTCAACTCAAGCACGACGAGCGCGTCAAGCTCGGCGGCCTCGAGGTCAAGCTCGAGACGCTCGAGATCGTCAGCGCATCGATCCCCGAGGCGCCGATCGCGGCCGACTCCGGCATCGACAAGCGGATGGACTGGCGCTTCCTCGACCTGCGCCGCCCCGAGCAGAACCTGATCGCCCGGGTGCAGACCACGTTCGAGCACGCGCTGCGCACGTACTGGATCGAGCACGACTTCATCGAGATCCACACCCCGAAGCTGATGGCGAGCGCCTCCGAGTCGCGCGCCGAGCTCTTCGAGGTCGAGTACTTCGAGACCAAGGCGTACCTCGCCCAGAGCCCGCAGTTCTTCAAGCAGATGGCGCAGCCGGCCGGCTTCGGCAAGGTCTTCGAGGTCGGGCCCGCGTTCCGCGCCGACCCGAGCTTCACCTCGCGGCACGCGACCGAGTTCACCAGCGTCGACGCCGAGGTCTCCTGGATCGACTCGCACGAGGACGTGATGGAGCTGCACGAGCAGCTCATCGTCGCCGGCCTGACCGCGGTCGTCGAGAAGCACGGCGAGGCGATCAAGGCGCTCTTCGACATCGACCTGCGCGTGCCGACCACGCCGTTCCCGCGCATCCCGCTCGCCGAGGCCAAGCGGATCGTCGCCGAGCGCGGCTACGAGGTGCCCCGCGCCGACGACGACATGGACCCCGAGGGCGAGCGCCGCATCGCGGCCTACGTGCAGGAGGAGTTCGGCCACGACTTCGTCTTCCTGACCGACTACGCCTCGAGCATCCGGCCGTTCTACCACATGCGCCGCGAGGGCGACGGGACGATCACCAACAGCTACGACCTCATCTACAACGGCGTCGAGATCTCCACCGGAGCGCAGCGCGAGCACCGCGTCGACGTCCTCGTCGAGCAGGCGCGCGAGAAGGGCCTGGAGCCGGAGGAGCTCGAGTTCTACCTCGACTTCTTCCGCTACGGCGTCCCGCCGCACGGCGGCTTCGGCATGGGCCTCTCCCGCGTCATCATGCTGATGCTCGGCCAGGCGAACCTCCGCGAGGTCACTTACCTCTTCCGCGGGCCGACGCGCCTGCTGCCGTAGGCGCCGGCGCCTCGCCCCATGCTGATCGAGTAGCCCTCGCAGAGGGCGTATCGAGATCCACCCGCTTGCACGACGGCGGGTCTCGATACGCCGCTGCGCGGCTACTCGACCAGCAAAAAGGTGCGCATGCGTCCGTTTCATGCTGATCGAGTAGCCCGCGGAGCGGGCGTATCGAGATCCGCGCGTCAGCGGGGCAGGCGCTCGTACGGGACGCGGCGGCTGAGCCAGGCGAGCAGCCCGGCGACGAGCGCCGCGACCGCCGCGGGGACGAGCAGCAGCCAGAGCGCCGACGTGACCGCGACGAGCGCGAGCGCCACCGCGGCGACGCCGGCGCCGATCGCGAAGTTCCAGCGCACGTCGGTCGCCACCCCGGCCTCCGGTCGCGCCCAGAGCACGACGAGCGCCGTCGCGATCGGGCCGAGCAGCAGCCCGAGCACGAACCAGCGCCAGCGCGAGCGGCCCTTCTGCTCGGCGAGGCCGGCCGTGACGATGGCGAGAGCGAACCAGAGCCAGCCGGAGCCTTGCGTGAGTGTCATGCCCGGAGCCTACGGCGCGGGCAGGATCATCAGGTCGAGGTAGTCGGTCAGGCAGGCCACCATGTCGACCGCGTCGTTCTCCAGCAGCCACTGCAGCTGGATGCCGTCCCAGAGCGCGATGATCGAGGCGGCCACCCGGTCCGGATCCGCGCCCTCGCGCAGCCGGCCCGCGGCGCGCAGCTCCCGGAGCTGGCCGGCGTAGTCCGCGCGCAGCCGCTGGAAGCGCGACGCGAAGAAGTCCCGCCCCGGGTGCTCGTCGGTCGTCGACTCGCCGCAGAGCACCGCGTAGAGCTCGATCACCCCGGGCGCCGTCTCGTTGTAGCGGGTCTGGCGGACGATGCCCTCGACGAGCCCCTCCTCGGGATCGGCGGGCGTCGAGCCGTCGCCCGTGATCCGGTCGCGATGCTGCAGCACGGCCAGGAGCAGATCGGTCTTCGACGGGAAGTAGTGCAGCAGGCTCGTCTGGCTGAGCCCGACCCGGTCGGCGACGTCCTGCAGCGAGCCGCGAGCGTAGCCGCGGGCGGCGAAGACCGCGTGCGCCGCCTCGATGATCGCGCGCCGCCGCTCGGCCGACTTCGCGTAGGGGCCGCGGCGCGCGCTCCGGGTGGTGCCCGCCTCCGCCATCAGCCGCTCCTCGCCCTCGAAGTGCCGGCTGCGCAGCCGGTCGATCGCCCAGCGTAGCGCGCGCTCGGAGCGACCGAGCGGTGCCGTCCACCAATTTCGAGTAGGCACTCGAAATTGTGATAGCGTCCGGATCAGCCGGGCGGACTGGTCCCGGACTCCACCACGATGAAGTGAGGGACACATGCATCCGTTCACCCGGCGACAGCTGCTCGCCGCGGGCCTCGGCACCGCGGCACTCGGCGGCCTCACCGCCTGCTCCACGCCCGGCACCGTCTCGGTCAACGCCGGCGCGGCGATCCCGGCGGCCGACGGGCCGATCCGGCTCCAGTACTGGGCCTGGCTCAAGGACCTGCAGAAGGTCTGCGACGTCTGGAACGCCTCGCACCCCGAGGTCCAGGTCGACGCGGTCTGGATCCCCGGCGGCAACGCCGGCGGCTATCAGAAGCTCTACTCGGCCCTCGCGGCCGGCGGCGGGCCCGACCTCGGCCAGGTCGAGATGCGCTCGCTCCCCGAGTTCCTGCTCGTGAACGGCCTCGTCGACCTCAACCGCTACGGCGCCGAGGACTACGCCGACCGCTACGACCCCACGCTCTGGGGCCAGGTCAGCTACACCGGCGGCGTCTACGGGATCCCGCAGGACAGCGGTCCGATGGCGCTGTTCTACCAGCCGGAGATCTTCGACAGCGTCGGCGCCGAGACGCCCACCACCTGGGACGACTGGGCCGCGGTCGCGACCGAGCTGCGCGGCGTCGACTCCTACATCGACTGCTTCCCGCTCGCCGACGCCTCCGTCTTCGCCGCGTTCGCGACGCAGGCCGGCGCGCAGTGGCTGACGGCGGAGGAGGACGGCTGGGTCATCGACATGACCGACGAGGCCACCACGAAGGTCGCCGCCTTCTTCGACTCCGCGATCGACCAGGACCTGGTCGAGGTCGGCTACGGCGCCTACTCCCCCGCCTGGTTCGCGGCCGCCGCGAACGGCGGGATCGCCTCCTGCACGACCGCGAGCTGGGGCGACGCCCTGATCGAGGGCGTCAGCGGCGGCGCCGGCAAGTGGCGCGCGGCGCCGATGCCGGTCTGGGAGGGCACGGGCTACGGCTCGAGCTTCCTCGGCGGCTCGACGGCCGCGGTCTTCGCGAACAGCAAGCACCCGAAGGAGGCGCTCGAGTTCGCCGTCTGGATGACCACCTCGCAGGAGGGCATCGACGCGATGATCGCCAACAGCGGCATCGGCTGGTCCCCGGCGGTCGGCGAGATCGGCTCGGTCCGGAAGGGCCCGAGCGACTTCTTCAGCGGCCAGAACTACAACGAGGACGTCTTCGTCCCCGCGGCCACGGAGCAGAACCCGGACTGGTCCTGGTGGCCGGTGACGCAGCAGTCGTTCAACATCCTCAGCGACGGCTTCCGCAAGAAGGCGTCCGGGCTCTCGCTCGTCGACGCCGTCGCGCAGGCGGAGCAGCAGATCATCACGGTCTTCCAGAACAAGGGCCTCAGCATCAGGAAGGCCTCCGCATGACCACCACGACCTCCCCCGCCGCCGCCGCGGTCGCCGCCACCTCGAAGGCGCCCGGCACCTCGAAGCGGAGCCGCTCCGTCACCCGCGCCCCGTGGATCCTGCTGGCGCCGTTCCTGGCGCTCTTCGTCCTCACCTTCATCATCCCGATCGTCGTCGCCATCGGCTCGAGCTTCACGAAGGTGACCCGCTCGGGCCTCTTCGGCGAGGCGGGCGTGACCAGCGGCTTCGCCGGCTTCGACAACTACGCGCAGGCCCTCGCCGACGGCAACTTCATCGCCTCGATCGGCCGGATGTTCCTCTTCGGCATCGTGCAGGTGCCGATCATGATCGCGCTGTGCACGGTGCTCGCGCTGATGCTCGAGTCCGCCTCCGCGCGCTTCCCCGGCTTCTTCCGCGCCGCCTACTTCCTGCCCTACGGCGTCCCGGGCGTCATCGCGACGATCCTGTGGTCCTTCCTCTACGTGCCCGGGCTCAGCCCGATCATCGACGCCGCGAACGTGGTCGGCCTCGACCCCGACTTCCTCGGCGCGAACTCGGTGCTCTGGTCGATCGCGAACATCTCGCTCTGGAGCTACACCGGCTACAACATGCTGATCATCGTCGCTCAGCTGAAGTCGATCCCGGTCGAGCTCTACGAGGCCGCGAAGGTCGACGGAGCCTCCACCTGGCGGGTCGCGCGGAGCATCCAGCTCCCGCTGATCCGCCCGGCCCTCGTGCTCACGACGATCTTCTCGATCATCGGCACGCTCCAGCTGTTCGCCGAGGCGCAGGTGCTGAAGACGGTCGCACCCGCGATCGACAGCCAGTACACGCCGAACCTCAGCGCGTACACCACCGCCTTCGCCTACAACGACTACAACGTCGCCGCCGCGCAGGCCGTGCTGATCGCGCTCGTCGCGTTCGCCCTCTCCTTCACGTTCCTCTCGATCTCGAACAGGAAGTCCTCATGAGCACGACGGAGCGCGCCACCGCCGATGCGCCCACGACCACCGGCATCGTCACCGCAGAACGGCCCGCGAAGGCCGGCCGCGGCCCCGACCGCTCGGCCGGACGCAACCGCGCCTCGACGATCATCGTCACCGCGATCCTCGTCGTCGTCGCGATCTACTTCCTGATCCCGGTCTACTGGGTCGTCGTCGCCGCGACGAAGACCACCGGCGACCTCTTCGCCACCTACGGCTTCTGGTTCGCGCCGACCTTCGCGCTCTGGGACAACCTGGGCCAGGTGCTGACCTACGACGGCGGCATCTTCGTCCGCTGGTTCCTCAACTCCGTCCTCTACGCCGGCGTCGGTGCGCTGCTCGCGACCTACCTCGCGGCCGCGGGCGGCTACGCGCTGGCGAAGTACGAGTTCAAGGGCAGCAAGCTCGTCTTCGGCACGATCCTCGCGGGCGTCCTCGTCCCCGGGACCGCCACCGCGCTCCCGCTGTTCCTGCTCTTCAGCCAGATGGGCATCGCGAACACCTACTGGAGCGTGCTGATCCCCTCGCTGGTCTCGCCGTTCGGCCTGTTCCTCTGCCGGATCTACGCGCAGGCGACGGTCGACACGGCCATCATCGAGGCCGCCAGGATCGACGGCGCGAGCGAGCTGCGGATCTTCCACACCCTCGGGCTGCGGATCCTCACCCCGGCGCTGGTCACCGTGTTCCTCTTCCAGCTGGTCGGGATCTGGAACAACTACTTCCTGCCGCTCGTGATGCTCTCGGACACCGAGCTCTTCCCGATCACCCTCGGCCTGAACAACTGGCTCAGCCAGGTGGACCGGCTGCCCGAGTTCTACGAGCTCACGACCGGCGGCGTCCTGCTGTCGATCATCCCGCTCGCCATCGCCATGATCGTGCTGCAGCGCTTCTGGCGCGGCGGCCTGACCGAAGGATCCGTCAAGTGACCCTCGCCCCGACGTCCCCCCACTACCTCGCCGACACCGGCCCCGGCTCCGGCCGCCGCCGCGCCGCCCGCTCGTGGCTGCACACCGACGCACCGACGCTCTCGCTCGACGGGGACTGGCGCTTCCGCCTGCTCCCCGCCGCACCGGGCACGCCCGGCGGCGCCGACGCGCTGCCCGAGGGCGAGGGGGTGGACGACGTCGGGGCGGAGTCCTTCGACGACTCCGGCTGGGACGTGCTGCCCGTCCCGTCGCACTGGGTCCTCCAGGGCGACGGGCGCTACGGACTCCCCGCCTACAC
Source organism: Rathayibacter sp. VKM Ac-2926 (assembly GCF_022815565.1). Lineage (NCBI taxonomy): Bacteria > Bacillati > Actinomycetota > Actinomycetes > Micrococcales > Microbacteriaceae > Rathayibacter > Rathayibacter sp. VKM Ac-2926. The sequence continues at coordinate 264,629 of NZ_JALGRS010000002.1, read as the reverse complement.
GAACGTGCAGTTCCCCTTCCCGACCGAGCCGCCGTTCGTCCCGGACGAGAACCCGACCGGCGACCACCGCCGCAGCTTCGAGCTGCCGGAGTCCTTCGCCGGCGCCGAGGCGGTCGTGCTCCGCTTCGACGGCGTCGAGTCGCGCTACCGCGTCTGGGTCAACGGCGTCGAGATCGGCATCGGCTCCGGCAGCCGGCTCGCGCAGGAGTTCGACGTCACCGAGGCGGTGCGGCCCGGCGAGAACCTCGTCGTCGTCCGCGTGCACCAGTGGTCCGCCGCGAGCTACGTCGAGGACCAGGACCAGTGGTGGCTGCCGGGGATCTTCCGCTCGGTGCACCTGATCGCCCGCCCGGTCGGCGGCGTCGAGGACGTCTTCGTGCGCGCCTCCTTCGCCGCCGGCGCGGGCCGGATCGAGACCGAGCTGACGGCGGACGACGCGGCCTTCCCGGTCACCCTCCGCGTCCCCGAGCTCGGGATCGAGACGGTCTGGGCGAGCGCCGCGGACGTCGCTCCGATCGAGGTGCCGGCCGTCGAGCCGTGGTCGGCGGAGGCGCCCCGCCTCTACGACGCCGAGGTCGCCTCCTCGGGCGAGACGGTCTCGCTCCGCCTGGGCTTCCGCACCGTCGAGATCCGCGGCGACCGCTTCCTGGTCAACGGCGAGCGCGTCGTCTTCCACGGCGTCAACCGCCACGAGACGCACCCCGACCGCGGCCGCGCCTTCGACGAGGACTTCGCCCGAGCGGACCTCGCGATGATGAAGCGGTTCAACGTCAACGCGATCCGCACCAGCCACTACCCGCCGCACCCGCGCCTGCTCGACCTCGCCGACGAGCTCGGCTTCTGGGTGATCCTCGAGTGCGACCTCGAGACCCACGGCTTCGAGCGCTACGGCTGGAAGGGCAACCCCAGCGACGACCCGGCCTGGCGCGAGGCGTACCTCGACCGGATCGAGCGCACCGTCGAGCGCGACAAGAACCACCCGAGCATCGTGATCTGGTCGCTCGGCAACGAGGCCGGCACCGGCGCGAACCTCGCCGCCATGTCGTCCTGGGTGCACGGCCGCGACCCCGAGCGCCCCGTGCACTACGAGGGCGACTACACCGGCGCCTACACCGACGTCTACTCGCGGATGTACTCGTCGATCCCCGAGACCGAGCAGATCGGCCGCGACGACTCGCGGACGCCGCTGCTCGGCTGCTCCGCGGGCGAGTCGGCGCGCCAGCGCTCGAAGCCGTTCCTGCTCTGCGAGTACGTGCACGCGATGGGCAACGGCCCCGGAGCGATCGACCAGTACGAGGACCTCGTCGACCGCTACCCGCGGCTGCACGGCGGCTTCGTCTGGGAGTGGCGCGACCACGGTCTGCGCGCCCGCACTCCCGAGGGCGTCGAGTACTACGCCTACGGCGGCGACTTCGGCGAGGTCGTGCATGACGGCAACTTCGTGATGGACGGCATGGTCCTCTCCGACGGCACGCCGAGTCCGGGGCTGTTCGAGTGGAAGCAGATCGTCGCGCCGGTGCGCGTCACGGTCGAACCCGACGGCGTGCGGATCGAGAACCGCCGGCACGACGCGTCGACCGCCGACCTGCGCTTCGCCTGGCGGGTCGAGCTCGACGGCCGGGTCGCTGCGGAGGGCGTGCTCGACGCTCCGGCGATCGCGGCGGGCGACTCCGCTCGGCTCGCGCTGCCCTCCTTCGACGTGCCGACCGGCGGCGAGGCGTGGCTGACCGTCGACGCGGCGCTCGCGTCGAGCACGGTCTGGGCCGAGGAGGGGCACGTGATCTCGACCGGTCAGCGCCGTCTCTCCGCGCTCGCACCGATGCCCGCCTGGGCCCGCTCGCCCCGCGGCGGCGCGTCCGTCGAGGGCGCTCTGGGGCTCGCGAGCTTCCGGAACGGCCGGCTCACCGCGCTGGCCGGGCTGGCGGTCGACGGACCGCGCGCCGAGCTCTGGCGCGCCCCGACCGACAACGACGAGGGCGACGGCTTCCCCGCCTACACCGAGGGCGACCCGCGCACCGGCAACGGCAACGGCGTGCCCGCGCCGTCCTCCGCGTCGCGCTGGCGCAAGGCGGGACTGGACCGGCTGGTCGGCCGGGTCGAGTCGGTCGACACCTCGGCGGGAGTCCGCCGGCGCACCCGCTGGTCCGCCGCCGACCTCGACGCGGCGCTCCTCGTCGAGGAGCAGTGGAGCCTCGACGGCGACGCGGTCGTCCTCCGCGTCGACCTGGTGCCGACCCGCGGCTGGGGCTCGGTCTGGCCGCGGCTGGGCATCCGGCTCGACCTCCCGGCGTCGGTCGACGGCGCGGAGTGGTTCGGCACCGGTCCGCGGGAGTCGTACCCCGACAGCATGCGCGCGACCAGGGTCGGCCGCTTCTCGGCCGGCATCGACGAGCTGAAGACGGAGTACGCGCGCCCGCAGGAGAACGGTCACCGCAGCGCCGTGCGAGAGCTAGTCCTCAGCGAGGGCGGGTCCGCTCGCCTGCGCGTCGAGGCGGCAGCCGACCTGCACGGCCGGCTCCCCGGCTTCACGCTCGCGCGCCACACCGCGCACGAGCTGACGGCGGCGGGCCACCCGCACGAGCTGCCCGCCTCTACCCGCTCGGTGCTCACGATCGACGCCGCCCAGCACGGCCTCGGCTCGCGCGCCTGCGGCCCGGACGTCTGGCCCGACTTCCAGCTGCGCCCGGAGGCCCGCACGATCCTGCTCCGCTTCACCGCCGCCGCCTGACGGACAGCGGGTCTCGATACGCCCTCCGGGCTACTCGACCACCATGAAGGACGGCTGCGCCGCGCTCCTTCGAGGCCTGTGCCTCGCCCCCGCCGCTGCCGGCGCACTCACCATGCTGATCGAGTAGCCCGCGCAGCGGGCGTATCGAGATCCACCACCGTCAGCACCCGGGTCTGCAGACCAGCCGTGCTGAGGACGGCGGGTCTCGATACGCCCCTGCGGGGCTACTCGACCAACATGGGGGGCGCATGCGCCGCTGCGATGCTCGACCGACATGAGGGCGCAGGCCCTGCGGGGCTGCTCGACCAGGACGGGGGCGCGCATCCCCCGGCGCCCTCTTCCGGACATGTCCGCTAGCGGCGCTTGCGGCGCGCGGGCCCGACTCCGGACACTGGATCCTGCCTGGTCGGCGCAGACGACCACTCGGGGCGACCCGAACCCTCCCCGAGTGGTCGGGACCCTTCCCGGCGCCTGGGCCGTGGAGCGCGGATCGGACCTGCGCCGCTGGACCTCGGCCGGTCCGTCCGGGGCCGCTCGGCCCCCCTCCGCCGACCAGGCCGCTCCCAGCGCGAAGAGCGTGGGCGCGGCGCAGCGATCAGGCTGTCGTCGCGGACCGGGATCCCGCGGTCGTCACCCGGCTCCCCGGTGCAGCGGAGGCGCGCCTCACTGCTCCGTCGGGTGCGGGAGCGGTCCGCCGATGAGCAGGTCGTCGTTCTCGCGGCGACGGCGCAGGACGACGGCCGTCACGAGTCCGGCGATCAGCAGCGCGACGAGCACACCGGCGCCGATGGTGAGGCCGACCCCGGCCGAGAGGCCGCCGGTGCTGGCGGCCGCGGGCGGCACGGCGCCGGCCTTGGCGGAGGTGATCGCGATGCCGCACACCTGCGCGGCATCGGGAGCGGTCGCGGTCGAGCCCTCCGCCGGATAGGCGACCGTGACCGCGGCGGTGCGCTTGCTGACCGAGCCGACCGCGACGATGCAGTAGACCTCGGCCGTGGGCTCCGCGACGACGGCCTCACCGAGGTCGAGGTCGGACCAGCCGAGCGCGTCGACGCGGACCGCGAGGTCGCCCGCCGCGAGGTCCGCCTGGACGCCGGCGGTCGTGTACGCGCCGACGGTGACGCTCTCGACCGGGCCGAAGCCCCAGACCGCGCCGCGCGGCATGGCCGCCTCGGAGCTGGAGGCCTCGCGCGGCTCGACGAGGATCCCGGGAGCGGAGGAGGCGACCAGAGCGAACGTCGTGGTCGCCGACGAGCCGCGGTCGCCGGTGACGGTGACCGTGTAGGTGCCGATCGAGAGGAGCGCGGCGGTCGGCACGGTGGCCGATCCGGTGCTGGTCGTCTCGCCGTCCTGGCGGTTCTCGACGGTCAGCGGAGTCTCGGTGCCGGCCGGCGCCTTGAGCGTCGCGGTGGCGTTCTCCTCGCGCTGGAATCCGGCGTAGGCGACGCCGACTCCGTAGAAGCGGGCCAGGTCGACGGTGAGCGCACCGGGGTCGACGCCGGCGTCGCGGGTGAGGAACACCGAGACGGCGGGACCGCCGGCGGTCTCGGTGCCGGGGACAGGCGCCGCGGCGGGGTCGCCCGCGGAGGTCGAGAGCAGGGTCCGGCCGGGCGCGGAGGCGCGGGGTGGCGTCGCGCCGGCCTCGGTGGTCGCGGTGCCGCCGGTGCTGCCGCCGCCGGTCGAGCCGGAGTTCGAGCCGCCGGTGCTGCCGCCGCCCGTGCCGCCACCGGTCGAGCCGGAGTTCGAGCCGGAGCCGGGCGCAGGGTTGCCGCCCGTGCCCGAACCGTTCCCAGGATTGGTGCCGGTCCCCGGGTTCGTGCCCGTCCCGGGATTCGTGCCGGTCCCCGGGTTCGCGCCCGTTCCAGGGCTGGTGCCCGTTCCGGGGTTCGTGCCCGTGCTGGGACCGGTACCCGTCCCGGGAGTCGTGCCCGTACCAGGGTTCTCGTTGCCGGTACCCGGAACGGTCGGGGGGGAGGGCTCCGACGGGGGAATGCCCTCGACGGGTGTTGTCGGCTCCTCCGGCTCGGGTGCCGGCTCCACAGGCGTCGTCGACGGCTCACCGACGGGATCCTCGGGCGCGGGCGGAGGCGCGGGCTCCTCGGACGGCGTCGTCTCGACGGGCTGGCTCGGTACCACCACCACGGGCTCCTCCGGAGCCGTGCCGACGCTCGTCGACGGGTCGGGGAGGTTCTCCGCCTGCGCCGCCGCCGGCAGCGCGAGCCCCGCGACGAGCAGGGCGAGCGCGAGCGCGGAGGCCGTGGAGCGGCGACGCTGCTTCAGCAGACGCTGTCGAGTCATGGAAGTTCCTCCCCCGCGAGACGCCGAACGCACCCCGAACGCGGGGAGCGAGCCTCCCCGTGAAGAGACTATGCGCGAACCGCGAGCACTCGCAGGCACTCCGGTCCCCCATCCGAGGGGCCTTCTACAACATTCGCATCACGGCCGAACCGCGCGGAGGCGCCGCGGTCAGGTGCGCTCGAGCAGTGCGCGGCGCAGGCGATCCGGCTCGACGCGCCAGTAGGTGTGCACGCGCCCGTCGAGGAGGACGACCGGGATCTCCTCGACGAAACGCTCGTGCAGCTCCGCGTCGTCGAGGATCGAGGCCTCGGCGAGCGAGACGCTCGGAGCGCCGGGCACGTCCGCGAGCTCGGCGAGGACCTGCTGGACGACGGCACGGGCGTCGTCGCAGAGGTGGCAGCCGGGCTTGCCCACGAGAGTCAGTGCCACATCCACGGGACCACTGTAGCCGCGGCCGCGGCGCGGGACCCGGGGCGGATCGACCCCGGAGACGCAGACGAGCGCCCGACCCCAGAGGGGCGGACGCTCGAAGGGTGAAGAGGCGCGAGCCTACTTCTTGTTGCGACGCTGGTGACGAGTCTTGCGAAGCAGCTTGCGGTGCTTCTTCTTCGCCATACGCTTGCGACGCTTCTTGATGACAGAACCCACGAAGACCTCACAACGTTCAGGGGGTCGACCGCCCGACGGACGGCCGCTTACGAAAAACTGGCTCCCGCGAGCTTACACGACGCGGACACCGATGAGGATCCGCGCCGTCGCGCCACCCCTGGCGGCGACCGACGCGGCCTCACTTCCGGATGCGCAGCGCCCCCGCGACCTTCGTCGCTCCCTCGCTCACGCCGCGCTGGATGTCCTGCACGACTGCGGTGACCTGGTGGGTGCGCTCCGCGAGCGCCCGCCCGAGCGACTCGGCCCGGGCGGCGGCGGCGGCGTCGAGCACGGCGGCGCCCTCGTCGGCCTCGTCCGCCGCGCCGAACGGCAGCAGCCAGTCCTCGACGGCGACGAGCGGTCCGTACTGCAGTGCGTAGATGCGGTGCTGCCCGCTCTCACGGACGGTGACGAGCCCCGCCTCGCGCAGCACCTTGAGGTGCTTGGACACCGTCGGCTGGCTGAGCTCGAGCTTCGCCACGATGCGCGAGACGCTCATGCCGCCGGCGCCCCCGGAACCCTCGACCCGCTGCTCCAGGAGGAGCGAGAGGATGTCGCGGCGGGTGCCGTCCGCGATCACCGCGAAGATGTCAGCCATCCCCCCAGGGTAGTCAGCGCCCTCCGCCGCGGGCAGGGTGTCGCCCGTGCGTATGCCCCGCGGCGCATGGCGTCCCGGCGCCCCGGGCGCCGACCGGCGAGCGGGTAGCATGGCCGCGATCGAGTGGAGGGCCCGCCGTGGTGGTTCGGCAGCAGTTCCGCAGCCCCGTGGGCGTCTCGCCGGCCTCGCCGTGGTCGAGCTTCGCCCGGGCCCGCGACCTCGTCGACGACTTCGCCGGCCGCTCGCCGTCGCGCTTCGCGATCATGATCTTCTCGGGCCTGATCCTCGTCTTCACCCTGCTCTTCTCGCTGCCGGTGTCGAGCACGACCGGCACCGTCACTCCGCTGCACGACGCCTTCTTCACCGCGATGTCGGTGATCTGCGTCACCGGCCTCGCCACGGTCGACATGGCGACGCACTGGTCCGCGTTCGGCCACTCGATCGTCTTCATCGGCGTGAACATCGGCGCCCTCGGCGTGCTGACGCTCGCCTCGATCATGGGCCTGGCGATCTCGCGCCGCCTGGGGCTCCGCGCGAAGCTGATGGCCGCGAGCGACTCGAACCCGCTCCGCATCCACTCCGGACCGGTCGCCGAGGGGCAGGCCGTGCGGCTCGGCGAGATCGGCGGCCTGCTCGCGACGGTCGCCATCAGCGCCGCCGTGATCGAGATCGTGGTCGCCCTGCTCCTCTTCCCGCGGATGCTGATCGACGGCATCCCGATCGGCGAGGCGATCTGGCACTCCTTCTACTACTCCGCGATGGCCTTCACGAACACCGGCTTCGCGCCCAACGCCGCCGGCCTGACGCCGTTCGAGGACGACTACTGGTTCCTCGGCATCCTGATGATCGGCGTCTTCCTCGGCTCGATCGGCTTCCCGGTGATCTACGCCTTCTCGCGCGGCTGGCGGCGCCCGCGCAAGTGGTCGGTGCACGTGAAGCTCACGCTGGTCACCTCGCTGATCCTGCTCGTCGCGGGAGCGGTGCTCTACATCGTGCTCGAGTTCGACAATCCGACGACCTTCGGCACCCTCGACGCCGGCGACACCGTCTTCCAGTCCTTCTTCCTGTCGACGATGACGCGCTCGGGCGGGTTCTCGACCATCTCGATCCCCGATCTCAACGGCTCCAGCCTGCTCGTCACGGACATGCTGATGTTCATCGGCGGCGGCTCGGCCTCGACGGCGGGCGGCATCAAGGTGACGACGCTCGCGATCCTCTTCCTCGCGGCGTTCGCCGAGGCGCGCGGCAACAACGACATGGAGGCGTTCGGCCGCCGGATCCCCAACGACGTGCTGCGCCTCGGGGTCTCCGTCGTGCTCTGGGGAGCCACCACCGTCGCCGTCTCGTCGGTCCTGATCCTGCACATCACCAAGGCGCCGCTCGACCACGTCCTCTTCGACGTGATCTCGGCGTTCGCCACCTCCGGTCTGTCGACGGGGCTCACCGCCGAGCTGCCGACCTCCGGCGTCTACGTGCTGGCGCTGACGATGTTCATGGGCCGCGTTGGTACCGTGACTCTCGCTGCCGCGCTCGCCGCGAGCCAGCGCAGGCAGTTGTTCAGACGACCGGAAGAGAGGCCCATCGTTGGTTGACCGCATCAGGTACGACGCCCCGGTGCTGGTGATCGGCCTCGGTCGCTTCGGCGCCGCGACGGCCGGCCAGCTCGACCGGCTCGACCGCGAGGTGCTCGCGATCGACGCCGACGCCGGGCTCGTGCAGAAGTGGTCGGAGCGGGTCACCCACGCGGTCCAGGCCGATGCCCGCTCGCTCGACGCCCTCGCCCAGATCGGCGCGCAGGACTTCCAGGTCGCCGTCGTCGCCGTCGGCTCCTCGATCGAGGCGTCGGTGCTGATCACCGCGAACCTCGTCGACCTCAAGATCCCGCAGATCTGGGCCAAGGCGATCTCGCGCTCGCACGGCAAGATCCTCGAGCGGATCGGCGCGAACCACGTGATCTACCCGGAGGCCGAGGCGGGCGAGCGCGTCGCGCACCTGGTCTCGGGCCGGATGCTCGACTTCATCGAGTTCGACGACGACTTCGTGCTGGCCAAGATGTACCCGCCGAAGCCGATCCGCGGCCTGACCCTCACCGAGTCGGGCGTGCGCCGCAAGCACCGCGTCACCGTCGTCGGCGTGAAGAGCCCGGGCAAGCCCTTCACCTACGCGACCGAGCAGACCGTCGTCTCCAACCACGACCTCATCGTCGTCAGCGGCACCCCCACCGACATCGAGCGCTTCGCGGCCCTCGGCTCCTGACCCCCTCCGCGAGATGCCACTTATGAGCTCCCGTCACGGCGTGTCGGGCTCATAAGTGGCATCTCGCGGAGGAGCGGCAGGGGTCAGGAGGCGGCGAGCTCGCGGGCGCGGGCCAGGGCCGCGTCGGTGGCGCGGGTGAAGAGGGCGGCGAGGTCGGCCTCCTGCAGCACGGCGATCGCGCGCTCGGTCGTGCCGTTCGGGCTGGTGACCCGGCGGCGCAGCTCGGCCGGCTCCTCGCCGGAGTGCACCAGCAGCTCGGCGGCGCCCCGGAAGGTGCCGGTGACCATCGTCGCGGCCTGCTCGGGCGTGAAGCCCTTGGCGAGCGCCGCGGCGGTCAGCTCCTCGACCAGGAGGAAGACGTAGGCCGGCCCCGATCCCGAGATCGTCGACAGCGCGTCGAGCTGCGACTCCGGCACCTCCACCACCTCGCCGACGGTCTCGAACAGCCGGCGCACCAGCGCCAGGTCGTCCTCGCTCGAGCGGGTGCCGGCGCTCAGGCCGGTGACCGCACGGCCCACGACGGCCGGGGTGTTCGGCATAGAGCGGAGCACGGACACCGAGGCGGGCAGGTGCGCCTCGAACGTCGCGACCGTCACGCCCGCCGCGACGCTGACCACGATCGTCCCGGGGGCGAGGGCGTCGGCGACCTCGTCGAGCAGCGCGGGCACCATGTGCGGCTTCACGGCCACCAGCACCACGGCGGCGCCGTCGACCGCGCGCCGGTTCGCCTCCGGGTCGTCGGCGGTCGCGAACGCGGTCACCACCGGGTGGCCGCTCCAGCGCGCCGCCTTCTCCGCGTCGCGGTTGGTCACGCTTACACCGCCCTTCACCTCCACGCCGGGAGCCAGCAGTCCGCTGAGGATCGCGCCCCCCATCGAGCCGAGCCCGAGGACGGCGATGGACGGGAGCTGCACGGGTGCGTCGGTCATCCGCCCATCGTACGAAGGCGATCTCCGCGCAGGGGCACGACTCGGTCGACGGCGGGAGCCTGCTGCCCGGCGCACGCCTCCTAGGATGGGCCGACCACCCCCGAGCACCAGCACCCCGACGAGTCACCCCGAGGAGACCCCGTGAGCGCATCCGGAGGCGGTTCCGCCATCATCGCGGCGCTGGCCGCGAACCTCGGCATCGCGCTGACCAAGCTCGTCGCCTGGTTCTTCTCGGGCTCGGCCTCGATGCTGGCCGAGGGCGTGCACTCGCTCGCCGACTCCGGCAACCAGCTGCTGCTCCTGCTCGGCGGCCGCAAGGCGCGGAAGGCCGCCGACGAGGAGCACCCGTTCGGCTACGGCCGCGAGCGCTACGTCTACGCCTTCGTCGTCGCGATCATCCTCTTCTCCGTCGGCGGCGTGTTCTCGATCTACGAGGGTGTCGAGAAGATCGCCGAGCCGCACGAGCTCGAGAACGCCTGGCTGCCGATCCTGGTCCTCGTCGTCTCGATCTGCCTCGAGGGCTACTCGCTGCGCACCGGGGTCAAGGAGTCGAACAAGGTCCGCGGGCAGCAGTCCTGGCTGCAGTTCATCCGCCGGGCGAAGGCGCCGGAGCTGCCCGTCGTACTGCTGGAGGACGTCGCCGCGCTCACCGGTCTCGTCTTCGCGCTGCTCGGCGTCGGCCTCTCGGTGATCACCGGGAACACGGTCTTCGACGCGATCGGCACCATCATGATCGGCACGCTGCTGGTCGTCGTCGCGATCGTCCTCGGCGTCGAGACCAAGAGCCTGCTGGTCGGCGAGGGCGCGACCCCGGCCGACGCCGCGGCGATCCGCACGGCCATCGAGGCCGGTCCGGACGTCGAGCGCGTCATCCACATGAAGACCCTCTACCTCGGTCCGGACGAGATCCTCGTCGCCGCCAAGCTCGCCTTCCCCGCCGCTGAGACGATGGCCGAGCTGGCCGCGGGGATCGACGCGACGGAGAAGCGCATCCGCGACGCGGTCCCGGCCGCCCGCGTCATCTACCTCGAACCCGACGTCGACCGCGGGGCGACGCCGCCCGCGGAGCCGGCCGCCACCAGCGGGAGCGCCGGCTGATGCGCCGGGTCCTCGCGATCGTCAACGAGCGCGGCGCCGGACTCGGCGCCCTCGAGCCGATGCTGCGCGACCGGGGCTTCGCGGTCGACGCGGTCGCCGGCACCGACCTCGACTCGGTCGACATCCTCGCGCCCGATCTCGTCGTCACCCTCGGCTCGAGCGCCGGCGTCTACGAGACCGCCCGGCACCCCTTCATCTCGCCCGAGATCGCCCTGCTGCAGGACCGGCTGCACCACCGCCGACCGACCCTCGGCGTCTGCTTCGGCGCGCAGCTGATCGCCGCCGCGCTCGGCGAGGAGGTCCGCCCCGGCCCGACCCGCGAGGTCGGCTTCCGCGGCATCGTCGCGACCGAGGCGGGGCTCCGCTCGCCGCTGCGCCACCTCGCCGAGGTCCCGGTGATGCAGTGGCACAGCGACACCTTCGACCTGCCAGCGGGGACGACCCTGCTCGCCTCCTCGCCCTCCTACGCCGTCGAGGCGTTCGCGATCGACGACTGGCTGCTCGGCGTGCAGTTCCACCCGGAGCTCACCGGCGAGCTGGCCGCGCGCTGGCTCGAGGGCGACGCCGAGTACGCCGCGGGAGCGGGCTACGGGCACGAGCAACTCGAGGACGACGTGCGCGAGGGCCGCTTCGAGCGGATGCGGACGGCGACGGAGGCGGCGCTGACCGAGTGGGTCCGCGCGCAGGGCTGACCGCACTCCGGCCCGCTCAGCGCTTCGCCGCGAAGAAGTCGAGCAGCAGCCGCGCACCCTCGTCGGCGCGCAGCCCCGGATACACCTCGACCACGTGGTGCAGCCGGCGGTCCCGGAGCAGGTCGTGCACCGATCCCGCCGCACCCGCCTTCTCGTCCCACGCCCCGAAGACGACGCGCTCGAGCCGGGAGGCGAGGATCGCCCCGGCGCACATCGCGCACGGCTCGAGGGTGACCACGAGGGTGCAGCCCGCGAGCTGCCAGTCTCCGCGGGCGGCAGCGGCCTCCCGCAGTGCGACCACCTCGGCGTGCGCCGTCGGATCCGTGCGCAGCTCGCGCTCGTTGCGGCCGCGCCCGATCACCGCACCGTCGGGATCGACGACCACCGCGCCGACCGGCACGTCGCCCCACTCGGCGGCCCGGCGGGCCTCGTCGAGCGCGAGCCGCATCCAGGCGTCCGCCTCGGGAGGGAGGGGGAGGTCGCTCTCGCGCATCGCGCCCCCTCGTCCGGCTCCGGCCGGCTCCGACCGGCAAGTAGATTGAGCTTATGCGCGTCCATGTAGCCGACCACCCGCTGATCACGCACAAGCTCACCGTGCTGCGCGACAAGCGCACCCCCTCCCCCACCTTCCGGCAGCTCGCCGAGGAGCTGATGACCCTGCTCGCCTACGAGGCGACCCGCGGTGTCCGCACCCGCACCGTCACCATCGAGACGCCGGTCACCACGACCACCGGTCTCGCGCTGAGCGACCCGCAGCCGCTGGTCGTGCCGATCCTGCGCGCGGGCCTCGGGATGCTCGAGGGCATGGTCAAGCTCATCCCCACCGCCGAGGTGGGCTTCCTGGGCATGGCACGCAACGAGGAGAGCCTCGAGCCGACCACCTACGCCGAGCGCCTGCCCGACGACCTGTCCAACCGTCAGTGCTTCGTGCTCGACCCGATGCTCGCCACCGGCGGCTCGCTGATCGCGGCCATCCAGTTCCTCTTCGACCGCGGCGCCGAGGACGTCACCGCCGTCTGCCTGCTCGCCGCCCCCGAGGGCCTCGCGGCCGTGGAGAAGGCGTTCGTCGGCAAGGACGTGACCATCGTCCTCGGCTCGCTCGACGAGAAGCTCAACGAGCTGGGCTACATCGTCCCCGGCCTCGGCGACGCGGGCGACCGCCTCTACGGGCTCGCCGGCTGAGCCGCTCCGGGCGCCCGCCGCGGCGCCCGGAGCGCGCCAGTGTGCGCGGATCTGTTGACGGGGTCCGCCACCATCCGCTTTACTTTCGACCATGACTGACAACGCGCACGCCCTGACCTCCCTTGAGGCCATCGGGGATGCCGGCATGATGATGGCCGGCGGCCTCGTCCTGCGCTGTCGAATGTGCGCCTGAGGAATCACCCTCGCCGGTTCCCCGCACAGCCTCCGCCCCCGATCGCACTGATCGTCACGATCCTCCGATCGGCCGGGCGTCGCAGGCGCGGTGAACCCCTGGATGCCCCGCATCCGCCCCTGCCGGCCCGCACCTCGTGCACCGGCTCTCGCGCGCACACCCGGATCCGCTCCCCGGACACTCGTCCCGGATCCGACCACCCCAAGGATTCGTCATGTCCCTCCTCCACGCCCGTCCCGTCTCCGCTCCCGCCGAGGCCCCCCGCCTCCAGGCCGCCCCCGAGCCCGCGCCCGCCGCTCCCCGGCTCCGCGCCGTGCCGCAGGGCACCGAGGCCCGCGGCTTCGCCCTCTACGTCGGCATCGACGAGGCCAAGGCCCGCGCCGCCGGCATCGACCTCGGCCGCCTGGTCGAGGAGCTCAAGCGCGTCACCGCCGAGTTCGCTCCCGACGCCGAGACCTACGCCTCCGTCGCCCTCGCCCCCCAGGGCGCCGGCGGCCGCGACGTCGACGTCGTCCGCCTCGCCCTCCAGGACCCGGCCGCCGTCGCCCGCCGCCGCTCCGAGACCGAGCCCGACCTCGACCGGGCCCCCGGCGGCGTCGTCATCGACATCTCGCGCAAGCGCGTCATCCTCGACGACGAGACCACCGCCCTCACCTACAAGGAGTTCGAGCTGCTGCAGTACCTCGTCCTCCGCGAGGGCCGCACCATCGAGCGCGCCGAGCTGATCTCCTCACTCTGGGGAGCCGCCGACGACGACGCCCCCAACGAGCGCACCATCGACGTCCACGTCCGCCGCCTCCGCGCCAAGCTCGGCCGCTACGAGGACATCGTCCGCACCGTCCGCGGCGTCGGCTACCGCTTCGACCGCCACGCGGACGTCGCCATCCGCTACGCGTCCACCCCTAGCCCCGATCTGTTCTGAGGAGTGGGCGCTCGCGCCCACTCCTCAGTGCTCGATTGCTGCGCGAGCGCGAGCGCTCGCTCCGCCGCGGTCGGCTCCTCAGGTGGTCGCGTTCCATAGAGCGTCCTGCGTACGGCTCGTGGAAAACGCTGACACGCGTTTTCCACCTGACGCCTCGCCGGCGGCCGCTGGTCGTTCGGCCCGAGTCGGACGAGGGGTCGGCGGCACCACATGCTGGTCGAGTAGCCGCGGCACGCGGCGTATCGAGACCCACGCCTCTGCGGTGGGGGATCTCGATACGCCCGCGGAGCGGGCTACTCGATCAGCATGAAAGGGACAGCGGCGCTTCGCGCGTCCGCAAGCGGCAGCGCTCCGCGTGCCTGCGGGTCCCGCGCTCGGTCGACGGAGGCCGCGCCATCATGCTGGTCGAGTAGGCGCGGGACGCGGCGTATCGAGACCCCGCCTCCGGGGCGACGCGGGGGCACAGGGAAACCTCAGGAAATCGGACCTTGCGGCGTTATCGATCCGTTATATAGTTCAAGTGCGTCGACCGTTTGCTGTGGCGGGAAGCGCAAGAAGTGATTGCAGGACACTCTTGGTGCAAGGGAATGAAGGCCGGCCGCTCGCCTCAGCGGCCGGCCTTCTGTCGTTCCCGGACTGAGCACCGCCTCCGCGCGACACCCTCCGGACGACCCCGCGCCCCGGGCGCCGCAGGGCTGTCGAGACGCCGTATCCTGAACGGAACACAAGGAGGATGCGTGAGCTCGAGACGTGCGGTCGCCGCGTGGGAGTCGCTGTTCCGAGCGCAGGTGCACGTGATGCGGGCGCTGAGCACCGACTTCCCGTCGAAGGAGATCTCGCTCAACGAGTACGACGTCCTCTTCAACCTCACGCTGCAGCCCGAGCGCCGGGCCCGGCTCCGGGACCTGAACAAGCACGTCCTCCTGACGCAGCCGAGCGTCAGCCGCCTGATCGACCGCCTGGTCGCACGCGGCTGCGTGACCAAGAGCGAGGATCCGACCGACGCCCGCGGCACGGTCATCCAGATCACGGACGAGGGCTACGCGCTCTTCCGGCGGGTGGCGATGACACACATGCAGACGATCTCGGACCACGTCGGAGCGGCCCTCGACGACGACGAGCTCGACCAGCTGACCGCCCTCTGCGACAAGCTGCGCGAGCGCGTCGCCTCGGCCTGAGCGCCCCCGCCCTCCGCTAGCACGCCCCGCCGCCGCGCGGCCAGCACTTCGCAGGGGCGCCGCGCTCGCGGATCATGGAGGGACCATGAGCAGCTCCTCCCCCACCCTCGTCTGGCTCCGCGACGACCTGCGTCTCGCCGACAATCCGGCACTCCGGGCCGCGATCGACCGCGGCGGCCCCGTCGCCGTCTGCTACGTGCTCGACGAGGAGTCCGACGGCATCCGACCGCTCGGCGGCGCGGCCCGCTGGTGGCTGCACGGGAGCCTGCTCGCGCTCGCGGGCGACCTCGACGAGGCCGGAGCGTCCCTGATCCTGCGCCGCGGACCGGCCGAGGCCGTCGTCCTGCAGCTCGCCGAGGAGCTGGGCGCGGGCGCGGTGCACTGGAACCGCCGCTACGGCAAGGCGGAGCGGACCGTCGACGCCGCGATCAAGGAGGCGCTGCGCGACCGGGACGTCGAGGCGGAGAGCCACCAGGGCTCGCTGCTCTTCGAGCCGTGGACCGTGCAGACCGGCGGCGGCACCCCCTACTCCGTCTACACGCCGTTCGCGCGCGCCTGCCGCAACCGGGACACCCCGCGCGCTCCCGTGCCGCGGCCGCGCGAGATCGACGGGATCGCGACGAAGGCGGCCTCCGACGACCTCGACGACTGGCAGCTGCTGCCGACCAGCCCCGACTGGGCGGGCGGGCTCCGCGAGCGCTGGGTGCCGGGCGAGAAGGCGGCGGCGAAGCGGCTGCGTGCGTTCCTCGCGGAGCAGCTCGACGACTACGCCGACGACAGGAACCTGCCGGCGCGCGATGCCACCTCGAATCTGTCCCCGCACCTGCGCTGGGGCGAGATCAGTCCGTTCCAGGTCTGGCACGCGCTCGAGGAGGCTCACGCGAAGGGGCAGCACCGCGGTGAGGGCAGCGACCGCTTCCTCGCCGAGGTGCTCTGGCGCGAGTTCTGCTACCACCTGCTCTTCCACTGGCCCGACCTCGCGACCGCCAACTTCGACTCCCGCTTCGACTCCTTCCCCTGGGGCCACCCGGGCGAGGACAAGATCGATGCCTGGCACCAGGGCCGCACCGGCTTCCCGCTCGTCGACGCGGGGATGCGCGAGCTGTGGAAGACCGGCTACATGCACAACCGGGTCCGGATGGTCACCGCGTCGTTCCTGATCAAGAACCTGCTGGTCGACTGGCGGGTGGGCGAGGACTGGTTCTGGGACACGCTCGTGGACGCGGACCCGGCGAGCAACGCCGCCAACTGGCAGTGGGTCGCGGGGTCCGGCGCCGACGCGTCGCCGTTCTTCCGCGTCTTCAACCCGGTGACGCAGTCGAAGAAGTTCGACCCGGAGGGCGGCTACCTGCGCGAGTACGTCCCGGAGCTGGCCGAGCTCGACCGCACCGTGATCCACGAGCCGTGGACGCTCGGCGACACGCTGACGCCGGAAGCGGACGGCTACCCCGCGCCGATCCTCGACCTCAAGGAGACGCGGGTGCACGCCCTGGACGCGTTCGCGGTGATCAAGAGCGCGAAGCGCGACATCTCGCGCCGCGACGACGACGACTGAGACCCCGCCTCGGCCGTGGACGGACCGGCCTTCGACGGCTCGGCCCTAGATGTACATCGCGGGGTCGATCCAGAAGGCCGGGTCCGCGAGCGCGTCGTCGGCGCGGCCCAGCGCGCGCAGATCGCGGGCGGGGATCCCGACCAGCACGGCCCCGTCCGGGGCGTCCTTCACCACGACCGCGTTCGCGCCGACGCTCACGTCCGAGCCGAGCACGATCGGCCCGAGGATCACGGCCCCCGCACCGACGACCACGCGGTCGCCGAGCGTCGGGTGGCGCCGCTCGCGCTTCGCCGACTTCCCGCCCAGTGTGACGGAGTGGTAGAGCATGCAGTCGTCGCCGATCCGCGCCGTCTCGCCGATCACGACGCCCATGCCGTGGTCGATGAAGAGCCGGCGGCCGATCGTCGCGCCGGGGTGGATCTCCACTCCGGTCGCCGCGCGGGCCGCCTGCGCGAGCAGCCGGGCCGGCAGGCGCGCGCCGCGCCGCCACCACCGGTGGGCGAGGCGGTGCACCCAGACCGCGTGCAGCCCCGGGTAGGCGAGCACCACCTCCACCGCGCTGCGGGCCGCAGGATCGCGCAGGCGCGCGGCCGCCACGTCCTCGCGGAGGCGTGCGAGGGCGGTGGGTCGTCCGGCCGCGCCGCGACGGGGTCCGGCGGCGCTCAGCTGCGGAGGTCCTCGTAGAGGACCGTCGAGATGTACCGCTCGCCGAAGTCGCAGACGATCGCGACGATCGTCCTGCCCGCGTTCTCGGGGCGCTTCGCGACCTCGAGGGCCGCCCACATGATCGAGCCGGAGGAGATGCCGCCGAGGATGCCCTCCTGCGCGGCCATCTCGCGTGCCACGCGCACCGAGTCGTCGAGGGTGACGTCGATGATCTCGTCGTAGACGTCGCGGTCGAGGTTGGCGGGCACGAAGTTGGCGCCGATCCCCTGGATCTTGTGCGGGCCGGCCGTGCCCTGCGTGAGGAGCGGCGAGTCGATCGGCTCGACGCCGATGATCTGCACGCCGGGCTTGCGCTCCTTCAGGACCTGGCCGACGCCGGTGATGGTGCCGCCCGTGCCGATGCCGGCGACGAAGACGTCGACCTCGCCGTCGGTGTCCTCCCAGATCTCCTCGGCCGTCGTGCGGCGGTGCACCTCGGGGTTGGCGGCGTTCTCGAACTGACGGGCGAGCACGGCGCCGGGCGTCTCGGCGACGATGGCCTGCGCTCTCTCGACCGCGCCGCGCATGCCCTCGGAGCCGGGGGTCAGCACGATCTCGGCGCCGTAGGCGCGCAGCAGGACCCGGCGCTCGGTCGACATCGTCTCGGGCATCGTCAGGATCACCTTGTAGCCGCGGGCCGCGCCGACCATGGCCAGCGCGATGCCGGTGTTGCCGCTCGTGCCCTCGACGATCGTGCCACCGGGCGGCAGCTCCCCCGACGCCTCGGCGGCGTCGACGATCGCGACGCCGATGCGGTCCTTCACGCTGTTCGCGGGGTTGTAGAACTCGAGCTTGGCCAGGACGACGGCGCTGTCCGCTCCGTCGAGGCGGTTGATGCGGACGAGCGGGGTCCTGCCGACGAGCTGCGTCACGTCGTCGTGGATGCGTGCCATGGTGTGTGCTTTCTGCCGGGGCCGACCGCCCCGGGGCCCCGGGGCGACTGGTGGTGCGGTGATGCCGACGCTCCCCTCGCGGGGACGCACCCTCCACGATACGGAAGCGGCGTGCCCGGGGGCGCCTTCCGTCGGTCATGCGCGCCGGATTCCCACCTCCGGGTCGCCGTCCGATTCCGAGGTCGCGGACGCCTCGTCACAGGTGCATCTCGTCCTCTCGGAGGACCCCCTCCTCCCGGGCGCGTCGCGTACCATGACCGAGGGGATTCGCACGACCGGCGCGACGACCCGCCACCCTGCATTCGCGCGGCACCACCGCGCCGGAAGGACCTCCCGCTCCATGGCTCTCCCCACCGCATCCCGCAGCTCCGCTCGACCGCTCGGGATGTCGTTGCGGGCAGTGCTGGGCTTCATCGGGATGAGTGCCGTGGCGGGCGTGCTGATCACCGTCGGCGTCACTCCGGCGCTCGCGCTGACGGGCCTCGCGACCAGCAACACGATCGGCATGTTCCAGAACCTGCCCGGCTACCTCGACGCCGGCCAGCTGATGCAGCGCACGAACATCTACGCGGGCGACGGCACCACCCTCCTCGCCTCCGTCTACAACCAGAACCGCGTCGAGGTCGGCTGGGACGAGGTCGCGCAGACCGCCAAGGACGCCGCGGTCGCCGGTGAGGACCCGCGCTTCTACGAGCACGGCGGCATCGACCTGCAGGGCACGCTCCGCGCGCTCGCGGTCACGCTGACCGGCGACGACCTGCAGGGCGGCTCGTCGATCACGCAGCAGTACGTCAAGAACGTCCTCGTGCAGAAGGCCGAGTCGATCACCGACGAGGCGGAGCGCGACGCCGCCTACAAGCTCGCCACCGACCCGACCCCCGAGCGCAAGCTCAAGGAGATGCGCCTCGCGATCGGCCTCGAGAAGGAGACGTCGAAGGACGACATCCTGCTCGGCTACCTCAACATCGCGCTCTTCGGCGGCACGGTCTACGGCATCGAGGCCGCGGCCAACTACTACTACGGCATCCCCGCCAGTCAGCTCTCGACCTCGCAGGCGGCGTCGCTGCTGGCGATCGTCAACAACCCGTCGAAGTTCCGCTTCGACGACCCGACGGACGAGGCGAACGGCGCCGCGAACGGCTACGCCGCGACCAAGGAGCGTCGCGACTACATCCTGGCCGAGGAGCTGAAGTACTCGAAGATCAGCCAGGAGGTCTACGACGCGGCGATCGCCGAGCCGATCACGCCGAACATCACCGAGCCCTCCACCGGCTGCGCCACCGCGGGCAACGCGGCGTACTTCTGCGAGTACGTGCTGAACGTGCTGCGCAACGACGAGGCGTTCGGCGCCGACGACGACGAGCGCTACCAGCGGATCCGCCAGGGCGGCTTCGACATCGTCACGACGCTCGACCTCGACATCCAGCAGGTCTCGCAGGCGGCGATCAACGCCTACATCCCGTCGTACGACCCCCGCTTCCAGGTCGGCGCGACCGCCGCGTCGGTCGAGGCGGGCACCGGCCGCGTGCTGTCCATGGTGCAGAACACGAAGTACAGCCAGGACGAGGAGTTCCTCGCCGCGAACCCCGGCTTCAGCGCGATCAACCTCAACGTCGACGTCGACATGGGCGGCACGGCCGGCGTCCAGACCGGCTCGACCTACAAGGTCTTCACCCTCGCGCAGTGGCTGAAGGCGGGGCACACGCTGAACGAGTCGTTCCCCTCGCCGACGTCGGGCTTCCGCTCCTACCCGATGAAGTGCAATGTGGCGAACGACGGCTACTACTCGGGTGAGCGGTTCGCTCCGCGGAACGACGTCGCATCCGAGGACGCCTCGTCGATGACCGCGGTCCAGGCCACGGCGAACTCGATCAACACCGGCTTCATGGGCATGGCCAACCAGCTCGACGTCTGCGACATCCGCACCACGGCGGAGTCGTTCGGCATCCACCGCGCCGACGTGAAGGAGCTGGACAGCAGGCCTGCGTCCGTCCTCGGGACGAATCCGATCGCTCCGCTCACCGTGGCCAGCGCCTACGGCGGCATCGCGAACGACGGGACGACCTGCGAACCGATGGTCATCGATCGGATCACGGACAGCACCGGCGCGGCGGTCGCGCCGCCCGCCTCGTCCTGCAGGCCGTCCGTCACCCCCGAGGTGGCACGAGGCATGCAGTACGCCATGCAGCGGGTCATCACCTCCGGCACCGCGACCGCCTCGGATCCGCGTGACGGCATCGAGCACATCGCCAAGACCGGCACGACGGACGATGCAGCCGATGTCTGGACCGCCGGTGCCAGCCGCGCCACGTCGCTCGCCGTCTGGGTCGGCAGCATCAAGGGCTTCGAGGACAAGACCAAGCAGAACCTGCGCCGGACGACGCTGACCGGCGAAGAGGGCTCGATCCGGGCCGCGGACGCGCGCCACGCGATCTGGAAGCCGATCATGACCGCGCTCGATCAGAAGTACGGCGGCGACGACTTCATCGATCCGCCCGCCTCCATGCTCGCGTCCTCACCGCGGAGTGCGACGCTGACCGAGGTGCCGGACGTCACCGGGCTGACAGTCGCCGCGGCCACGGCCACGCTCACCGCCGCGGGCTTCTCCGTCGGCATCACCGAACCCGTCGACTCCACATCGATCCCCGAGGGCTCCGTCGTCTCGACCACGCCGAGCGCGGACGAGACCGTTCTCCGTGGAGAGATCATCCCCCTGCAGGTGAGTACCGGCACGGCTCCGAAGAATGTCGGAGACATCGCCGATCGCAATGGAGACCTTCTCGAATAAAGCCGCCGCCGAGCAGATGCGCCTGACGGCGCGCGCCATCCGAGCGGGCGTCTCATGCCATCGATGAGCCGAGCGGTTCGGCCTGACTAGCGTCCCCACTGGGGACGACGACCGTCGCCGTACCCGGTGACGAAGGAGTCAGCCATGCAGTGGACCGAGAGACGCGGAACGAGCAGTCGGAGTGATGCACTCCCCGCGACGGCGAGAGGCCGACGGCCCTGGCGGAGATCGCTGGCCGCGGTCGCCGCGGCCTCATCGATGCTGACGGCCACGGTCTTCGCGCCGGCAGCACAGGCTGCCGATCAGTTCGGCAACGAGATCTCCTACTTGTACAACCACCTCTCGTGCGTCGGGCCCGACAACCAGTTCTTCTGGACCTACTCAGGCTGCTCCTACCCGCCCGGGTACTCGAAGCTCGACTCCCGCTCACTGAACGGCCGGTACCGCTCGACCTTCCAGGCGGACGGGAACTGGGTCGTCTACGACGGCGACAAAGCGATCTGGTCGAGTGGCACAGCCGGGCGCGGAGCGACGAACATCAAGTTCCAGGGCGACAACAACATCGTCATCTATCGCAACTCGACTCCGCTCTGGTCCTCCAACCCAGGCCGCAAGTGCGGAAACGAACAACGCAAGATTCTGACCATGCAGGACGACGGCAACCTGGTCTTCACGAGCGACACACCGGGAGACTTCACGAGTCCTCATCACTACACGATCATGTGGTCATCTCTTGGGGGGACGGCGTGCAGATGAGCACTGCGTCGGAGGCCACCAGGTGGATCCCGCGACGGGCAATGGGGCCGCGGGCGCGCCTGGGCGGGGATGTCGGGAGCGTCGCCTAGGGTGCTGGTGCACCGAGAGGATCCATCCTGAAGCGTCCGAACGTTCCCGTCTTCCAGCCCCGTCGCACCGTCCACGGGGCTCTCGGCGCGCTGTTCGGATTCGTGATCGTCAGCGTGCTGGCCGGGCTGCTCGCGACGATCGTCGTGGCGCCGGCGGTCGCGCTCACCGGGGCGGCCACCTCGGGCACGATCTCGGCGTTCCAGTCGCTGCCGAGCTACCTCGAGGTCGGCGAGCTGATGCAGAAAACGGACGTCTACGCGGGCGACCCCGAGGACCCGACGCTCCTCGCCTCCTTCTACGACCAGAACCGGATCGAGGTCGCCGCCGACCAGATCGCGGCGCCGGTCTTCGACGCCGTCGTCTCGAGCGAGGACCCGCGCTACTACGAGCACGGCGGCATCGACCTGCAGGGCACCCTGCGCGCCGTCGCGAGCACCTACCTCCTCGACGCGGTGCCGCAGGGCGGCTCGTCGATCACGCAGCAGTACGTCAAGAACGTGCTCGTGCAGAAGGCCGAGTCGATCAGCGACGAGACCGAGCGCGCCGCGGCCTACGCGGAGGCGACCGCGACCACTCCCGAGCGCAAGCTCAAGGAGATGCGTCTCGCGATCGGGGTGGAGAAGGAGTACTCGAAGGACGAGATCCTCCTCGGCTACCTCAACATCGCCCTCTTCGGCGGCACCGTCTACGGCATCGAGGCCGCGGCCGAGTACTACTACGGCATCGACGCGGCCGACCTCTCGGTCGGGCAGTCGGCCGCGCTTCTGGCGATCGTCAACAACCCGGAGAAGTTCCGCTTCGACCGCCCCGACGACCCCGACAACGGCGAGGCGAACGGCTACGCGCTGACCACGAGCCGGCGCGACTACATCCTCGACCGGATGCTCGAGTACGGGAAGATCGACGCCGCGACCCGCGACGCCGCGAAGGCCGCGCCGATCGAGCCGGTCATCACTCCCCCGTCGACCGGCTGCCAGACCGCGGGCAGCGCCGCCTACTTCTGCGACTACGTCTCGCACGTGCTGCGCAACGACCCGGCCCTCGGCGCCACCGCCGACGAGCGCTATGCGGCGCTCAAGCGCGGCGGGCTCAAGGTCTACACGACGATCGACCTCGCCATGCAGGACACCTCGGCGCAGGTCATGACCGACCAGGTGCCCGCGACCGACCCGCGCTTCGACGTCGGGGCCGCGGCCGTCGGCGTGGAGACCGGGACCGGGCGGATCCTGAGCATGGTGCAGAACAAGAAGTACAGCCAGGACCCGGAGCAGATCGCCTCGGCCGACGGCGCCGAGTACTCGGCGATCAACCTCTCGGTCGACGCGGCCTACGGGGGCGGCAACGGCTTCCAGCCGGGCTCCACCTACAAGGTCTTCACGCTGATGGAGTGGCTGCAGGACGGCCACACCCTTCTCGAGCAGTTCGACGCGAAGAACAAGAACTGGACCGGCTTCCAGGACAGCTGCGAGGGCCCGCAGGACTACGGGGTGTTCAATCCGAACAACAACGGCGGGCAGATCTTCCCCGCCTCGCTGAACGCACTGGAGTCCACGATCGACTCCATCAACACCGGCTTCATCGGCATGGCACACCTGCTCGACCTCTGCGACATCCGCAAGACCGCGGAGGCGTTCGGCGTGCATCGCGCGGACGCGACCCCGCTGCTCGAATCCCCGGCGACGGTGCTCGGCACGAACGAGATCGCCCCGCTGACCATGGCGGTCGCCTACGCGGGCGTCGCGAACGACGGCCGGACCTGCAGCGCGGTGGCCATCGACTCGATCGTCGGGCCCGAGGGGCAGGACATCGAGGCGCCCGCCTCGACCTGCACGCAGTCGACGACGACGGCCGTCGCCCGCGCCACGCAGTACGCGCTGCTCGAGGTCACCTCGCAGGGCACCGGTCAGGCGGCGAGCCCCGGCGACGGCATCGAGCACATCACCAAGACCGGCACCACCGACGGCGCGGCCGACGGCTGGACGCTCGGCGCCTCCTCCGAGGTCGCGCTCGCGGTCTGGGTCGGCAGCATCTCGGCGCTGAACGACGCCGGCAAGCGGATGGCGCTCGACTCGATCGACTTCGACAGCGGCTCGGCGATCCTCGCGCGGCACCGGATCTGGAACCCGGTGATGACCGCCTTCGACCGCGAGTACGGCGGCTCCGCCTTCGCGAAGCCCGACCAGTCGCTGGTGAAGGCGCCGATGGTGACTATCCCGGACGTGACCGGGAAGAGCGTCGACGCGGCCGTCAGCGCGCTCAAGGCCGCGGGGTTCGTGGTCGGCGGGATGAGCCAGGTCGACTCGTCGGTGCCCGAGGGCCAGGTCGCCGGGACGGATCCCTCGGCGGGGACCTCGGTGATCCGCGGCACGGAGATCGGCGTGCGGATCAGCACCGGCTCGACCGCGACGAGCCCGCCGCAGCCGTCGGTCTGAGCCCCAGCGCGTTCCGCCGTCAGTGGTGGAAGCGGTGCACGACCGCGTGGCCCCTGCCGCGGCCGATCAGCCAGCGGTTGACCGGGGTGGTGACCACGAAGGCCAGGACGAGCGAGCCGGCGAGGGAGCCCCAGAAGAGGCCCGTCGCGAGACCCGCGTCCATCGCGCCGGGGATCGCCAGCATCGTCGTGTTGTCGATGACCTCCATCACCGCGATCGAGACGGTGTCCGCCGCGAGGGCGATGCCGACGGCGGCGCGCCAGGAGACCCCCGCGCGGAGCACGCCGCGCATCGTCAGGGCGTAGCCGAAGGCGAAGGCGAGCAGGATCGAGAGCACGACGGTGCCGAGGGTGTGCAGCCCGAGTGCGGTGCCGAGCACCATGCCGAGGACCTCACCGATGGCGCAGCCGGTGAGGCAGTGCAGGGTGGCCGTCGCGGCGGTCCGCCAGGACGTCGTGGCGGAGGACGTGTGCGTGCTGTGGTCGTGCGCGGCGTCGGTCATCGGTGCTCCCTCGTGGTCGGTCACCGTGGTGCAACATACCCCCGGGGGGTATATTCCCGAGGCGAGCGATTCCGTGCGACCGAGCGGGTCAGAGCTGGACGGCGGCCGCCGGCAGGAGGCCGAACTCGACCAGCTCGGCGTCGGTGAGGAGGCGGCTGCGGATCATGAAGCGCTTGCCCTCGGGCGCCTCGACGCTGAAGCCGCTCCCCCGGCCGTCGACCAGGTCGACGGTGAGGTGGGTGTGCTTCCAGTACTCGAACTGCGTCCGCGACATGTAGAACTCGATCGGCTCGAGGCCGTCCACGTGCAGCGTCTCGACGAGCACGTCGGACGCCCCCGTGCGGAACATCCCGACCGGGAAGCACATCGGCGAGCTGCCGTCGCAGCACCCGCCGGACTGGTGGAACATCAGCGGGCCGTGCAGCTCGCTCATCCTCCGCAGCATGCCGGCTGCCGCCTCGGTCACGTCGACTCGCGTGCTGTCCATGGGCGGTGTCCTCTCGGTGGTGCGGTGTCTGGCGGGGTGGGTCTCGATACGCCCGCTGCGCGGGCTACTCGACCAGCATGGAAGGGCCCGCAACCGCGGGAAGCGCGACGCGGATCCTGGGTGCGAAGCGGAGCGAGGAGGCCGAGCTCCCGCACCTGCTGGTCACGTGGGTCTCGATACGCCCGCTGCGCGGGCTACTCGACCAGCATGAGGTGGGCCCCCTGCCGCCGCCGCACGGTGAGGGGCGGCAGCAGGGAAGAGCGCGGAGCGGGAATCCGCGTGGCAGCGGATTTCCGTAGCGCGACGGTCCTCGCTCCACTCAGCGCGACCACCTCGGCGAGCCGACTGCGGCGGTGATGACGAGCGGAGCGAGGAATCGCCGCACGACAACTCAAAAAAAGCCCATGGGCCCTTCCGCGTAGCTGACGAGGAGGTTCTTCGTCTGCTGGTAGTGGTCGAGCATCATCTTGTGGTTCTCGCGGCCGATGCCGGACTGCTTGTAGCCGCCGAAGGCCGCGTGCGCGGGGTACTGGTGGTAGGTGTTGGACCAGACGCGGCCGGCCTCGATGGCGCGGCCGGCGCGGTAGAGCTGGGCGCCGTTGCGGCTCCAGACTCCGGCGCCGAGGCCGTAGAGGGTGTCGTTGGCGATGGCGATGCCGTCGTCGAAGTCCTCGAACGAGGTGAGGGCGAGGACGGGGCCGAAGATCTCCTCCTGGAAGATGCGCATGGAGTTGCGCCCCTCGAAGACCGTCGGGTTGACGTAGTAGCCGCCGCTGAGCTCGCCGCCCAGGTCGGCGCGGTCACCGCCGATGAGCAGCTTCGCGCCCTCCTGCTTGCCGATGTCCATGTAGGAGAGGATCTTCTCCAGCTGGTCGTTGGAGGCCTGGGCGCCGATCATCGTCGAGACGTCGAGCGGGTTGCCCTGCTTGATCCGGCCGACGCGGTCGAGTCCGTCGCCGACGAAGTCGTCGTAGATGGACTTCTGCACGAGGGCGCGGGAGGGGCAGGTGCAGACCTCGCCCTGGTTGAGGGCGAAGAACGAGAAGCCCTCGAGCGCCTTGTCGTAGAAGGAGTCGCGCTCGGCGGCCACGTCGGCGAAGAACACGTTGGGGCTCTTGCCGCCGAGCTCGAGCGTGACCGGGATGAGGTTCTCGCTCGCGTACTGCATGATCAGGCGGCCTGTGGTCGTCTCGCCGGTGAAGGCGATCTTGCGGATCCGCGGGTGCGAGGCGAGCGGGGCGCCGGCCTCGATGCCGAAGCCGTTGACGATGTTGAGGACGCCGGCGGGCAGCAGGTCGTGGATCAGGTCCATCAGGACGTGGATCGAGGCGGGGGTCTGCTCGGCCGGCTTGAGGACGATGCAGTTGCCGGCGGCGAGCGCCGGAGCGAGCTTCCACACGGCCATCAGGATCGGGAAGTTCCAGGGGATGATCTGGCCGACCACGCCGAGCGGCTCGTGGAAGTGGTACGCGATGGTGTCGTGGTCGATCTCGGAGACGCCGCCCTCCTGGGCGCGCAGGGCGCCGGCGAAGTAGCGGAAGTGGTCGATCGCGAGGGGGATGTCGGCGGCGAGGGTCTCGCGCACCGGCTTGCCGTTCTCCCAGGTCTCGGCGACCGCGAGCAGCTCGAGGTTCGCCTCCATCCGGTCGGCGATGCGCAGCAGGACGTTCGCGCGCTCGGCGGGGCTGGTCTTGCCCCAGCTCGGGAACGCCTTCCAGCCGGCCTCGACCGCGCGGTCGATGTCCTCGGCGGTGCCGCGGGCGATCTCGCAGAAGGGCTTCCCGGTGATCGGGGTGATGTTCTCGAAGTACTGGCCCTTCGCGGGGGCGACGTACTCGCCTCCGATGAAGTGGTCGTACCGGGAGCGGAACGAGGCGACGGATCCCTCCGTGCCCGGGTTGGCGTAGACCGTGGACTCCGGTTCCTTCGGTGCCTGGTCGGCTACCGGGTCGGCGTACAGCGTCATGTGGACCTCCATCGACGTCGTTGTCGGGTGAGTGCGGGGTGTCGCGCTCGATCCGACCGTACGTCGCGGGAGGTTGCACACCGTTGCACGGCCGCGCGGCGACGGAGGCGACGGCCGGACACGGGTCAGCGCTGCTCGGCCTCGAGCTCCTCCAGGTGCGCGACGATGCCGGCGCGGCGGGGCGAGCGGCGCGGCAGGATCCGCAGCAGCTCGGCCCAGACCTCCGCGTCGTCGTGGCCGTCGGGCCCGTGCGCGTAGGCGAGCAGCGTCTCGGCGGCAGCGCTGGTGAGCACGGTGGCGCGGACGCGGGCGCGCAGCTCGTCGGCGATCGCGCGGATGCCGGGGGCCTCGGAGCCGGGCAGCGGGGCGCCGGCGTAGGCGTCGAGGGCGAGCCGGTGCGCGCCGCGATCGAGCAGGCCGACCACCTGGCGCGCGTCGAGGTCGACCGGACTGGCGAGGCGGTACGGGCGCGAGAGCGGCACCAGCCTCGGGAGGCGCGGCTCGAGGATCCGGCGCAGGCGCACCATCTCGGCGCGCACGGTGACCACCGCGTCCTCCCGCCCGTAGAGCAGCTGGGCGAGCGCCTCGGCGGACAGCCCCGCGCGGTGCCAGGCGAGGAGGGTGAGGATCTCGGCGTGCCGGGTGGAGAGCTCGAGCTCGACGCCGTCGGCGCTGACGACGCCGGTCTCGCGGCCGAGGACGCGCAGGCTCGGCGCGCGGGCCGCCGCGGGCCGGGGTGGCGAGCGGCGGGGTTGCGCGCGGCGCGGGCGCTGCAGTCGCTGCACCATCAGCTGGCTCTCGACGGCCGCCGCGGTCGCCTCCATCAGCGGAAGGGTCTGCGGGGCGACGACCTCGGCGCCGCCGGTGATGTCGATCACACCGAGGATCTCGTGGGTCTCGGGGTCGTGGATCGGCACCGCGGTGCAGCTCCAGGGGTGGACGAGGGAGGCGAAGTGCTCGGCGCCGTGGATCTGCACGCCGTGATCGAGGACGAGGGCGGTGCCGGGAGCGGAGGTGCCGACGTCGGGCTCGGCCCAGGCCGCGCCCTCGACGAAGAGCATCCGCTCGGCGGAGCTCTTCAGCGCCTGGTCGCCGTCGATCCAGAGCAGCCGACCCAGGGCGTCGCCGACCGCGACGAGCACGCCGCTGTCCTCGTCGGCGTCGCGGACGAGGAGGCGCCGGATGACGGGCAGCACCGAGGCGAGCGGGTGGCCCATCCGGTAGTCGCGCAGCTCGTCGCTCGAGAAGGACAGCGGCGCGGTGAGGCGCTCGGGGTCGAGGCGGTGGCGGCGCGCCCGCTCCCAGGACGCCTCGACCAGCGGGCGGCGGCGACCGCTGCCGGGCAGGGCGAGCCAGGGGTTGGTCATCGGATCCGCCCCCTCGTCGTCGATCGGTGAGGCGCTCAGGCGCCGCGGCAGGGCAGAGGCTACTCCGCGAGGCTCGACGGCGCCTCAGGCGCGACGACCTCGGACCTCCTGCGGCGCGCACTCCCCCGGCGCGCACTCCCTTGGCGCGCGGGCAGAGCCAGGAGCAGCACGGCGAGCACCAGGACGGCGATGCCGGCGACCGCGTCGGGTGTCAGCCGCTCGCCGAGCAGGGCGACGCCGAGGAGGGTCGCCGTCGCGGGCTCGACGAGGGTGAGCGTCGAGACCGTGGCGGCGGGCAGGAGGCGCAAGCCCCGCGCGAAGAAGGTGTAGGCGACCGCGACGGTCACCACGCCGAGCCAGAGCACGGCGGGGAGGGAGCCGGCGAGGCGTCCGGGGTCGCCCGCGAGCAGGACCGGCAGTGCGAGCAGCGCGGCGGTGCCGAACTGGGCGCCCATCGCGGCGGCCGGAGTGAAGCCGCGCTCGAGCAGCAGCTTGCCGCAGACGGCGTAGAGCGCGTAGGCGGCGCCGGCTCCGGCCGAGCCCGCGAGACCGAGCACGGAGACTCCGCCCGCGGCGCCACCGGTCAGCAGGCCGGCGAGCAGCACGACGCCGACCGCGGCGAGCGCCGTCGAGACGAACCAGCGCGGGCTCGGGGCGGAGCGCAGCAGGAGCCACTCGAGCAGTCCGGTGAAGGCGGGGGCGGAGCCGAGCGCGACGATCGTGCCGACCGCGACGCCGTTCTCGGCGGTGCCGGTGAAGAAGGCGGGCTGGTACGCGGCGACGCCGGCCGCACCGAGGAGGACGAGCAGCACCGTCGAGACGCGCGGCCTCCGGGCGGCGCGGCGGGGAGCGCGCGCCGTCTCGACGCCGAGCAGGGCGGCCAGCAGCGCCCCGCCGAGCACGATCCGGGCGGCGCCGAGCAGCAGCGGATCGACGCCCTCGGCGCCGAGCGACTGCGCAGTGCCGGTGGTGCCGAAGCAGACCGCGGCGAGGAGGATCGCGGCGACCGCGGACCCGCGAGACCCCATCTCCGCCCCGTCCCGCGGCCGGGCGGCGCGCGGGCTCCAGTCTGGCAGCGGCGGACCTTCCGCCGTTCAGGTTCCGGGCCCAGGATGGCGGTACGGTCGAAGCGAAGGCGGGTGGAGCATGGGCATCGCGGAACCGTTCGACGTGGAGAGCTACCGTCGCAGCGCGCACGGCAGCCTCCGCGACCACTTCTCGATCCGCGAGTTCGAGGAGGCGCCGCTGGATCGCGAGGCGATCGTCGCGTCCGCCTACCTCCGCGCTCTCGAGCACGCGGCCGTCGTGCGGGTGCTGCCGCTCGCGCGGGCGCACCCCGATCCGCGGGTGCGGTCGTTCGCGACGACCTGGGCCGCCGAGCGGCACCGGATCGCCGATGCGCTCGGCGAGGTGCTGGCGGCCTCGCCGCGGATCCGCGGCGTCGAGACCGGCCCGGCCGAGCCCGTGGTCCGGAGCCGGATGCTGCGCGACCGCTCGTCCCGGCTGCTCGCAGGGCCCATCGCCCTCGCGCTGGCGGTCGACGCGCAGATCGCCCTGCACGCCTACCGCCGCCTCGCGCGGCTGTCGCTGCACCCCGAGATGGAGCGCCTCGCCGAGACCGTCGCCGCGATCCTCGAGCGGCACGCCGACTTCTTCGGCGAGCTCGCCGGAGACGCGATCGGCCGGCCGCTGCGCCGCCGGATCGTCGCCGCCGCCGTGCTCGCCTCCGTGCGGCTGCCGATCGGCGAGGCGGCGCTGCCCGACGAGCTGGCCCGCGAGGGACGCGAGCTGGTCTTCGGTCGCGACGACGGCGGGCTCGACGGGATCGACGCGGGCGTCGTCGCGCTCTACGCGCTGCCCTGCACGGCGGCCCGGCGGCTGCTGCGGCCGCACCGCACGCTGCCGCTGCGCGCGGCGGTGCAGGCGGGGCGCGTCGGCGCCGACGTGGTCGCGGGGGTGCGGGAGCTGCGGTCGCTGGTCGCGGACTGAGCCGGCGGCGACCCCGAGAGCCGCCCTGTTCGAGGACGCCTTCCGCGCTACGCGGATTCCCGCTGGACGAGGCTCACGGGCAGGATCCGCTGCCGGTCGACCTCGCGTCCCTGCAGGACGGCGACGACGGTCTCGGCGGCGATGCGGCCCATCTCCGCGAGGGGCTGGCGGATCGTCGTGATCGGCGGGTCCGTCGTGGTCGCGATGACGACGTCGTCGAAGCCCACGACCGAGACGTCCGTCGGCACGCGTCGTCCGGCGGCGCGGAGGACGTGGATCGCGCCGTGCGCCATCAGGTCGGAGGAGGCGAAGATCCCGTCGAGATCGGGGTAGCGCTGCAGGAGGCGCACCATCGCGGTCACGCCGCTCTCGACCGTGAACGCACCGTGCGCGAGGGGCGTGTAGTCGATGCCCAGGTGCTCCAGTTCGTCGCGCCAGCCGCGCAGCCGCTCACGGGCGGGCTTCATGTCATGGGGGCCCGCGATGATGCCGAGTCGCCGACGGCCGGACTCGGCCAGCACTCGTGCGGCGAGCCTCCCTCCCCCGTAGTTGTCCGCATCGATCACGAGGGCGTCGTCCGCGAGGGCGACCCGCGGTCGTCCCACCCAGGCGATCGGCGCGGGAGAGTCCGCCAGCTCCTGGGTCACCTGGGTCATCTCGTTCTGCAGGATCACGACGGCCCCGTCGACCGCGCGCGTGCGGAGGAGCCGGGCGACCCGGCCCCTGTCGTCGTAGTCCGCGGGCAGCAGGACCGGCTGGATTCCCTGCGCGTGCAGGCTCGCCGCGGCACCCTTCAGGACCGCCGTGAGGATCGTCCCGGGCAGGCGGTCGAGATCCTCGAAGGCGACGATGAGCGCGATCGAGCCCGCGCGTCCCCCGCGCAGCATGCGGGCGGCGCCGTTCGCCTCGTAGCCCAGCTGCTTCGCGGCGCGCTCCACGGCGGCGGTCATGCCGGCGTCGACGTTGGTCCGGCCCGCGAGCACGCGCGCGGCGGTCGCGCGGGACACCCCCGCGATGCGCGCGACGTCCACCAGTGTCGGTTCAGCCATCGCCTGTCCTTCTGTCGAGGAGGAGCGACCGCCACGGCGTCGCGGGAGCGCCACGAGTCACCGTCCCGTGCTCCGAAGACACAGGATGTCAGAGTTCGGTCCGCGCACTGCCGGCTGAGATCGGGGGCTTGCGGGCGCAGCAGGACGGTCCGCCTGATGCCGGAGTCCCGAGCCGCCGAAACACCCGTGTCACCTGCCTGGGGTACGGTGACCGCCGGGGTTCGCGAGGAGACGCATGCACAGGGCAGGACGGCTGGCACGGCGCCTCGGCGTCGGCGCCCTCGCCGCGCTCGTGCTGGTGGTCGGCGCCGGGATCCCGGTCTACGTGCTGCCCGCGATCGATCCGGTGCCGGAGCACGCCGACGCGGTCCTCGTCCTCGGGCCGCCCACCCGCGCGCGCACCGAGCTCGGCCGCGACCTCGTCGAGGCGGGAGTGGCCGACACCCTGGTGATCTCGGTCTGGGCCTCGGATCTGGCCGCGGCTCCGGGCGAGAACGACGTGGTGGCCTGCGACGAGCCGGACATGGACGTGATCTGCTTCACCGCCGAGCCCGGGACCACCCAGGGCGAGGCGCGCGCCCTGGCCGCCGATGCGCGGGCGGACCACTGGGACAGCGTCGTCGTCATCACGCAGACCCCGCACATCGCCCGGGCGCGCCTGCTGCTCGGCCGCTGCTTCGACGGCGAGCTGTCGATGGTGTCCTCCGGCGAGCCGTACACGCTCGGCGACTGGGCCTACGAGTACGTCTACCAGACCGGGGCGTTCGTGAAGGCGCTCGCGGACCCGGCCTGCTGACCGGACCCGCGCCGACCCGGGCCGCTCAGCCGAGCAGCTCGCGCACGTCCTCCGCGGTGATGCCGCCGGTCGCCGCCGCGCCGTCGTCGGACATCACGGCCGCGAACAGGGCGGCCTTCGCCTCCTTGAGCGCCATCACCTTCTCCTCGATGGTGTCCTTCGCGACGAGCCGGTAGACCATCACCGAGCGGGTCTGGCCGATGCGGTGGGCGCGGTCGACGGCCTGCGACTCCGTCGCCGGGTTCCACCACGGGTCGAGCAGGATGCAGTAGTCGGCCTCGGTGAGGTTGAGGCCGAAGCCGCCCGCCTTCAGCGAGATGAGGAAGACGCCCGCCTCGCCGGAGCGGAAGCGGTCGATCACCTCGTCGCGCTTCTTGGTGGCGCCGTCGAGGTAGGCGTACTCGACGCCGGCCGCGTCGAGCCGGCCGCGCACCCGGCCGAGGAAGCGGGTGAACTGGCTGAAGACCAGCACCCGGTGCCCCTCGGCGAGCGCGTCGGCGAGGAGCTCGTCGAGCAGGTCGAGCTTGGTCGACGGCACCGTGGCGTGCGCCTCGTCGACCAGGGCCGCGTCGAGCGCGACCTGGCGGAGCACGGTGAGGGCGCGGAAGATCGCGAAGCGGTTCTTCTCGAAGTCGCCGATCAGGCCGAGCACCCGCTGCCGCTCGCGGGCGAGGTAGGTGTCGTAGACCTTGCGCTGGCGGGTGCCGAGCTCGACCTCGATGGTCTGCTCCTGCTTGGGCGGCAGCTCCGTCGCGACGAGCTCCTTGGTGCGGCGGAGCATCAGCGGGCGGATGCGGCGGCGCAGCTGGCTGAGGCGCTCGGTGTCGGCGTCGCGCTCGATCGGCTTCTGGTAGTACTCGGCGAAGCCGGCCGGCGAGGGGAAGAGGCCCGGAGCGACGATCGAGAGCAGCGACCAGAGCTCCATCACGTTGTTCTCCATCGGCGTGCCCGTGATGGCGAGCTTGAACGGCACGTCGAGGCGCCGGGCGAGCTGGTGGGTGGCCGACTGGCGGTTCTTGACGAACTGCGCCTCGTCGAGCAGGAAGCCGGACCACTGGATCCCGGCGTAGGACTCGTAGTCGAGGCGGAAGAGGGCGTAGGAGGTGACGACCAGCTCGGCCTCGCCGATCATCGTCGACAGTGCCTTGCGCTTCTTCTTCGAGGTCTCGTCGATGCCGACCACGCGCAGGTCGGGGGCGAAGCGCTTGGCCTCGCCGACCCAGTTGGGCACGACGCTCGTCGGGGCGACGACGAGGAACGGGCGGGGCGAGGTGCCGGCGCTCGCGGCGGCCGCGCGCTGCTCCTGCATCACCCGGGTGACCAGCGCGAGCGACTGCACGGTCTTGCCGAGGCCCATGTCGTCGGCGAGGACGCCGCCGAGCTGGTTGTCGTAGAGGAAGGAGAGCCAGTCGTAGCCGAGCTGCTGGTACGGCCGCAGCTCGACGGCGAAGCCCTCGGGCAGGGCGCGGGACTCGAGGGCGCCGGTCGCGGTGAAGCCGGAGAGGCCCTCGACCGAGCGGCGCCAGGCGGCGGCCTGCGCCTCGACGACGCCGAGCTCGACCAGCTCGTCCCAGAGCGAGGACTGGAAGCGGCTGATCCGGAGCGTCTCGCTCGGGTCGTCGGAGAGCTCGCGCGCCTCGGCGATCAGCTCGCGGAGGCGGCCGAAGCGCTCGTCGTCGAGCGCGAAGTAGACGCCGCTCGGCAGCACCATGTACTCGTCGCCACGGGCCAGGGCGAGGAAGATCTCGGCGAGCGGGACCGCCTCGTCGTTGACCGTGACCGAGATCTCGAGGTTGAACCAGTCGCGGCTGTCCGGCTGGGCGACCGTCTGCACGGCGACGACCGGCGCGGTCTCCGCCTCGCGGTACTCGACGCGCTGGCCGATCTCCTCGATCTCGACGGTGCCGAGCTCGCGCAGGCGCTCGACCTCGCCGGTGAGGAAGCCGACGGTCTGCATGCCGCGCAGGTCGAAGGTGGGGCGGAGGCGGCGGCTCGACGGCGAGACCAGGGCGGGCGTCGACTCCGGGTCGATGCCGGCGCCGCCGAGCGAGTCGAGGATCCGCTGCTCGGCCTCGGCGTCGCGGTAGCCGGACTCGTCGTCCAGGCGCAGCGGGAGGCGCTCGGCCTCGGTGCCGCGGCCGCCCTCGATGCCGTAGCGCCACCACCAGGAGCCACGGAGTCCCGCGCCCTCGGTGTGCTCGAGGGTGAGGCCGAGCCGCGGCTCGGGGACGGGCGGCGCCTCGAAGGAGCCGTCGCGCGAGACGATGTCGAAGAGGCGGTGCAGGCGCTGGTAGTGCTCGGTGAGGAACGCCGACTCCTCCTGCTCCGGGATGCGGATCGGCTCGTTGCTCCAGAGGAAGGTCCGGGCGGAGGAGACCAGCGGCGCCGCGAACGGCACGAGCGTGACGGCCTTGCCGCGCAGCTCGTCGCCCTCGTCCCAGGTGTAGAGCCCGACGGCGGGGTCGCCGATGAAGCCGAAGTGCTCGGGCGCCGGGTGGTCGCCGATCGCGACGAGCGAGCGCAGCTCGAGGCCGGCCGGGGTGCGGGTGACGTCGATGGACGCCGTGGCGGTGGTGTCCAGGATCTTCAGCGGGGTCTGGTCGCGGTCGCCCATGACCAGGCCGATGCCGGCGCGGACGGCGCCGTGCAGGGCCGCCCAGATCGCCTCGCTCCGGCACTGGTCGAGGTAGAGCCAGGTGTCGGGCGAGTAGTAGCTGGAGGCGCTGTGCCCGGAGAGCAGGCCCTGCATCTCGCGGACGACGTCGATCTGGCGCTCGTCGTAGTCGTGGCTGTAGTGCAGGTAGCCGAGGTCGCGCCAGCTGGTGCCGGTGCGGACCCAGCGGTCGCGGTCGCCCATCCGCACCGGGCGGACGCCGAGGCGCGGGCGCGGCTCGGGCGGCGGACGGTAGCTGTTGTAGCGGCCGGGCGGGCGGCGCACGGGCTCGCCGGGGAGGAGCTCGAACTGGAGGCCGAGCGGGATGCCGGAGTGCGAGCGCTCGGCGCCGGCGAGCAGCGGCGCGAGGGCGCTGCGCCACTCCGGGACCGCGTCGACGGCGGCCTCGCCGGGGAACGGGCCGCTCAGGGCGCCCTCGCGCTCGCGGCGCAGCGCCTCGATCAGGACGGCGGCGACGTGCTTGCACTCGTGCTTGACCGGGCAGCTGCAGGCGCCGCCGAGGAGGATCGAGTGGTCGCCCTCGTCGCGCAGCTGCACGCTCACGGCGTAGGGCGAGCGGCCGGAGCCGCGGACCTGGCCGAAGAGCCGGGTGCGCCCGCCGAACCACTGCAGCTCTGCGACGCGGCCCTCGTCGGCGTAGGCGACGCCCTTGTCGAGGGCGGCGGTGCCGACGAGTCCCCGGATGTCCTGCTCGCTGAAGGGTTCGCGGCCCTCGGCCCCGGGCGCGGCCGACGGGGGCAGCACCTCTTCGGGGGGACTCTGGCGGGCCATGGACCTCACGCTCTCCGCGCACCGACCGGAGCGCATCCGTCCATTCAACCCGATTCCGGAGGCGCCGGGAGCCGCGGGGCGGGATCCGCGCCCTCCGCGCCCGCTCCTACGATGGACGCATGCCCCGCCTGTCGATCGTCTCGGCGCACACCTCGCCCCTCGAGCAGCCCTCGACCGGCGACGCCGGCGGGATGAACGTGTACCTCGCCGGGGTGCTGCCCGAGCTCGCGGCGCTCGGCTGGGAGGTCACCGTGCTCACCCGCGGCGAGGGCGTGCGGCGGCTCGCGCCGGGGGTCTCGGTGGTCGGCGTGCCGGTCGAGGCGGCGGACAAGTACGCGCTGGCCGCCTCCGCGCCGGCGTTCGCCGAGGCCGCCGTGGGTGCGGACGTCGTGCACTCGCACTACTGGGTGTCGGGGCTGGCGGGGGCGCTGACCGGCGCTCCGCACGTGCACTCGATGCACTCGAACTCGCTGGCGAAGAACGTGCGGCTGGTGCCGGGCGACGTGCGGGAGCCGGAGGAGCGGATCCGCGCCGAGCGCTCGGTGCTGGGCTCGGCGGACGCGGTGGTGGTCGCGGGGGCGTCGGAGCGGTCGGACGTCGTGGACGGCTACAGGGTGGATCCGGCGCGCGTGCTGGTCGTGCCGCCGGGGGTCGATGCCCAGTTCTCGCCGGGGGCCGGCGAGCGCGCGCGGGAGATCGTGCTGCTCGGCCGGGTGCAGCCGCTGAAGGGGCAGCTGCTGGCGGTGCAGGCGCTGGCGCGCATCCCGGTCGGCGAGCGGCCGCTGCTGCGGCTGGCGGGCGGGCCGGCGCCGGGACGCGAGGGGTACCTGGAGGAGGTGCGCGCGGCGGCGCAGGAGCTCGGCGTGGACGAGTGGGTGCGCTTCGAGGGCGTGGCAGACCGGGAGACGGCGGCGGCGCTGCTGCGCGGGGCGCGGCTCGCGCTGGTGCCGTCGGCGGCGGAGACGTTCGGGCTGATCGCGCTCGAGGCGGCGGCGAGTGCGACGCCGGTGCTCGCGCGGCGGACGACCGGGCTGGTCGACGCGGTGCGCGACGGCGAGAGCGGCGTGCTCATCGACTCCGGCGACCCGGCGGTGTGGGCGGCGGAGATCCGCCGGCTGCTCGCCGACGACGCCGAGCGCGCGCGTCTCGGCCGCGGCGGCGTGCAGTGGGCGGTGGCCCACACCTGGGCGGCCGCGGCGGCGCGCCTGGACGCGCTCTACCGCGGGCTGCTGCGAACACGCTGACGCCGACACGCGGATCGAGCAGCCCTCGCAGAGGGCGTATCGAGATCCACCGTCGTCCGGTGCGCGGGTCTCGATACGCCGCGATGCGGCTACTCGACCACCATAGGGGCGCCGCTGCGCGGCTCCTCCGCAGGCGGTCAGTCGGCGATGGCCGGGGTGCCCGGGTCGAAGTGGGCGCCGCGGGTGGAGCGGTACCAGGGGGCGAGGCGGTCGGGCGAGACGGCGACCATGGCGGCGCCGGTGAAGCCGGCATCGTTGCCGAAGCGGGCGGAGACGATCTCGGTGCCGAGGTCGAGGAAGCGGGCGAACTCGTCGAAGACGTGCGCGGCCGCTCCGCCGATCACGAACAGCTGCGGTGAGAGCAGCATCTCGAGGTGCCGGTAGTAGACGTTGAGGCGGCCCGCCCACTCCTCGAGGGTGATGCCCTCGCGGCGGACGGCGGAGAAGCCGACGCGCGGCTCGAAGTCGGGGCCGTCGATGTGCACGTGGCCGAGCTCGGAGTTGGGGATGACCTCGCCCTCGTAGACGAGGGCGGTGCCGATCCCGGTGCCGAGGGTGGTGAGCAGGCAGAGGCCCTCGCGGTCGCGCATCGCGCCGAACTCGCGCTCGGCGACCCCTGCGGCGTCCGCGTCGTTGACGACGACGACGTCGACACCGGTCGCCTCGGACAGCAGGGCCTGCGCGTCGATCCCGACCCAGCGCTGCGAGACGTGGGTGGTCTGCCGCACGATGCCGCCGCGGACGATGCCGGGGAAGCCGACGCCGACGGGCGTGCCGGCGATCGGCGAGACGTCGCGGACGATGCCGGCGATGGCCGCGGCGAAGTCCTCGGGCTCCTTGCCGACGGGGTTCGCGACGGCGAAGCGGCGGGCGGCGCGCTCGCCGGTGGTCACGTCGACGAGGGAGGCCTTGATCGAGGTGCCGCCGATGTCGACGCCGACGGCGAAGCGCGGGAGGAGGCCGTCCTGGGGCTGGGTCACGGATGCTCCGTCTGGGAAGTGGTGGCGAGGGCTGACCTCGGGCTCGCGGGAACGCGCACGGCTCGCCGGATCACAGGATCCCGACGAGCATTGGACGAGTCTACGAGCCGGAGGTCCGAGCGGGCTCGGAGGTGGCGTCGAGGCCGTCCAGGAGGTAGGCGATCACCGGCTCGTAGAGGTGCACAGCGAGGCCGTCGTCGATCGGGACGACCACCTCGATCGAGCCCTGCGCCTCGGCGACGAAGACGGCGGGGTCGTTGCAGTCGGCGATCGCGATCGTCGGGAGGCCGCGCCGCCCGGAGGCGCCCGCCCAGCCGTGGTCGGCGACGACGAGGTCGGGGCGGATGCCGAGCGCCTCGAGCTCGTCGAGGAGGGCGTTCATCGGCTCGGCCGAGTGGGTGTGCTGGAGGCTGCCGCCGCGGTAGGCGCAGGTGACGCCGCCCGTGCACCAGAGCCGCTGGTGCTCGTCGGCCAAGCTGACCCGGATGCCGTCGGGGCGGGCGAACGGGAGGGCGTTCACGTCGATCACGCGGGCGCCCGCCGCCGTCGCGGCCGCGGCGAGCCGGCGGTAGACGTCCAGCAGGGTCGCGGGGTGCGCGGTGGCGAAGAGGATCAGCGCGCCCTCGCGGACGGCGCGGGCGAAGCGGTCGCGATAGGCGTCGAGCGCGGCGACGGTGAGCGCGGCGTCGATCCGGTCCTGGCCGTGCTCGAACGCGGGGTCGGTGCTGATGCCGACACGCTCCCCCATCAGGGCGAGCAGGCTCTCGACGTCCCAGTGCTCGGCGACGTCGACGCCGTAGAGGTGGGCCGGCTCGCGGGCGGCCAGGCGGCGGAGGTTGCCGAGGTTGCTCGCACGGCCGGTGAGGACGGCGCCGGTGAGGAGCGACTCGTCGAGGATCGCGGCGAGCGCGGCGGCGGACAGCGGCATGCGGAGGGGCCTTCCGGTGGGGGTCCCTCGAGCGTAGTTCGAAACTCGTGCTTGACGAGTGACAGTCGCCGATATATCGTTGCTACATCGCCGACAAATCGTGAGCACTCGCTCCGACGGGCGAGACGGATTTCGAGAGGAATCCCCTGACACGAGAAGAGACACCATGAACACCAGGAACTCCTTCCACGACCACAGCGACCGCTTCGACCGCTCGCACGGCGACCACGACCACGGCCACGGCGGCCACGACCAGCCCGGCCGCCGCGAGCGCCGCGGACCCGGCGGACACGGCCGCGGCTTCGGTCCCGGCTTCGGCTTCGGCCCGGGCTTCGGCGGCTTCGGCCCCGGCTTCGGCGGCGGCGGAGGACGGGCCCGACGCGGCGACGTCCGCGCCGCCCTGCTCTCCCTCCTCGCCGAGAAGTCCTCGAACGGCTACGGCCTGATCAAGGCGATCGCCGAGAAGACCAACGGCTCGTGGCGCCCCAGCCCCGGCTCGGTCTACCCCACGCTCCAGCAGCTCGTCGATGAGGGCCTCATCACGGCCGTCGGCGAGGGCCGCGGCACCGAGTACCAGCTCACCGACGCGGGCGGCACCTACGTGCGCGAGCACGCCGACGAGCTCACCGCCGCCTGGGAGGCCACTCCCGGCGCGAGCGACGCGGACCGCGAGTTCGTCGACAACATCGGCAAGCTGATGGGCGTCGTCCAGCAGTTCCGCGGAGCCTCGGAGGCGCAGCGCGCCGCCGCCTCCGCGAAGCTCGACGAGACCCGCCGCGCGCTGTACCTGATCCTCGCGGACTGACGAGGCTCGGCCGCCGGATGCCGGTCGAGCGGCCCTGCCTCATGCTGGTCGAGCAGCCCCGCCTCATGGTGGTCGAGTAGCCCCGCAGGGGCGTATCGAGACCCGGCGCTGTCAGGAGGGTGGGTCTGCAGACCGACCTCCGAACGGTGGTGGATCTCGATACGCCCGCGGAGCGGGCTACTCGATCAGCATGAACGGGGCGCGGTCCTGCGGTGGCGGCGATCATGCCGGCCGAGCAGGCCCGCCTCATGGTGGTCGAGTAGCCCCGCAGGGGCGTATCGAGACCCGGCGTTGGCAGCAGGGCGGGTCTGCAGACTCGACTTCTAGCGGTGGTGGATCTCGATACGCCCGCTGCGCGGGCTACTCGATCGACATGGAGGCGATCAGCAGGCGTGACGACGGACGCCCCTCGCGCACTCGCGCGGGGGCGTTCGGCGTGTCAGCGGTAGGAGGCCGCCAGGCGGGCGAGGCCCTCGTCGAGGGTGACCGCGGGCGTCCACTGGAGGTCGGCGCGGGTCGCGCGCTGGTCGAACCAGTGCGCGGTCGAGAGCTGCTCGGCGAGGAAGCGGGTCATCGGCGGCTCGTCCTCGCCCGGGCGCACCGCCCAGACGCGCTCGACGAGCGAGCCGGCGGCGCGCGCGACGCCCGCGGGCACCGACCAGCTCGGCGGCCGCACGCCGGCGGCGCGGCAGATCCCGGCGAGCAGCTCGGCCACCGGCCGCGGCTCGCCGTTGGTGACCACGTACGCGCGGCCGTGCACCGCCTCCGCCCGGCCGAGG
The DNA here is from genome assembly GCF_022815565.1 of Rathayibacter sp. VKM Ac-2926. Taxonomy (NCBI): domain Bacteria; kingdom Bacillati; phylum Actinomycetota; class Actinomycetes; order Micrococcales; family Microbacteriaceae; genus Rathayibacter; species Rathayibacter sp. VKM Ac-2926. The sequence goes on along the minus strand of NZ_JALGRS010000002.1, from coordinate 224,351 downwards.
GCGGCGACGATCGCCGAGGCGGCGTTGTCGATGTAGGTGGAGTCGATGAGCGCCTGGCCGTCGCCGAGCAGCGGCAGCCGTCCGGTGCGGGCGCGCTCGACGATCCGCGCCACGAGCTGCGTGTCCCCCGGCCCCCAGACCAGGTGCGGACGCACCGCGACCACGGCGAAGCCCGGCGCATCCGCGGCCAGCGCGAGCAGCTCGGCCCGCGCCTTCGTGCGGGCGTAGTCGCCGCGGGCGCGCTCGGGATCGGCGGGCTCGGCGCCCTCGCCGATGATCGAGGCGCCGGAGTGCGCGACCGACGGCGACGACACCTGGACGAAGCTCCGGACGCCTGCGCGAGCGGCGGCCGCCAGCAGATCCCTGGTTCCGTCGACGTTCACCCGGACGAAGTCGGCCGGATCGCCCGCGAGCGAGACCTTCGCCGCGAGGTGCACCACGCCCTCGCAGCCCTCGACCGCGGCCTCGACGGCGCCCGCGTCGGCCAGCGAGCCGCGGACGTCCTCGGCCCCGCTCACTCCCGACGGACGGCGCTGGAACGTGCGGACCTCGTGTCCCGCCGCGACGAGCCCCGCCGCGACGGCGCCGCCGAGCAGCCCGCTCGCCCCGGTGACGAGGACCCTCACGGCGCGACCATCCGGCCGCCGGCGAGGATCGACTCCGCCCAGCGCGCGAGCGCGGCCCGGTCGATCTTGGAGTTGTGCCGGATGTCGGTGGGCAGTGCCGGCACGACGAGCACGGCCGCGACCGGTGCGCCGACGGCCGCACGGACCCTGGCGGCGAGCTCCTCGGACGCGAGCTGCGTGCGGCGGGCACCCTCGTGCCGCTCGACGACCGCGACCAGCTGCGCGACTCCGCGGGGCCCGACGCCGACGATCGCGGCGCGGGAGACCGCGGCGACGCGCGCCTCGATCCGCTGCTCCGGCCCGACAGGCGTGACGACGCCCTCGGCGGTGACGATCACGTGCGGCAGCCGGCCCTCGACCCACAGCCGGCCGTCGGCGTCGATCCGGCCGACGTCGCCGGTGCGGTGCCAGCGCTCGCCCGGGACGGCGCCGCGGCGCGCGGCGCGGTCGGTGAGCCAGAGCCGCTCGTAGTGGTCCTCGACGTGGCCGGCGGAGACGACGATCTCGCCGGTGACGCTGACGAGCTCCGTCGGTTCGGGAGCCGCCTGTCCGTCGTCGTCGAGCGGCGCGATGCGGAGGCGGACGCCCGCGGCGGGAACGCCGACGCAGACTCCCCCGCGCGGATCGTCGTCCGCGGCGGCCGCGCGGATGCCCTCGAGCGACGCGTCGGTCAGCAGCAGGCCCTCCGTCATCCCGTAGGGCGTGCGGGCCGAGGCGTTCGGCATCAGCGCCTGCGCCTGCGCCAGCAGGCCCTCGGCGACGGGCGCGCCGGCCGAGAGGAAGGTGCGGACGCCGGCGAGCGCGCGGTGGTCGTCGGCGTCGAGGTCGCCCGCGGTGGCGACCACGTTGGCGAGCGCGGCGGGCGAGAGGAAGAGGACGGTGGCGTCGACGCGGGCCGCCGCCGCCGCCACGGCCCGCGCGGTGAGCGTGCGCGGGGAGGTGACGTCCATGTCCGGCGTCGCGGAGCGGGTGCCGAGTGCCGGGCCGAGCAGGGCGAACGGCGCGAAGCCGGCGACGAGTCCGGTCCCCGGTCCGATGCCGTACTGCCGGGCGAGGGCGTCGCGGACCCCGGCGAGCTGGCGGTGCGTGTAGACGACGCCCTTCGCGGGTCCGGTCGATCCGGAGGTGAAGAGGATCGCGGCGGTCGCGTCGGCCGCGGGCGCCTCGCCGAGCGCGTCGGCGGAGGCTTCGAGCTCCGCCCGCCCGAGCTCGATCAGCTGCCCGAGCGAGGTGTCGACGCCGAGCGCGCGGGCGGACGCGCGCGGCAGGGTCTGCGTCGAGACGCGGCCGCCCGGCCAGCCGAGCGCGCGGGCGACGGCGAGCCCCGGCAGCGCCCCGACGACGAGATCCGGCCAGGCACCGCGGACCGCGCGGGTCAGCCCGCGGAGGCCCAGGCCCGCGTCGGCGACGACCACGACGGCGCCGATCCGCAGGCAGGCGTAGAGCAGGGCGGTGAGGTCGGCGCCGGGCGGCACGAGCAGCGAGACGCGGTCGCCCGGGGCGACACCCGAGGCGCGGAGCCCCGCGGCCAGCTCGCGGACCCGCTGCGAGAGCAGCCGCCAGGACACGGAGCGCGGGCCGCCTCCCCCGGGCGGCGCCATCTCGACCAGCGCGAGCGAGTCGTCCTCGACGCGCTCGTCCAGGTGCCGCCAGAGCGGCTCGATCGGCACGGTCGGGCGCTGCACGTCGGGGGCCTGGACGCCGGCGGTGACGTCGCCGAGCCAGGTGAGCACCGCGGCGGAGTAGTCGACGTCCTCCGCGAGCAGGTGGCCGGTGCCCTCGAAGCGGTGCACCTGCGCGTGCGGGAGGCGGTCGACGAGGTCGTCGAGGTAGCGGTCCGAGAAGATCGGGTCCAGCGGGCCCCAGAGCAGCAGCGCCGGGGTCTCCAGCGCGCGGACGCCCGCGACGATCCGCTCCAGCTCGGCGTGGCTCGGGTGCGCGGGGCCGACCGGGATGTCGGCGACGAACCCGCCGACCCCGCCCCGTCGCTCCGCCGAGCGGTAGGGCGCGCGGTAGCCGTCCTTGACCGCGGCCGGGATCGCCGGGTGCCCGAGGGCGAGCGTCGTCTCGAGGAACGCGGGCGTGCCGACGGTCGAGGCGCCGAGGACTCCGGAGGCGAGCGCGAGCCGCAGCGGCGCGGGGATCGGCGCGTCGGCCGGCTGGTGGATCGCGGTGTTGAGCAGCATCGTGCCGCGCAGCAGCTCGGGGTGGTCGACCGCCCAGCCGAGCGAGACGACTCCGCCCCAGTCGTGGCCGAGGGTGACGACGTCGGTCAGGCCGAGCACGTCGGTGAGGTTCGACAGCTCGCGCACGCGGTCGGCGAGGGCGTGCAGCTCGCCGGTGCGCTCGGAGAAGCCCATCTCGAGCTGGTCGACGGCGACGACGCGCCAGGCCGGCTCGCCGCGGCGGGCGGCCGCGACGGTGGCGGCGGCGAGGGCGCGCCAGAGGTAGGACCAGGTCGGGTTGCCGTGCACGCAGAGGATCGTTCCGAGCGGCTCGACACCGCCCAGCGCCTCCTGCGTGTCGAGCAGGTGCCAGCGGCGCGGGACGCCGTGCGCGTCGGGCGCGTCGACGAGGCGCGACCAGGACGGATCGAGGCCGTCCAGTCCCGCCGGCGGCAGCTCCGCCGCCGAGGTCGAGCCGAGTGCGCGGCGGATCCTGGCGGCCGGGTGCCGGCCGGCGGCGGCGCTCACCAGGCGATCTCGAGCATCGCGGTGTTGATGCCGGAGCCGACGCCCAGCAGCAGGACGCGGTGGCCCGGCTCGAGGGTCTTCGACTCCTGCGCGAGGGTGATCGGAATCGATGCGGGGCCGACGTTGCCGAGGGTCGGGTAGGTGGTGGGCACCAGCTCGGGGTCGATGCCGACGGCCTTCACGAAGGCGTTGGTGTGCACGTCCGACACCTGATGCATGATGTAGCGGTCCATCCCGCCCCAGCTCCAGTCGCGCTTCGCCTCCTTCCAGGCGGAGACGACGAGCTCCATGCCGCCCTTGAGCAGCGCCTTCGCGTCGGTGAACATCCCGTCGACGCTGCCGACGCAGAGCTCGTTGAACTGGGTGGCCGCGCGGGTGATGCCGCCGAGGATCCGGTGGCCCTTGGGGTGCTCGTCGGCCGGGCCGAGGATCGCGGCCGCGGCGCCGGACCCGAGGGTCAGGCTCGCGAACTCGCTCATGAAGTCCTTGCGCTTGATGCCCTCGCGGCTGAGGCGCTCGATGGTGTTGACCTGGATCTCGTCGGCGTCCTCGCCGTCGATGATCATCGCGTACTTGATCTGGCCGGAGTCGATCAGCTGGGCCGCGAGCGTCATGCCGTTGACGAAGCCGAGGCAGGCGTTCGCGATGTCGAAGTTGATCGCGGAGGAGGGCAGGCCGAGCCCGTGGTGCAGGCGCACGGCGACCGAGGGCTCGAGGTGCTTGCGGGTGACCGAGGTGTTGATGATCAGCCCGATCTGGTCGGGCCGGATGCCGGCCTCGGCCAGCGCGCGCTTGCCCGCCTCGATCGCGGCGCCGTCGAAGCCCTGCTCGGGGCCCCAGTTGCGCCGCTCCTGCACGCCGGCGACGCGCTGGAGGAGTCCGGTGGGGAGTCGCAGCCGCTTCAGCGCCGGCGCCAGTCGCGCGTCGATCTCTTCCGACGTGGTCACCCGGGGGGCCATCGTGGTAGCGACGGACAGCAATGCGACGTTGCGGTGCGTGGTCGTTGCGTTTCCGTCCAACGGAACTCCCTATCGAGTTGTCGATCTCGGCATGTGCCCCCGTGATTTTACGCTGTCGTTCACCCGACGCTTGCTGGACGCGGGCTGGACGGCGGCGACATGCACACTCCGGGGGCCTTCTGCGCGCTCTGGCGCGGAATCGCGCGCGTTCTCGACGGTGTCCTCCGGGGTGGTCACAGGCGACCCTCCGGTGTCAACCACCCGGCGTTCGGCAGACCTCCGGCTCGCGGAACCGACTTCGGCTCGCGGAAACAGGCGGATTCGACGAGCCGGACCTGAGATCGCGAGCCGGACGTGACGGCCGCCGAGCTCCGGCTCGCGCAAACTGCTCCGGCCCGCCGAAACAGGCGGATCCGACGGGCCGCAGCCGAAACCGCGAGCCGGAGGTGCGGGCCGCCGACGTTCGGCTCGCGATATCAGCCTCGGCTCGCTGAAACAGCCTGGTTTCGCGAGCCGAGACCGGAATCGCGAGCCGGAGGTCCGGGTCACCGACGTTCGGCTCGCGAAAACAGCTTCGGCTCGCCGGAACTGGCGGATCCCGCGAGCCGAGGCAGGAATCACGAGCCGGAGGTGTCGGCGGAGGAACAGGCGGCCGAGGTTCGGCTCGCGGGAACCGCCTCGGCTCGTCGGAATTCACCGGTCTCGCGAGCCGGGGCCGGTCTCGCGAGCCGGGGCCGGTTTCACGAGCCGGGGCCGGTTTCACGAGCCGGAGGTGCAGCGGAGGTGCGGGCGGAGGTGCGGGCGGAGGCGAGCAGGGACGGAGGTGCGGACGACAGCAGCGGGCGGCGCGGGCCGCCTCAGGTGCCCATCGCCCAGGGCTCGCGGTCGCCGCGGAGGCGGGCGGCGAGCGCCATCGCCTGCTCGTCGGTGAGGGTGGCGACGTAGTCGACGACGCCGCGGGCGCGGCCGAGGCGCTGCAGCGACTCCGCATCGACGCGCGGGCGCCCGCGCTCGCCGGCCGGCAGCCACTCGGGGCGGTCGGCGCGGAGGCGGAAGTAGCCGTCGGTCGCCAGCTCGATCAGGTCGAGCAGCTTCTGCGGGGCGCGCGGGCCGTCGCGCGGATCGTCGAGCCAGGCGTCGAGGTGGGTGACCAGCGTCCCGAGCACCTGCGACTGGCCGCGCTGGTAGGTCGCGAAGTCTGGCCGGTCGATGACGAAGCGCGTGTGCACGAACTTCAGCACCGCGACGTCGTGCCAGGCGTCGGGCAGGAGGGTCAGGTGTCCCGAGCGCACGTTCGGCTCGGCGAGCACGAGCACCGAGCGCTGCAGCCGGCCGATCCAGGAGGAGACGAACGACTCGATCGCCCGCTCGGTGCGGGTGGAGCCGTCGAACGGCACCGCGAGCAGGCCCTCGACCAGCTCGGCCGAGACCCGCTCGACGGAGGAGCGGAAGTGCTCGTCGCTGGCGATCCAGGGGTCGCGGGCCACCAGCCGGCGCCGCAGCATCTCCAGCGAGTGGCCGGGGGCGCGCGCCCACAGCTCGTCGGCGTCGAGAGCGGCCAGCGCGTTCTGCTCGCGGAGGAACGCGCGGAACTCCACGGCGACGGCCGCCTGCTGCAGCACGCCCGCGCGGTAGAAGTCGTCGAGGTCGTGCAGCGAGTACGCGATGTCGTCGGCGACGTCCATCACCGAGCACTCGAGAGTCTGCTGCCAGGGCGCGATCGCGGTGAAGCCGGTGCGGGAGTCGAGCAGGTCGTCGAGGTCGAGGGTGTAGGCCGAGAACTTGGGCGGCGCGGTCTCCCAGCGGCTGGCGGTCGAGCCGCGCGGCAGCTCGGTCGGGTCGGCGGTCTCGAGGTCCGGCCGGCAGACCGTCCGACCCCACGGGTACTTGAGGACCGCGGCGCGCGAGGCGGCGGTGAGGTTCAGCCCCGCCTCGACCGTCTCGCAGACGTCGAGCTCGGAGAGGATCCGGAACGACTGCGCGTTGCCCTCGAAGCCCTCCTCGAGGCCGAGCTTCTCGCGGGCCAGGCGGTCGAGCGCCTGCTCGCCGAGGTGCCCGAACGGCGGGTGCCCGAGGTCGTGCGCGCTGGCCGCGGCCTGCACCACGACCGGGTCGCAGCCGCCGAGGCGCTCGACCAGCTCGCGCTGAGCGGTGTCGGTGGTGGTCAGCTGCATCGCGATCGCGCGGGCGACCGCGGTCACCTTGATGGAGTGGGTCAGCCGGTTGTGCACGACCTGACCGACGCCGGAGGGCGAGATCACCTGCGTGACCGCGGAGAGCCGGGCGAAGTAGGGCGAGAAGCGGATCCGCTCCAGGTCGACCCGGTACTCCGGGAACTCCTCGCCGGTGGCGAAGCGGTCGACGGGCTCCGGCGTGCGGCGGTCGCGGCGGGTGTCGTGCGCCCGGTCGTCCGCGTGCGCCCGGTCGTTCGCGGGGGGCAGTGCCGGTGTCGCCTCGTGCATGGGCCCACCCTACGGGCGGAGCTCCCCCGGCTCCCCGCGGCCCGGCCCCTCGCGGCCGGGATCCTCGCGCTCCGGCTCCTCGCGCTCGAACCTCGCGCGCGGCGCCACCGCGATCAGCACGGCGGCGGCGACCACCGCGCCGAGCACGTACGCGGCGATGTCCAGCCAGGAGAAGGTGCTGCCGACGACGAGCCGCAGCGGCGGCCACAGCTCGACCAGTCGGGCGGCGGCCCCGATCGCCTGGAGCTGCTCCATCGCGATCGACCAGGCGAGGGCGATCCCCGCGGCGGTCACCGCCGGGATCCGCGTCAGCAGCACGCAGACCAGCAGCGCGACGAGCACGACGTAGAGGACGCTGCCGGCGAGGTCGGCGAGCAGGCCGACCAGGAGGAAGCGCAGGGCGAGCCCGAGCGCGAGCGCGGCGATCGCGGCGAGCGCGAACGGCAGCCGCGCCCTCATCGGGCGCCGTGCGCGCGGCGCACCCGGTCGAGGGCGAGGAGGAAGGTGCGGTCATCGGCGACGGTCCAGCCGAGCGGCCCCGGCGTGGCGACCACGAGCGGCACCAGCACGCGGCGGCGCGCCCGCGCGGCGAGGGCGGCGGCGGAGGCGCGGGCCGCCTCGGAGACGAGGCCGCGGAAGCCCTGGCCCGCGGCGGCGCCCCGCTCCGGCCGTGCCGCCGTCACGGCGAGCACGACGGCGCGGACGCGGAACGCGCCGTGCGCGACCGTGCCGACCTCGACCGAGAGGACGTCGCTCCAGTCCGCGATGGCCAGGGCGTCGGCACGCTCCCCGGCGAGCGCCGGTCCGTCCGGACCCAGGGTGACGACGCCCGTGGCGTCCGGTGCGACGGCGGCGGCCGGGGCGGCGATCCGCCGCAGCGCCCGGTCGAACTCGCGGCCGCGCAGCAGTGCGACTCCGTCGGCGACCGCCGCGAACTCGGCCAGCCGCCGCCGGTTCGCCGGGGACGTCTGGCGCAGCTGCGCGGCGAGCGCGCCCCGCGCCCGGCGGACCTCGGCCGGCGAGGTGATCAGTGCGGTCGGCTCGAAGCGGCGCCGCGGGGGCAGTGGATCGGAGGGCAGCGGATGCGCGGAGGCGTGCGGCGGCGGGGCGCCCCAGTCGGGCGTCGGTGCGGCGGCCATGTCCCCTCCCCCGGAGCACTCGGGACCGCGGCGCTCCTCCGTCGATTCTCCCGCCTTCCGCCTCCGCCTTGCCCGCGAGCGCCGACGGGCTTACGATGGGAGTACCCCCGGGGGGTATCCCTCCACCGGGTCCCCCGCCCCACGCAAGGAGAACAGCATGACCGCGCACCTCGATCTCGGACTCACCGCCAAGGGAGCCGTCGGCGGGTCCGGGGGCGGCTGCGGGTCGGGCGGCGCCTGCGCCTGCGGCGGTCACGACTCCGCGCACGTGTCCGGGCACGGCTCCGCCGCGGGCGGCGCCTCGGTGCAGAGCTTCGGCGTCGCCGGCATGACCTGCGAGCATTGCGTCCGCAGCGTCACCGAGGAGCTCGCCGCCTACCCCGAGGTCGACAGCGTCGACATCTCCCTCCTCCCCGACGGCCTCTCCACCGTCACCGTCGGCTCCTCCCGTCCGCTCGGCCGCGAGGAGATCGCGGCCGCCGTCGCCGACGCCGGGTACCGCCTCGCGCCCCTGGCCTGACGTGGCCGACACAGCCGCGACCGGCCGCACGGAGACACCCGCCCAGCTCGAGCTCGCCATCGGCGGCATGACCTGCGCGTCCTGCGTCGCCAAGGTCGAGCGCCGCCTGGACGCGCTCCCCGGCGTCCGCGCGAGCGTCAACCTCGCCCTGGAGCGCGCCACGCTCGCGCTGCCCGAGGGCACCACGGCCGCCGACGCGATCGCCGCGGTCGAGGCCGCCGGCTACACGGCCACGGTCTCCGGAGCGGCGCCCGCGGCGGACGACGGCACGGACGACGACGCGCCCTCCCGCGAGGAGGAGGCCGCCGAGGTCGAGCGCCGCGTCCTGCGCACCCGCCTCACGGTCTCGGCCCTGCTGGCCGCCCCGGTCGTGCTGCTGTCGATGATCCCCGCGCTGCAGTTCGCGAACTGGCAGTGGCTCTGCCTCACCCTCGCCGCGCCCGTCGCCGTCTGGGGCGCCTGGCCGTTCCACCGCACCGCCTGGCGGGCGCTGCGGCACGGGACGACCACGATGGACACCCTGATCAGCCTCGGCACCACCGCCGCCTTCGCCTGGTCGCTCTACGCCCTCTTCCTCGGTGACGCCGGCCGGCCCGGGATGAGCATGCCGTTCGAGCTGCTCGGCACCCGCTCCGGCCACGACGAGATCTACCTCGAGGTCGCCGCCGCGGTCCCCGTGCTGGTGCTGGCCGGCCGCTGGCTCGAGGCCCGCTCCAAGCGCGACGCCGGCGCCGCGCTGCGCGCACTGCTGAGGCTCGGCGCGAAGGAGGCGACCCGCGTCGCCGCCGACGGCTCCGAGGAGCGCGTCCCCGCCGCGACCCTCGCGGTCGGCGACCGCTTGCGCGTGCGGCCCGGTGAGGTCGTCGCCGCCGACGGCACCGTCCTCGACGGCTCCAGCGCTGTCGACGCGAGCCTGCTGACCGGCGAGAGCGTGCCGGTCGAGGTCGGGCCCGGCTCCGTCGTCACCGGCGGCGTGCTCAACGCGCACGGCGTGCTCACCGTCCGGGTCGACCGCGTCGGCTCCGACACGACCCTGGCCCGGATGGGCCGGCTCGTCTCGCAGGCGCAGGCCGGCAAGGCGCGGGTGCAGCGCCTCGCCGACCGGGTCTCCGCCGTCTTCGTGCCGGTCGTCGTCGTGCTCGCACTGGCGACCCTCGTCGGCTGGCTGCTCGCCGGCGCCGACCTCGCCGCCGCCGTCTCGCCCGCCGTCGCCGTGCTGATCGTCGCCTGCCCCTGCGCACTCGGGCTCGCCACGCCCACCGCCGTCCTCGTCGGCACGGGCCGCGGCTCGCAGCTCGGCATCCTGATCCGCGGACCGGAGGTGCTCGAGACGAGCCGCCGCGTCGACACCGTCGTCCTCGACAAGACCGGCACGCTGACCACCGGCGCCTTCACCGTGGCGGCGGCGAGCGACGACGAGTCGCTCCGTCTGCTCGCGGCCGTCGAGCGCGGCTCCGAGCACCCCCTCGCCGCGGCGATCGTGCGCGGCGCGGAGGAGCGCGGGCTGACCGTCCCCGAGGCGACCGGGTTCCGCGCGAGCGCCGGCTTCGGAGTCCGCGCGAGGATCGACGGCCGTCTCGTCGTCGCCGGGCGCCTGCGCTGGCTCGACGAGCAGTGGGGCTACGCACCCGGCGACCTCGCCGCCCGCGCCGAGCAGGCCGCGGCCGACGGCGGCACCGTCGTCGGGATCGGCTGGGAGGGCGAGCTGCGCGGCTTCGCCGTCCTCCGCGACGAGCCGCGGCCCGAGGCGGCGCGCACCGTCGCGTCGCTCCGCTCCCGGGGGCTCCGTGTGCTGATGCTGACCGGCGACAACCCGCGCGCGGCGTCGGCCGTCGCCGCCGCGGTCGGCCTCGACGAGGTGATCGCCGAGGTGCTGCCGGAGGAGAAGCTCGCCGTGATCGAGCGGCTGCGCTCCGAGGGCCGCACGGTCGCCTTCGTCGGCGACGGCGTGAACGACGCGGCCGCCCTCGCCGCCGCCGACCTCGGCATCGCGATGGGCGCCGGCTCCGACGCGGCGATCGAGGCGAGCGACGTCACCCTGGTCGGCGACGACCTCGCCCGCGTGCCCGACGCGCTCCGGCTCGGCCGGCGGACCCTGGGCGTCATCCGGGGCAACCTGTTCTGGGCCTTCGCCTACAACGTGGCGGCGATCCCGCTCGCGATGGCGGGCCTCCTCGGCCCGCTGGTCGCGGGGGCGGCGATGGCGTTCTCCAGCGTCTTCGTGGTGCTGAACAGCCTGCGGCTGCGCTCGTTCCGCGCGGAGTGACGTGCGCGGAGCGACGTGGTTGGCTGGGTCCATGCGCACCGAGACCCGCCAGGGCGTCCCCCTCCTCCTCGTCGACGACGACGGGCCCGCCCTCTCCACCTCGGAGGACGCGCTCGCGGTCATCGGCGAGATCTACGGCAGCGACGCCGAGACGATCGTCGTCCCGGTCGGCCGCCTCGATCCGGAGTTCTTCCGGCTCCGCTCCGGCATCGCCGGTGAGTTCGTGCAGCGCTTCGTGATGTACGGCAAGCGGCTCGTGGTCGTCGGCGACATCACCGAGCAGGTCTCGGCCTCGAGCACCCTGCACGACTTCGTCGTCGAGTCGAACCGCGGCGACCACCTCTGGTTCGTCCCCGCGCTCGACGCGCTCGACGCCCGCCTCCGCGACTCCGCGACGGCCGAGGAGCCCGGCGCCGACGGCGGGGTGGAGCCGACCCCCGGCCCCGCGCTCTGATGCCGGACGGGCGACCCGCCGCGCCGACGCTGCGGCTCGAGGGCCCGGTGCGGCTGCTGCTGCTCGCCGACACCCACCTCCCGAAGCGCGCGAAGGCGCTGCCCGACGAGGTCTGGCGGGCGGTGGACGAGTCCGACCTGGTCGTGCACGCCGGCGACTGGGTGGACGAGGCGGCGCTCGACGCCCTCGAGTCGCGGGCCGCGCGTCTGCTCGGCGTCTGGGGCAACAACGATCCCGCCGGGCTCCGGGCGCGCCTCCCCGAGGTCGCCCGCGCGGAGATCGCCGGGCTCGACGTCCGCGTCGTGCACGAGACCGGCCCCGCGGCCGGCCGGGAGGCGCGCGCCGACGCCGCCCACGCCGGCGCCGACCTGCTCGTCTTCGGCCACAGCCACATCCCCTGGGACTCGCGGACCGCGGCCGGGATACGGCTGCTGAACCCCGGCTCGCCGACCGACCGCCGCCGCCAGCCGGCCTGCACCTACCTCACCGCGGTCGCCGAGGACGGCGAGCTGCGCGACGTGCGCCTCGTCGCGCTCCCGGTGCGCGTCCCCGCCCGCTGACGGCGCGCCTTCCCGCCGCGCGAGCGCAGGGCTACGCTCGCCGCATGATCGAGGACGCCGTACCGCTCCAGAGCCGCCGGATCGGCGACGGCCCCGCCCTCGTCCTGCTGCACCCGGGCGGCACCGACTCGCGGTCCCTCGAGCCGCTGGTGGCGGAGCTGCGGAGCGACTACACGCTGCACCTGCCCGACCAGCGCGGCCACGGCCGCACGGCCGACACCGACGCTCCCCTGAGCTTCGCCGCGATGGCGCGCGACACGATCGCCCTGATCGAGTCGCTGCCCGGCGCCCCCGTGCACCTCCTCGGCCACAGCGACGGCGCGATCGTCGCCCTGCACGTCGCCCTCCGCCGCCCCGACCTCGTGGCGAGCCTGGTCTTCTCCTCCGGCGTCTTCCACCGCGACGGCTGGCTGCCCGGCGTGCTCGACGGCGAGGCTCCCGACTTCCTGAGGGAGAGCTACGCCGAGGTGTCGCCCGACGGCGCCGCGCACTGGGACGTCGTCGTCGCGAAGCTCGACGCGCTGCACGCCAGCGAGCCGGAGCTCACCACCGCGGACCTGCGCGGCCTCGCGGTGCCGACGCTCCTCCTCTTCGGCGACGACGACGAGATCCGCTTCGAGCACGTCCTGGCGATGTACGACGCGATCCCGGACGCCGAGCTGGCCGTCGTCCCGCGCGCCAGCCACGGCGTGATCGTGGAGAAGCCGGGCTTGGTCGCCCGGCTGGTCCGCGACTTCCACGACCCTGGCAGGACCGACGGCTTCGCGCCGATCCGCCGCGCCTGAACGCCCGCCTTCGAGACCGCTCAGCCGCGGCACGACCGGTTCCGGCCGGCGGCGCAAGGGGGTCACAGCGGAATACGGTCGGCCTAAGCTCTCGGAGATGACCAGCTCACACGACCACCCCGATTCCGCGCACCTGCGTCCGGACGGTCTCGACGACGCCACCGTCGCTGCGCTGGGCAAGCTCTCCGAGGCGCTCGAGACCGTCGAGCACGCGCGCGGGCTCCTCTACGGCTTCCACCGGCTGACCGGCGCCGCGGACCTCGCGCTCGGCGAGGCGGTCGACGCCTTCCGCGAGGCGGGGCGCGACGCGCTGGCCGACACTCTGGAGAAGGAGCTGGTCGGCCGGAACGTCATCGAGGGCCGCTGGACGTTCCAGATCGTCGAGGACTACGACGACGGCTACTACGCCGCCTTCCGCGAGCAGGAGCGCGCCGCGCGCGACGAGCTCGCCGCCGGTCGCCGCCACCTCTTCGAGTCCGAGATGAAGGAGGACCGTCGCTCGCACGGTCTCCGCCACCACGAGTCCCGGCCGGATCCCGAATGAACTCCGTGATCCGGATGCACGCCTCCCCGATGCGCGTGCGCGCCGTCACCCCCGGCTCCGATCGGCGCGGGCCGACGCCTGCTCCCACGACCCGGCGCACCAGCCTCAGCATCGACGGTCGCCGCTTCCTGCTCGCCCTCTCCTTCGACACGGAGGAGCTGGAGAAGAAGCTCGTCGAGGCCGTCCGCGAGCGCGGCGGCATGGTGAGCTTCACCGTCGCCGGCGACCGCGAGGTCTGCGTGCTCGTCTCCCCCGGCGTCGCCGTCATCCTCGAGCACGAGGACGTGCCGGTCGACGAGTTCGAGCCGGACGACGCGGTGCAGTACGACGACGTCGAGTACCTGACCTAGGTCGCGGGCCGGCTCCTCCGCGGCTCCGCTCCTGCGCCGCTCCGCGCCCTCCGGTCTTCTCGTGTTCCACGTTATTGACACGAGTAAACCCGCGTGCTGAACTGGGTCCGCCGCGCCACCGATCGTCGTCGGCACTAGGAGAAAACCATGACCTTCACCCTCGGAATCGTCGGCGCCGGCCAGTTCAGCCGCCACTTCGCCGATCTCTTCCACCGCCACCCCGGCGTCGGCGCGATCACCGTGACCGACGTCCTCGACGGCCGCGCGGAGACGCTCGTCGAGTCGGAGGGACTCGCCGGGACGCACGAGAGCTTCGAGGCGATGCTCGCCGATCCGGCGGTCGACGCGGTCGCCCTGTTCACGCAGCGCTGGACCCACGGACCCCTGGTCGCCCGGGCGCTGCGCGCGGGGAAGCACGTCTACTCCGCCGTCCCGATGGCGAGCGACGCCGACGAGATCGCGGAGATCATCGAGCTGGTCTCGGCGACCGGCCTGACCTACATGATGGGCGAGACCAGCCAGTACAACCCGGCCACGGTCTTCGCGCGGCGCAAGCACGAGGAGGGCGCCTTCGGCCGGGTCTTCTACCTCGAGGGCGACTACCTCCACGACATGGACCACGGCTTCTACGACGCCTACCGCTACAGCGGCGGCGACGACTGGAAGTCGACCGCCAGCTACCCGCCGATGTGGTACCCGACCCACTCGATCGGCGGCGTGCTGGGGGCTGTGCCGATGCACGCGACCAGCGTGAGCTGCACGGGCATGCGCGACCACCTCGACGACGGGGTCTTCGACACCGACGTGAGCATGTTCGACAACGACTTCTCGAACATGACGGCGCTGTTCGAGCTCGACGGCGGCGGCTCGATGCGCATCAACGAGTTCCGCCGGGTCGGCTACCCGTCCTTCCTCCGCGAGAGCCGCTTCCGCTTCTTCGGCACCACCGGCGTCTTCGAGCAGCTCGTGCAGACGAGCGTCTGGCAGACCGGCGAGGGCGTCGAGGACGTGACCGAGCAGCTCGCGACGACCGCGACGATGGCGGACGACGACCCGCGCCTCGAGAACGTCTCCCCCGCCCTGCGCGCCGCCTTCGTCAGCGGCCACGCACCGGTGCACGAGGAGGAGGCCGCACGCCTCCCCGGCGAGCTGGAGGGCGCGCCGAACGGGCACGAGGGCTCGCACCACTTCCTGGTGGACGACTTCGTCCGCGCCGTCTCGACCGGCACGCTGCCGACCGTGAACGCCTGGGTCGCCGCCCGCTACACCCTGCCGGGGCTCGTCGCGATGGAGTCCGCCCGGCAGAACGGGGCACGACTGCCCATCCCCGACCACGGCGACGCCCCGGTCGCGGTCGGCGAGCCGCTCCCGGCGTCGGCGCGGGTCTGACGCACGGAGCGGGGGCGGGCGCCGTGCCCGCCCCCGCTCAGAGTGCGGGGTCCGGACTCCCGGCCAGGAACGGCTCGAAGGCGTCGGCACCGCCGGGGCCGACCCAGTCGTACTCGAGGACGTCGTCGCCCGCCGACCACCGCGACGGCGTCGGCGAGTGCAGCCAGTCCAGCGGAGCGACTCCCCCGGGTGTGCCGCCGTCCAGCGCCAGCCGCAGCGCCTGCGCGAGGTCGGCGTCGACGGCGTCGGTCCGCGTCGCGGGATCGACGGAGACGAAGAGCGCGGTCCCGCTGCGGGCGATGAGGTCGAGGAACCGGCGGTTCAGCGCCCAGTCGGTGGCGGTCGTGCTGGGCACGCAGTCCGCGTCGAGGGTGAAGAACGCGTCGTGCTGGGCGAGGCGGAACGCCAGCGCGTTGACGCCGACGCGGCGGGTGCGGTCCCAGTGCAGGCCCGAGGTGTCGTCGCCGACCCGCTGCGCGTGCACGAGCCCGGCGGCGAGGTGCCCGACGACGTTGCAGCCCAGCACCAGCGCCTCGCCGGCGGCCGCGCGCACCGTCGCGTAGAAGCGCACGAGCGCCTCGGCCGTGGTGACGGAGGGGTCGTGCAGCGCGGGCCCGGAGCCGGGCGCCGCACCGAAGTCCGGACCCCACGAGCCGAGGAGGTCGTAGGTCGAGAAGTCGTGCTTGATCAGCTCGAAGCCCCAGCCGCCGAGGCGCGCCGTGTCCTCCGCGACGAGCTCGAGGACGGCGGGCGAGCTGGGGTCGAGGGCGAGCGCCCCGTCCCGCCCGGCCCGCACTCCCTCGACCGGCTCCTCGCGCGTCAGCAGCGGCCGGAACCAGACGCCCGGCCGCACGCCCTCGGCGCGGACGGCCTCCGCCGCCTCGGCCATGTCGGGGAAGCGGTCCGGGCGACCCGCCCGCCAGGGACCCGGTGAGGCCGCGAGGCCGTCGGCGGTCCCGGCGGAGCTCCAGCCGTCGTCGACGACTCCGAACGGGCGCACCGCGTGGTCGCCGACGAGGTCCGCGATCGTGCGCGCGTCGCGGACGACGGCGGCGAGGCCGAAGTCGCGTCCGTAGGCGTAATACCAGTTGTTCGCGCCGACCAGGGGTCCGCCCGTCGTGAGCGGCTGCGGGCAGAGCCGGCGGAGGAGCGACCGCTGGACGGCGAGCGCCCCCTGACCGCCGGAGACGACGTGCACGACCGCCGCAGTGAGCACGCGGTCGCCGGGGACGACCGCCGCACCGCCGCTGCGCAGGTCGAGCGTCAGGGTGACTCCGCGCCGGTCCACCTGCCAGAAGGCGAGCGAGGCGCCGCCCACCTCGACGCCCCAGCCGTCGGTCGTGCCCGTGCGCGGGTGATGCACGAGGGCCGTCCAGGGCAGGATCCGCTCGGCGCGGACGCCGCGCCACTCGAGCTCGCCGTAGGAGCGCTCCCACGCGTCCCCGAGCACCAGGCAGTCCTCGGGGATCGCCGCGGCCCAGCGCAGCCGCACCCGCGAGACGGCGGCGACGGCTCCGACCTCGACCCGCAGACCGCCGGAGCCGGTCTCGACGAGGTGGACGCGGACGCCCGAGCCTCGGACGTCGGCGAAGGCGCCGTCGGGGTCGATCTGCACGGCGATGCGTGCGGGATCCACGGGCGGAATCGTCATGATGCTCTCTCTCCGACCCGGCAGCACTGCTCGGAGCCGAGCCCGACTGTAGTTATGTAAGAACAATCATTCAACAGTTGAATTCCTCCCGGTTACTCGTGTAGCTTCCTTCGCAGCACGCTCCCCCGCACCGCGGAACGGGCGCCTCCTCACCTGCTCGGACAATGACGAAGGAGTCATCTCTTGCTGCTTTCACGACGGTCGAACGCGCGACGAACCGGGTGCGCACGATGACGGCTCTCCGCGAGGGGCGCACCCGCCAGGGCGCCGACGCGGTCCGGATCCGCCCGACGATGTCGCTCGGCCGGCGCCGGGCGCGCCGCTCCGAGCTGCTCGTCGCGCTCGCGTTCATCCTCCCCGCGGCCGTCGGCTTCGGAGCCTTCTACGTCGTCCCGACGATCCGCGGCATCTACCTCAGCTTCACGGACTACAACCTGATGAGCGCGCCGTCGTACATCGGCTTCGACAACTACCTCCGCCTGGCGAAGGACCCGCTGTTCTGGAACTCGGTCGGCGTCACCCTCGAGTACGTCCTGATCAACATCGTCGTCCAGACGGTCGTCGCGGTCGGCCTCGCCGTCCTGATGCACCGCCTCACCCAGTCCGTGGTGATCCGCGGGGCGATCCTGCTGCCCTTCCTGATCTCGAACGTCATCGCGGCGATGATCTGGTTCCTCCTGCTCGACTACCAGCTCGGCCTCGTCAACAGCGTCATCGAGAACCTCGGGCTCACCCGCATCCCGTTCTTCGCCGACTCGAACTGGGCGATCCCGACGATCGCGCTGGTCAACGTCTGGCGGCACATGGGCTACACCGCGCTGCTGGTCTTCGCCGGCCTGCAGCTCATCCCGAGCTACGTCTACGAGGCGGCCGCGATCGACGGCTCGAGCGAGTGGCGGTCGTTCTGGAAGATCACCCTGCCGCTGCTGCGGCCGGTGCTCGCGCTGGTCCTCGTGGTCACCGTGACCGGCTCGTTCCAGGTCTTCGACACGGTCGCCGTCACCACCCGGGGCGGCCCGGTCAACGCCACGAGGGTCATGCAGTACTACATCTACCAGGTCGGCTTCGGCGAGAACGACTTCGGCTACGCCAGTGCGATCTCGGTCGTCCTCCTCGTCATCCTCGCCGGCGTCGCGCTGATCCAGCTCCGGCTGCTGCGCGCCGACCAGTCCGACCTCGCGTAAGGAACGCCGATGTCCACTGCAGCTCCCGTCGCCCTCGATCCCGCCGCCGCCGCGTCCCCCGCGCCCGTCCCCGCGCGCACCCGACCGGCCCGCCGCCCCTCCGTCGGCCGCGTCGTCGCCTGGATCGCACTGATCCTCGCCCTCGTCGTCACCCTCTTCCCGTTCTTCTGGATGGTGCGCACCGCGTTCTCGACCGGGAACGCCCTCGCCAGCGACACGACCTCGCTGCTGCCCGTCGACTTCACCTGGGGCGCCTTCGCCCGCGTCCTGGGCTTCTCCACCCAGGAGCAGGCCCTCGCCGAGGGCGGGTCGGGCGCCTCCGTGAACTTCTGGCTCTACCTGCGCAACTCGGTCGCCTACGCGACCCTGGTCACCCTCGGCCAGCTGCTCTTCTGCTCCCTGGCCGCCTACGCCTTCGCGCGACTGCGCTGGCCCGGCCGCGACGCCGTCTTCTTCCTCTTCCTCACCGCGCTGATGGTCCCGCCGATCTTCACCGCCCTGCCCAACTTCGTCCTGATGCGCGATCTGGGGCTCCTCAACTCCTTCATCGGACTCTCGCTGCCGACGCTGCTGATGACCCCCTTCGCGGTGTTCTTCCTCCGCCAGTTCTTCCTCGGCATCAGCCGCGAGATCGAGGAGGCGGCCGAGCTGGACGGCGCGGGCAAGCTGCGGATCTTCTTCCGCCTCATCGTGCCGATGAGCACGGCGCCGCTCGCGACCCTGGGCATCCTCACCTACATCAACACCTGGAACGACTACTTCTGGCCGCTGCTCGCCGGCAACACCGAGGACAGCCGCGTGCTCACCGTGGCCCTGGGCGTCTTCCGCTCGCAGACCCCGGGCGGCAGCCCGGACTGGGCCGGACTGATGGCCGCGACCGTCGTCGCCGCCATCCCCGTCCTCCTCCTCTTCCTCGCCTTCGGCCGTCGCATCGTCGACTCCATCGGCTTCTCGGGAGTGAAGTGACCGCCCCTCCCTCTTCTCCGCCCCCTTCCTCTTCTCCGCCCCCTCCCCCTTCTCCGCCCCCTCCCTCGTCTCCGCCCCCTTCCCCTTCCCCTCTTTCCTCCCCTTCCCCTTCCTCCCTCTCCCCCTCCCTTCCCTCCCGTGCAATGAAGCAGCAGACAGGAACCAGCACCATGACCCGCATCCTCCGACGATCCGCCGCCGTCCTGGCCGGCACCACCGTCCTCACTCTCGGATTGACCGGCTGCGTCGGCGGCTCCGGCGGCGCCGCGAGCGGTGGCGGCGACAGCGCCAACATCGACACCAGCTCCGCCTCCGGCACCATCGACTACTGGCTCTGGGACAACAACCAGAAGGCCGCCTACCAGCAGTGCGCCGACGACTTCCACACCGCGAACCCGGACGTGAGCGTCACGATCTCGCAGTACTCCTGGGACGACTACTGGACGAAGCTCACCAACGGCTTCGTCGCCGGCACGGCCCCCGACGTGTTCACCGACCACCTCTCGAAGTTCGCGGACTTCGTGAACAACGGCCAGGTCGTCTCGCTCGACGGCGTCGTCGAGAAGGACGGCGTCGACGTCTCGCAGTACCAGAAGGGCCTCGCGGACCTCTGGGTCGGCGAGGACGGCGAGCGCTACGGGCTCCCGAAGGACTGGGACACCACCGCGATCTTCTACAACCAGGCCCTCGTCGAGGACGGCGGCTACACCGCCGACCAGATCGCCGGCCTGGACTGGAACCCGGACGACGGCGGCAGCTACGAGAAGGCCATCGCGCACCTCACCGTCGACGTGAACGGCGTCCGCGGCGACGAGGCCGGCTTCGACAAGACCCGCGTCGCCGTGTACGGCCTGGGCCTGGACGGCCAGTCCGGCGGCGGCAACGGCCAGACCCAGTGGTCGATGTACGCCGGCACCACCGGCTGGAGCTACACCGACAAGAACCCCTGGGGCACGAAGTACAACTACGACGACGAGCGCTTCCAGGTGACCATCGGCTGGATGGCGAAGGTCATCGACGAGGGCTACATGCCCTCCCTCGCGGCCGTCACCGGCAGCGACTCGACGCAGACCTTCGGCGCCGGCAAGTACGCGATGATCACCAACGGCTCGTGGAACATCAACTCCTTCTACGGCCTCAAGGACATCCAGGTCGGCACCGCCCCGACCCCGACCGGCCCGGACGGCAAGCGCGCCACGATGTTCAACGGACTGGCCGACTCCATCTGGTCCGGCTCGGACAACAAGGCCGCCTCGGCCAAGTGGGTCGAGTACATGGCCTCCGCCGACTGCCAGAACGTCATCGGCGCCGCCGGCGTCGTCTTCCCGGCCATCCCCTCCGGCTCGGACGCGGCCCAGGCCGCCTTCGCGGAGCGCGGGATCGACGTCACGGCCTTCACCGGGCAGGTCGACGAGGGGACCACGTTCCTCTTCCCGATCTCCGACAACGCGGCCAAGATCAACGGCATCATGCAGCCGGCGGTCGACGCGGTGTTCGAGGGCCAGGCCGAGCCGTCGTCGCTGTCGTCGGCGAACGATCAGGTGAACGCGCTGTTCCAGTAGCGCTTCGGCCAGACTGGCGGAGAGGGGGCGATCCTGTCCCCCTCTCCGCCGATCGTCGCTTACTCGAGGAGACCCCGTGCCGGACACCACCACCCCCCGCAAGCGCCCGACCCGCAACGACGTCGCGGAGCGGGCGCAGGTGAGCTCGGCCGTCGTCAGCTACGTGATGACGGGGGCGAAGCACGTCACTCCCGAGACGGCGAAGCGCGTGCGGACGGCGATGGAGGAGCTCGGCTACCGGCCGAACTCCACCGCCCGCGCCCTGCGCACCGGCCGGACGCACACCCTCGCCCTCATCGTCGCCGATGTGAGCAACCCGTTCTTCTCCGAGTACGCGCTGCAGCTCGAGATCGCGGCCACGGAGCGCGGCTACGCGCTGCTCATCGCCAACTCGCACGAGAGCCTGGAGACGGAGGTGCGGCTGCTCGACGAGATCGCGCAGCGCGGGGTCGACGGCGTGATGCTCTCGAGCGTCCGGCACGCCAGCGACCGCTCCTCCCTCGACTCGATCCCCGTCCCCGTGATGTGGATCGACGCCTTCCATCCCGCGGACGGCGCCGCCAGCGTCGGGGTCGACATCCGCCACAGCGCGCGCACCGTCGTCCAGCACCTCGCCGACGTGCACGGCTGCCGCTCCGTCGGCCTCGTCATCGGCGCGAGCTCGCAGGACACCACCGACCCGCGGGTGCTGGGCTGGGCCGAGGCGATCGAGGAGATCGGCCTGGAGCCCGGACCGGTGGTCACCACCACCTGGACGCGCGAGGGCGGGATCGAGGCGGCGCGGATGCTCCTGGACACCCCGAACCGGCCCGACGCCGTCTTCGCCGGCTCGGACCTCCTCGGCATCGGCGTCCTCCGCGGCGCGGCGGACCTCGGGCTCCGGGTCCCGGAGGACCTCCGGATCGTCTCCTACGACGGCACCGCGGAGTCCGCGTTCAGCGTTCCGCGGCTCACCTCCTTCAAGCAGCCGGTCCGCGAGATGGCCCGCGCTGCGATCGACACCATCATCGACTTCACACCCGACAAGGCGCACCACACGCTGTTCCGCGGGGAGCTGCTCCTCCGGGAGTCCTGCGGCTGCGCGTCGTCCGCGCCCTGACCGGGCAGAACAGCCCCGATCCGGGCAGAACAGCCCCGATCCGGGCAGAACAGGAACACTCACCGTGACACTCGCCACCTCCTCGACCGGAGTCGTCCTCCGCAGCGCCGGAGTCGCCCTCGTGCTGGACCTCAGCGACTCCCGGCTCCCGTCGGTCGCGCACTGGGGGGCGGACTGCGGGCCGCTCGATCGGGCGGCGTTCGACGCGCTGGTGCTCTCGGGCGTCGCCCCGGTCGGCCCGAACGACATCGACGAGCCGATCCGCCTCGCGGTGCTCCTCGAGCACTCCACCGGCTGGACCGGCCGGCCCGGCCTCAGCGGATCCCGCGCGGGGGCGGCCTGGTCGCCGGCCTTCCGCACCACGAGCCTCGAGCTCGACGGCGCCGACCTCGCGGCCGGCGAGATCGCGGACGCCGGCGCGGGGACGCTCGTGGTCCGCGCCCGGGACGACGTCGCCGCGCTCGGACTCGAGATCGTGATCGTCCTCGACCCCTCCGGCGTGCTGCGGATGCGGGCGGCGCTCACCAACCTCGGCGCCGACGGCTACCAGGTCGACGAGCTCCTGCTCAGCCTGCCCACCCCGGCCTCGGCGAGCGAGATCCTCGACTTCGCCGGCCGCTGGGGCAAGGAGCGGGTGCCGCAGCGCTCGGCCGTCACCATCGGCGCGCACCGCCGCGAGGGCCGGCACGGGCGGACGGGGGCGGACGCCGCCACCCTGCTCAGCGTCGGCGAGCCCGGCTTCGGCTTCGCCCGCGGCGAGGTCTGGGGCGTGCACACCGCGTGGTCCGGCAACCACGTCCACCAGGTCGAGCGCGTGCACACCGGCGTGCAGACCCTCGGCGGCGGCGAGCTGCTGCTGCCCGGCGAGGTCCGGCTCGCCCACGGCGAGACCTACACCGGACCGTGGATCCACGCCGTCTACGGCGACGGACTGGACGAGGTCGCGCGATGCTTCCACCGCCAGCTGCGGGCGCGGTCCGGTCACCCGAAGTCTGCGCGCCCGGTCACGATCAACGTGTGGGAGGCCGTCTACTTCGACCACGACCTCGACGCCCTCGTCGAGCTGGCCGACCGCGCGGCCGACCTCGGGATCGAGCGCTTCGTGCTCGACGACGGCTGGTTCGGCAGCCGACGCGACGACCACTCCGGCCTGGGCGACTGGACCGTCTCGAGCGACGTCTGGCCGGACGGACTGCACCCCCTGGTCGACCACGTGCGCTCCCTCGGCCTGCAGTTCGGGCTCTGGTTCGAGCCCGAGATGGTCAACCCGGACTCGGACCTCGCCCGGGCGCACCCCGAGTGGATCCTCGCGACCGGCGACCGGCTGCCGCCCGAGTCGCGCTGGCAGCAGGTGCTGGACCTGGGCGATCCGGACTGCTTCGCGCACATCCGCGACGCGATCCTCGCGGTCCTCGACGAGTACGACATCGGCTACATCAAGTGGGATCACAACCGCGACCTCACCGACGCGGGCCGGCGCCCCGACGGCGCGCCGGGCGTGCACCGGCAGACGCTCGCGGTCTACCGGCTGATGGACGAGATCCGGGCCCTGCACCCCGAGCTCGAGATCGAGTCCTGCTCCTCGGGCGGGGCGCGGGTCGACCTGGAGATCCTGGAGCGGACCGACCGCGTCTGGGTCTCCGACAACAACGACCCGCTCGACCGCCAGCAGATGAACCGCTGGACCGGCCAGCTGCTGCCGCCGGAGCTGATGGGCACCCACATCGCGTCGGGCGCCTCGCACACGACGGGCCGCGTGCACGACCTGTCCTTCCGCGCTCTGACGGCGCTGTTCGGCCACCTCGGCGTCGAGTGGGACCTGCGCTCCGCCGGCGACGAGGAGCTCGAGGAGCTGCGCCAGTGGATCGCCCTGCACAAGCGGCTCCGGCCGCTGCTGCACGGCGGCGACCTCGTCCGCCTGGACCACCCGGACGAGACGATCGCGGTGCACGGCGTCGTCGCTCCCGACCGCTCGGCCGCCGTCTACGCGTACGTCTCGCTCGCGCGCGCCGGCGTCGTCTCCCCCGGGCGGGTCCGCCTGCCCGGCCTCGATCCGGAGTCGGTGTACCGGGTGGCCCCGATCGTCGTCGGCACGCGGGGCCTCGCCGACCGCGAGGCGATCTGGTGGCCGCAGGACGGCGGGGCCTTCGAGCTGTCCGGCGCCCTGATCGGCCGAGCGGGACTCGTCCCGCCGCTCCTGCACCCGGAGCGCGGAGTGCTCTACGAGGTGACCCGCGTCGGGAGCGTGCAGCCGCCCGCGAGCTGAGGCGGGTGACTGCGCTCGGGCGGGCGGTGGCGGCGGCACGGGCGCTGGGGGCACGGGCGCGGTAGGTTCGCTGCGATGAACACCTCGCGACGGGTCACTCGGCGCGACGTCGCCCGCCTGGCCGGCGTCAGCGACGCCGTCGTGACGTATACGCTCACCGGGACCGCGCCCGTCGCCGAGGCGACCGCGGCGCGGGTGCGGGCGGCGATCGCCGAGCTCGGCTACCGGCCGAACGCCACGGCGGCCGCCCTCCGGACCGGGACCTCCCGGACCATCGCCCTGCTCGCCCCGGTCGGCAGCCGGCGGGTGTTCAGCAATCCGCTCTTCACCGAGCTGGCCAGCGCCGTCGAGGACGCGGCGCGCGCCCGAGGACTCGATCTGCTCGTGGTCACCTCGATCCCGGACGTCGACGCCCTGCACGCCCGCCTCCGCGATCTGACCGCGCGGCAGATCGCCGGGGTGCTCCTCCTGGCGGGCGGCCCCGTCGACCGGGGGTCGATCGACTCCTTCGGCGTCCCCTGGCTGCAGCTCAACAGCAGCGACGAGTCCGGGGCGAACGGCGTCGGCGTCGACCTGGAGGCCGGCGCGGCGGCGGTGACCCGCCACCTCCTGGAGACGGGGCGGCGCCGGATCGCCTTCGTCGGCGACCTCGAGCGGGACGACCGCGGCCGCGTCGAGGCCCGTCGGCGCGGCTGGGAGTCGGCGTGCCTCGACGCCGGGCGGGAGCCGGGTCCCGCGCTCCGCAGCGACTACTCCCGCGAGGGCGGCCGGGCCGCCGGCCGGGTCCTGGCCGGCCTGTCGCCCCGGCCCGACGCCGTCTTCGCCGCCTCCGACCTGATCGGCATCGGCGTGCTCCGCGCGCTGCGCGACGCGGAGCTCCGGGTGCCGGACGACATCGCGGTCGCGAGCTTCGACGGCACCTGGGAGGGCGAGTACAGCGCACCGCCGCTCACCTCGCTGCGGCAGCCGCTCGAAGCGCTGGCCGAGGCCGCCCTCGACCGCCTGGTCGGCGGCGTGACCGGCTCGACGCTCCTCGAGGGGACCCTCGTCGTGCGCGCCTCGTCGGGCTAGGCGGGACGCGCTCGGGACGGTCCGACGGGCTCAGACGGCGCCCGTCGAGGCCCAGAGGTGGAAGGCCGCGTGGGCGCGGTGCGGACGCCAGGCCTGCGAGGCCGCGTCGGCCGCCGCCGTGCTGATGCCGCCGAGCGCGCGGCGCAGGACGAGGTCGCCCGCGGGGAACGCGTCCGGGTCGCCGAGCAGCCGGAGGCCGAGGTAGTCGGCGGTCCACGGGCCGATGCCGGGGATCGCGAGCAGGAGCCGGCGCTGCTCGGGCAGGTCGCCCGCGCGGTCGAGCACCAGCCCGTCGGCGAAGGCCGCCGCGACCGCGCGGACGGTCGCCGCGCGGGCCCGGGTCACGCCGATCGCGGCGCGCAGCTCCTCGATCGGTCCGGCGAGGAGGGCCTCGGGCGTCGGGAACGAGTGGAGGCCCCACTCGCCCTCACTGCCGAACGCTGTCACGACGCGCCCGCCGAAGGTCCTCGCCGCCGCGACCGACACCTGCTGGCCGAGGACCGCCATCACGGCGGCTTCGAACGGCGCGGGGTACTGCGTCGCCCGCAGTCCCGGCCGCGCGGCGACCATCGAGGCCAGCAGCGGATCGCGGGCGAGGGCGGCGCCGATCGCCTCGACGTCGGCGTCGAGATCGAACCAGGCGCGGACCAGCGGGAGGACGGCGGGGTCGGTCGTCGTGACCCGCACGCCGGTCGCGGTCAGCTCGAGCGCGAGCGGCACCGCCCGCGACCCGACGGTGACGAGCCGCTCGAGCCGCCGTCCGTCGTCGGAGACCCGATCGACACCGGGCAGCGCGTGGTGCAGGAGGAGGTTCGCGGCGCCGACGACGTCGAAGGGGCCGTTCGCGACGAGGTCGACGGGGCGCGGGTCCACGGGTCGGGAGTCTGCGGCGCTGGGGTCGACGGCGTTCAGGGGAGGAGCACCACCTTGCCGCCGGCGCGGCCCGACTCGACCAGCGCGAGCGCCTCCACGGCCGAGGCGAGCGGGAAGGAGGGGCCGAGCACCACCTCGAGCTCACCCCGGCCGGCCCGCTCGAGCAGCGGTGCCCGGGCGGCGTCGCGCAGAGCGGTGCCCGGGTCGGCGCCGGCCCCGCCGCCCAGCACCAGGACGCCGAGCGCCGCGCCGCGCTCGAAGCCGGCGACGGTGGCGATCCTGGAGCGGTCGGCGACGAGCTCGACGGAGGCGTCGAGCGCCTCGTCGGTGCCGGCCGTGTCGAGTGCGACGTCGACGCCGTCGGGGGCGAGGGCGCGCACCCGCTCCACCAGGCCGGCGCCGTAGCGGACGGACTCTCCGCCGAAGCGCTCGACGACGGCGGCGCCCCGCTCGCTGGACGTGCCGATGGCACGGGCGCCGCGCTCGCGCACGAGCTGGACGAGGAGGCTGCCGACGGCGCCGCTCGCCCCGTGGATCAGGACGGTGTCGCCGGCGGAGACGTGCGTCGCCTCGAGCAGATGCACCGCGGTCGTGCCGGTGAGCAGGAGCCCGGCCGCCTGCTCCCAGGCGAGGCCCGGCGGCTTCGGCAGCACCGAGGCGGCCGGGACGACCAGCTCCTCGGCGTAGCCGCCGGAGACGCGGAAGGCGACCACCTCGTCGCCGACGCGGACGTCGCCGAGCGGCCCCGTCGCTGCCTCTCCCACGGCGGTGACCACGCCCGCGACCTCGCTGCCGGGCCGGACGGGGGTGCGCCCACGACCGAAGAGACCGCGGAGGAGCTTCGCGTCCGCGGGGTTGACGCCCGCGGCGCGCACGCGGATCCGCACCCGGCCGGCGGCGGGCTCGCCGGGCTCGGTCGTCACCGCGTGGAGGGCCTCGGGCCCGCCGAAGTCGTCCGCCTGCATCGCCAGAACCACGGGGACCGCCTCTCGCGCGGGCCCGATCGCCGGTGACGATCAGGAGGGGTCCGAGCGGGGCCGACGCTAGCAGCAGCCACCGACACCGGGGCGGGCCTCGGGGCGCTGAGTGCCGAACGAGTGTCGGACAACTGAGAACGCGCGTTCCCTCAGCGCCTACGATGGAGGGATGACGCCGCCGACGCTCGAAGCAACGCCTCCCCGCGAGGCGATCCTCGCGGCGGCCGACCGCCTCTACTACGAGCGCGGGATCCAGTCGGTCGGGATGGACGCGCTGCGCACCGCCGCCGGCGTCTCGCTGAAGCGGCTCTACTCGGAGTTCCCGAGCAAGGAGGCGCTGGTCCTGGCCGTGCTCCAGGCCCGCCACGAGCAGTGGACGCTCGGCGTGCGCAGCCGGGTCGCCGCCGCGGCGGGCGCCCGCCCGAAGCTCCTGGCGATCTACGACTTCCTCTTCGACTGGTTCTCCGAGGACTCCTTCCGCGGCTGCAGCTTCATCAACGCCTTCGGCGAGTTCGGCTCGTCCAACCCGGCGGTCGCGCAGCTGGCCCGCGAGCACAAGGACACCTTCCAGCGCTTCCTCGCCGTGCTGACGGAGGAGGTGGGCGGCGGCCCCGAGCTGGCCCAGCAGCTCGCCATCCTGGCCGAGGGCGCGCAGACCACCGCCGCCATCTCGGGCACCCCCGAGTCCGCCCTGCACGCCCGCCGCGCCGCCGAGATCCTGATCGACGCCGCGACCCGCGCGTCCTGACGCCGCGCCGCATCCCCTGCTGATCGAGTCGCCCGCAGGGAGACCCCTGCTCATCGAGATGCCCGCAGGGCGTATCGAGACCCGCCGTCATCAGCAAGGCCGGTCCGCAGGCTCGTCCCTGTGACGCGAGTGGGTCTCGATACGCGCGCTGCGCGCACTACTCGACCAGCAAGAGAGGGGCCCCATGCCGGTCCGGCATCTCGCAGGGCAGCCGTTCATGCTGGTCGAGTAGCCGCCTCCGGCGGCCCGTGCATGCTGGTCGAGCAGCCGCCTCGGGCGGCCCTTGCATGCTGGTCGAGTAGCCGCCTCCGGCGGCCCGTGCATGCTGGTCGAGTAGCCGCCTTCGGCGGCGTATCGAGACCCACCATCGCCGAGACATCCGGGAGCGGGTCTCCTCCACACTCGCGTTCCGACGACTTTGTCCCCGGTCAGCCCCTGGTTCCGACCGGGCAGTCGGTGGCTCCTGCTTCAATACGCGTATGTCTGAAGATGAGAACGCGGCAGCACTCGCGGAGGTGCGCGACTGCTTCACCGACGCCGCCGCCGCCGAGCGCGCCGCATCCCCGACGCGCCTGAAAGCGGCAGAACGGATGCACCGCGGCCACCGCGTCGCCCTTACCGTCCCGGAAGCGTTCGCCCGCGGGGCGTCCCGGAGCGAGACCCGGGACCTCGTCGAGCGCTCGATCCGTGCCGAACTCGCGGTGACGCTCGGCGTGTCCGAGCGGGAGGTCTGCCGACGGCTCGAGACCGCGCAGATGCTGATGGAGCACCTTCCCCTCACCCGCGCCCTGCTGAGAGACGCGCGGATCCTCTGGGAGGCCGGTGAGGCGATCTGCCGGACCGCGAGCAGCCTCCCCGAGACCTCCCGCGCGGCGCTCGACGAGCGCGCTGCCGACGCCGTTCTCACGATGACGACCACCCAGCTGCGTCGCACACTGAGCCGCTGGCGCGAGGAGCTGCACGAGGAGCCCCTCGCCGAGCGTCACGCCCGCGCGAAGGAGGACCGCGCCGTCTGGGTCACCCCGGACGTCGACGGCATGGCGACCCTCTGCGTCCACGCCCCCGCAACGGCGGTGACGGGCGCCTACGACCGCCTGCGCCGCATCGCCCGCACCCTTCGCGACGACGGCGACCCGCGCACCCTCCAGCAGCTCAGCGCCGACGCCGCTGTCGACCTGCTCTGCGAGGGCGACATCGCCGGCACCACGCCGAACGCCGAGCACCGACCCGACCCGACCTTCGTCCCCGGCGTCCGCGCCGAGGTCCGGCTGACACTCGCCGCGTCGACGGCCGTGGGTCTGGACGACGCGCCCGCGGATCTCGACGGCTACGGACCGGTCCCCGCCCCGATCGCCCGCGAGCTGATCCGCACGGCTCCTTCGTTCACCCGGGTCCTGACCGATCCGGAGACCGGCGCGGTCGTCTCCGTCGGCCGCACCCACCGCGTCCCACCGCCGCAGATGCGCCTGCACCTGCAGCTGCGGGACCAGACCTGCCGCTTCGCCGGCTGCACCCGCCCCGCCGCGACCAGCGAGGCCGACCACACCCTCGAATGGCGCAACGGCGGAGAGACGTCCTTGGAGAACCTCGTCTCGCTCTGCACGTCCCACCACCACATCCGGCACGGGGACCAGTGGACCTACGTCACAAGCGGCGACGGGACGATCGTCTGGACGAGCCCGACGGGCCGGCGGATCAGCAGCCAGCCACCGGCACTCCCCGGGCGTCCGCCCGACCCGCCTCCACGGCCGCACTTCGTCGATGTTCCCGCGCCGTTCTGAAGGTGGGGGGATCTACTTGGAAGAGACGCCCGCAGACATGCTGGTCGAGTAGCCCCGCAGGGGCGTATCGAGACCCACCACCGCAAGGACGTCGGTCTCTTCCCCGCCCTGCGCTGGCGCCGAAGGCGCCCCCTCCGCTCGATACACCCGCTGCGCGGTCTACTCGATCAGCGGGAATCGCGCGCAGGACGTCGGGGCGAGCCCGCACGTGCTGCAGGAACCGCGCAGGGTGCGCCGGCGTGCGTGCGCACATGCTGGTCGAGCAGCGCGCAGCGCGTATCGAGACCCACGATGCTCGGGCGAGCATCCGCCGGCATGCTGACGCGGGTGGATCTCGATGCGACCGCTCCGCGGGCGATCCGATCAGGCGCGTCAGGCCTCGCCACCGCCGGGCGGGCCGACGACGAGCAGCGCGGCGAAGAGCGCGGCGACGGCGGCCAGGACCAGGGCGGCCGCGAGAACCGGGCGGCCGAGCGCCCAGCGCAGCAGCCGGCTCGGGAGCCTCCGGTCACGCGGGTCGGCGCCCGCCTCGCGGCGCCAGTCGCCCTCGAGGAGCCCGCGCCGCTCGAAGCCGCGCTCCAGCGGGATCGTCGTGTACGGCACCACGGCGCTGGCCAGCGCGAGCAGGGTCGCTCCGGCGGTCCAGCGCTGGTTCACCGCGAGGACGAGCGCGGCCGCCCCGTAGGCGAGGAACGCGAAGCCGTGGATCGGGCCGGCCACGCTCACCGGCCAGTCGCCGACTCCGACGGCGTACTTGAGCAGCATGCCGACGAGCAGGAGCGTCCAGGTCACCGCCTCGAGGATCGACAGGATGCGGAAGAGGCGGCGCGGGCTCATGGGATCGGCTCCGTTCGGGTCCGCGGCCAGAGCAGCGGACGGTCGGCGTCGGTCGACGGTCAGCGGGTCGACGGTCACCGGGAGACTACGACAGCACTCCTGCCCGCCACCTGGGCGGCGCGGGACCGGGGTCGACGCGTCAGCCGAGGCGACCGAGCAGAGCGAGCGTCGAGGCGACGCCGACCGCCACCGCCGAGAGCGCCGCGATCGCCCCGTGCACGCCGCTGCGCAACGGCGTGGCCTGCGGCTGGTCGCGCAGTCCCGACCACAGTCGGCGTGCGACCTCGTCGGCGCTCGGGCGGGCGGCGGGGTCGAGCCTGGTCATCTCGGTCAGCAGCCCGCGCCAGCGCTCGGGCACCGAGTCGGGGACGACCGGAGCGTGGTGCATCCGCTGCAGCGAGATCTCCAGGGTGGTGCCGGTGTAGGCACGACGTCCGGAGACCGCCTCGAGCAGCACCAGGCCGAGGGAGTAGACGTCGGACGCCGGGCCGACCGTCCCGGAGCCGAGGCTCTCGGGGCTGAGGTACGCCGCGGTCCCCACCAGGACGTCCGAGCGGGTGAGCCGCGCGTCGTCGACGGCCCGCGCGATGCCGAAGTCGCTGAGCTTCGCCTCGTGCAGGGCACCGGCGGCGGCGACGGACCGCGTGCGGACCAGCACGTTCTCGGGCTTCACGTCCCGGTGGAGGACGTCCCGCGCGTGCAGGTGCGCCAGAGCGTCGGCGAGCTGAGCGCCGACCTCGGCGAGCAGCCGCTCGTCGCCCGAGGCGAACCAGCCGGCGGCGGGGTCGGCCGGATCGAAGTACTCGAGGACGAGGAAGGCGAGCGCGCCCTCCTCCGTCGCGATCTCGCCCTGGTCGAGGATCTCGACGATCGAGGAGTGGCGGGAGTCGATCAGGAGGCGCACCTCGCGCTCGCGCCGCGACCGCTCGTTCGGGGTGTCGGCGATCTCGCGGTAGACCTTCACGGCGACGGATCGCGCCAGACGGAGATCGCGCGCGCGGAAGACGGTCGCGCTGCCGCCCTCGCCGATGCGCTCGAGCAGGAGGTAGCGATCGGCCAGAGACGTGCCGAGCAGGGGATCCGAGAGCGGGAGGACCGGTGCGGTGTCGAGCATGCCGTCCTCCTCGTCCTGATTTCGCTAGCTCGTCTAACTAGCTTGTCCATTCGTACCGTCTGCGGTCGCCGAGGACAAGCACCAGGACGGGGTTGTACATGACTAGATCTTCTTGCTACATGACTGTCTAAGCTGTGGTGCATGGACGAGGTCGCGCTGACTCGACCGGCTGCCCTCCGGCACCCGGCCGTTCCGAGCGCGCCCGGGGCCGCCGAGGTCCTCGGCGCGATGCGGGCCTTCCGCACGGCCGAGAGCGCGATGCGCCGGCGGACCCGCGGATCGATGGGCATGGGCGAGAACGATCTGCTCGCTGTCCAGTTCCTCATGCGCCGGCAGCAGGGCGGCCAGCACGTCAGCCCGAAGGACCTCGCCGCCTACCTCGGCATCTCCTCCGCCTCCACCACCGTGCTGATCGATCGCCTGGTCAAGAGCGGCCACGTCCTCCGCCAGCCGCACCCGAGCGATCGGCGCGCGATCCGGATCGTCGCCACCCCCACCTCCCACCGCGAGGTGCGCGAGACGCTCGACGACATGAACCAGCGGATGCTCGCCGCGGCCGAGCAGCTCTCCCCCGAGGAGGCGAGCGCGGTGGTCCGCTTCCTGCAGACCGTCCGCGAGATCGTCGAGATCCCCGGCGAGCAGGGCGACGTCCTCGAGGACGACGCCGACCACGAGCTCACCGTCGAGCGACGCCGCGCCTGAGCCGCTCGGCTCGGCCGCACCCTCCGCATTCTCTGCGGAACACGCGTCCTCGGCGTGGGTGCTCGGGCTCTCCGGGCGTCACCGTCCGTTCATCCGGCCCGGCTTGACATCGTTAGTCAAACTAGTAGACAGTCTTTCTAGCGACAGGGACAGGCTCCTGTCTTCGTGCGAACGGGAGAAGACCATGGGCAGCATCATGTACGGCACTCCTCCGGCGGCCATCGAGGTCGACGACCGGACTCTGGCCCACCTGCAGATCGTCATCATCAACAAGTTCCGCCGGGACGAGCGCTTCCTGCTCACCCTCGACGCCAGCCCGAACGCCGGGACCGGCCGCCGCGGCGTGTGGATGCACCCCACCATCCCGCTGCAGTTCGACTTCAAGGGCAGCCGCCAGCCCACGATCAACCCCGAGTGGATCGAGGCCCTGATGGAGCGCGCCAACAGCGGCGCCGGTCTGCGCATCGTACCCGAGCCCGTCGGTGCGACCGCGGTGCCGCTGCGCCGCGCGGAGCCCGCAGCCTGACGCCAGCCGACTGACGTCAGCCGACTGACGCTCGCCGCCTGGCGCCGGCCGTCTCTGAACGACCGGCCGGCATCGACTTCGCCGATATCTGTCGGACTCTCCGAACTGCCTCGCAAGCGCTTGACATTCCGCGCCACGCCCAGGCCACAGGCCTACACTTCGAGTGCGGTCCGGGTTCGTTCCGGCGGGCTCGACCCCGTGACCGCGCGCATGACCGGATGCCGGGTAGCGAGCTCCCCCTCTCGTGGGCCCGGCATCCGGGTGCGCGGCGCACCCGAAGCGCTCCCGCGAGGCCTGCCGACAGGAGTCGGCGCCATGCTCGACACGACCACCGCCCCGCGCTCCAGCGCCGAGGCCCCCGGCACGGATCCCGGTGACGTCCGGCCCGGCGACGAGTTCACCGCCGTCGTCGCCGACGAGCTCGAGTGGTGGCGCGTCGTCGCCGTGCTCGGCATCCGCGTGCTGGCGGAGCGCCTCGGCACCGGCGACCGGCACAGCTTCACCCTCCGCTTCGTCCGCTACCGCCTGGCCGTCGCGGCCGAGGGCGGCGCCTAGGCGGCCTGTCCCGCCTGCACCGGGCGCCCGAGCCGGGCGAACATCCGGTCGAACACCTGGCGGCGGTCGAACTGCAGGGCGTACTCGCGTGCCGCGACGGCCCGCTGCGCCCGGTCCTCGGCGGTCAGCTCGAGCACGACGTGGTCGAGCAGCGCGGCGATCGTGTCCGGGGCGTCGACCGGGGTGATGAACGCGTGCTCGCCGACCGCTTCTCCGATGCCGCCGGTCAGGGTCGTGATGACGGGTCCGCCGCCCGCGAGCATCTTCTCGGCGAGCGCGATGCCGAAGGTCTCGACGAACTCCGGGCGCGGCTTGCTCGGCAGCACGAACGCCGAACAGCCGGCCATCAGGTAGGGCTTCTCCGCGTCGCCGACGTCGTCGAGGAAGCGGATGCGGTGTGCCAGCGGCGACGCGGCCGCCAGGCGCCGCAGCTCCGCCTCCTGCGGACCGCGACCGGCGATGACGAGCTCCCGGTCCGCGTGCACGGCGCTGCGCTCGTAGCCGGCGATCAGATCCTCGACGCCCTTCGCCTCCGTCAGCCGGGAGAGGAAGAGCACGTAGCCGTCGGTGCGCAGCCCGCGCGCGCGCACCACCTCGTCGACCACGGCCGGGTCGAGCCCGGTGTAGGCGTCGGAGTCGATCGCCGGGTAGGAGATCTCGATGCGCGCGCGGCACTGCTCGGCGAAGCGGGTGCCGTGCACCGCGTCGATCCGCTCGGCCTCCTCGACGATCAGGTCGCGGGTGTACTCGGAGACGGCGACGCAGTGGTCCTGCGAGAGGTACGAGGCGAAGATGTGCGCGGCGGCGCCGAGGCGGCCCTCCTCGACCGCCCGGCGGACGACGTTGGTGACGTCGGAGCCGACCGCCTCGGCGATCGTGGTGACGTCGACCGGGAGTCCGGTGCTCCAGGCGGCGCGCAGGGCGTCCGCCACCGCGAGGGTGTGCGGGCTGAGGTAGAGGGAGAGGCAGACGGTGGGCACGCCGTCGGTGAACAGCTCGACCAGGCGGCCGACCATGCCGGCGAGGAAGCGGCCGTCCGGCACCTTGTAGTCGCCGACGGGCTCCGGGCGCTCGACGATGATGCCGTCGCTGTAGGGGAGGACGGCGTCGAGCGGCTTGAGCGGGAGGCCGGCGGCCTGGAGCCGCTCGATCGGCCAGGTGACGATCCGCACCTCGTCGAAGCCGCGCTCGAGGGCGGTCTCGGCGAGGTTGCGGGCCTCGACCGAGTGCCCGCAGATCACCGGATCCGCGCGGACCACGATGACGAGTCGGTTCTGCACGGTGTGGGCGTGCGTGCTCTGGTCCATGGTGCTCCTTCAGGGGTGATCGGTGCGGGCGGGGTGGAGGGGTGGAGTGGGTGGAGACGGTAGGGGCGCTCAGTGCCGCGGGAACGACGGCGGGCGGTGCTCGGGGGCGCTCCCCCAGCCGGCCGGCTCGGGGCCGAGGTGCAGCGTCAGCTCGCCGCCGCGGTGCAGCTCGGCGGCGGTGATCCAGCTCGCGTCGAGCGGTGCGCCGTTCAGCTCCGCGGACTGCACGTACTGGACGGGCCCGCCCGGCACCGGCTCGACGAAGCCGGTCGTGCGCAACTCGACGTCCGCCCCGCCCACCGCGATCGACGCCCGCGCGAAGGCCGGCGCGTTGACCAGCAGCAGCCCCTGGCCGGCGACCGGGAAGAGCCCGAGGCTCGCCCAGACGTACCAGGAGCTCAGGCCACCGGAGTCGTCGTTGCCGGGCAGACCGCCGCGACCCGCGCCGAAGCGCTGGTGCAGCACCCCGTGCACGATCTCGGCCGTGCGGTCGGGGCGGCCGGCGTAGTGGTACGCCCAGGGCGCGTCCATGTCGGGCTCGTTGTTCAGCCCCTCGAAGCGGCCGAGCGCCGCGCCCGCGAGCATCTCCGCGCGGTCCGGGCGCAGTCCCGGCTGCACGACGGGCTGGGCGCCGTAGCCGAAGAACTCGTCCAGCTGCGCGACGAAGGCGTCGTCGCCGCCGCTGATCGCGATGCGGCCGGCCATGTCGTGCAGCAGGCGGAAGGAGTAGTTGTGCCGGGTGCCCTCGTAGTAGGTGGAGTCCTTGAGCAGGCCGGAGCGCAGGTCGTACGCGTTCACCCACTGCGCCGCCCGCTCCTCGAGCTGGTCGGCGAGGAGGTGGTCCCCGACGTGCCGCGCCACGACCGCGGTGCACCAGTAGCCGTGCGCGAGGTCGAGGGTGTGGCTGATCGGGTGCGCCTCCCCCGCCGCCAGGAACTCCTCACCGTAGGTGCGCTTGAGGTCCTCGCCCATGTGCACGAGGGCCGCCTCCCAGTCGATGCCGGGCAGGCCGAGGCGGCAGAGGTCGGCGAGGAAGGTGTGCGCGAGCGCGCTGCCCTGGCGGGAGAAGCGGTCGCTGCCCTTGGCCATCCGGTAGCCGATCGGGAAGTTGCCCTCCTCCTCGCAGATGGTGAGCAGCGCGGCGCCGATCTCGACCGCGCGCTCGGGTAGGAGGGCGGTGAGCAGCGGGAGCTGGGTGCGGTAGATGTCCCACATGGTGCTGAGGTCGAAGACGAACGGGCCGTCGGTCGGCCAGAACGGGCTCTCGTCCGGCGCCAGGCAGGGCTTGATCAGCGAGTGGTAGAGCGCCGTGGCGAACACGGTCTCGCGCTCGGGCGAGGGGGTGTCCACGGCGATCGTGCGCAGGCGCTTCCGCCAGGTCTTGCGGGTGCGGTCGCGGCGCTGGTCGAAGCCACCGGTCGTCGGCGGCACGTCGCGGTGCAGGTTCTCGCGGGCGCGCTCGGTGCCGCGGAGGGAGAAGCCCATCCGCAGCTCGACGGTCTGGCCGGCCGTGCTCGGCCCGGCCCACATCAGCCCGAACGGGCGGAGGGTCGTCGGGCGGATGTGGTCGAAGTCGAGCCGGGTGCCGCCGGGCATCAGACGGCGGTCGTACCAGAGCATCTGCCGCCACTGCAGGGCGTCGCACTCGAGGTTGACGGCGAGCGGCGCGCCCTCCATGACGACCTCGCCGGCCGCGACGCCCGGCGAGATCGAGTGCAGCTGCGCGCGGAGCGGGATCGTCGCTCCGGACGGGATCGCCAGGCCGCCGAGCGAGAGGTCGACGACCACGCGGGCGCTGCGGTGCTCGGGGAAGGTGTAGCGGTGCACGACCGAGGCGGGGCCGACGGTGAGCTCGGCGCGGATCCCGGAGGAGAGGGTCGCGGCGTAGTAGCCGGGCTCGGCGACCTCGTCCTCGATCGCCCAGCTGCGGCCGAGCTCGTCGAGCGGCTCGAGCATCGGCGTGACGCGGAGGTAGTTGTAGTACTTGCGGATCGCGCCGGTGCCGGACTGCTGGAAGTGCGTGAAGCCCGAGGCGACGAGGCCGTCCTGGATCGTCGGCGGGACGCCCTCGAGCGCCAGGTCGTAGCGGCCGTAGCCGGTCGGGTAGGCGCCGGAATAGGAGCAGGCGGACACCATCCCGAGCGGGAAGGTCGCGCCCGGGTGCGTGTTGCCGATCTGCGGCTTGGGCGACCACCAGGTCGCCGCGAGCCCGGTCGCGTCGGGGAGCAGGGTCGCCTCGGTGCCGAGGAACGGGTCCACCCGCTCGATCACCGGGTGCCCACCCGTCCGTACCCCGCCGCCGCCATGCCGTGACGCTAGGCAGCGCGGGGGGACGCAGGGTGTCGCCCGGGTGTCGTGCGGGCGACGGGTCGGCGACCGGACGGGGCCGCCGACCCGGCGCCGCGGACCTCCGGGATCCAGCGCCTGCCGGATCGGGCGCCTGCCGGATCGGGCGCCTAGGGGATCAGGCGCTCCGCGCGGTAGCGGTCGAACAGGGCGGTGAAGGAGTCGACCGTGCGGTGGTGCACGCCGAAGCCGGCCAGGCGCGACTTGCTGATGTCGGTGACGACCTCGATCTGCCGGCCGAGGTCGGCGTCGGTGTGCCACCAGGAGGCGACGCGCTCGAGGTCGGGCTCGATCAGGTCGTGCTCGCGGACGAGGCGCTGCCAGACCTCGTCGGCACCGGCCATCTGCTGCTCGAGGGGCTGCGGCTCCTCGCCGGGGCCGACGGGCTCGACGCCGAAGTGCTCGGCGATCCGCGACCACATCCAGCGCCAGCGGAAGACGTCGCCGTTGACGACGTTGAACGCCTCGTCGCGGCCCGCCTCCGACGTCGACGCCCAGAGCATCTGCTCGGCGAGGACGGTGGAGTCGGTCATGTCGGTGAGGCCGTTCCACTGCGTGAGCGAGCCGGGGAAGACGAACGGCGTGCCCTGCGCGCGGTGGATCGACGCGGCGACGGCCAGGGTGAGGCCCATGTTCATCGCGTTGCCGACCGCGTGGCCGATCACGGTGTGCGAGCGGTGCACCGACCAGGTGAACCCGTCGCGCTCGGCGGCGGCGAAGAGCTCGTCCTCCTGCGCGTAGTAGAAGTTGGGCGCGTCGAGGCGCTCCTCCTCCTCGTGGAACGGGGTGTCGGGCATCGCGCCCTGGCCGTAGGCCTCGAACGGGCCGAGGTAGTGCTTGAGCCCGGTGACCAGCGCGACGTGCTCGAGCGGCGCGTGCGAGAGCGCGGCGAGGAGGTCGCGGACCATGCCGCCGTTGACGGCGATGTTCTCCTCCTCCGTGGCCTGGCGCGACCAGGCGGTGAAGAAGACGTGGGTCGGCTTCTCGTCGACGAGCACGCGGGCGAGGTCCTCGGCCGAGCGGAGGTCGGCGGAGAGCGGGGTGACGCCGGATCGCTCGGCGATCGGCCGGCGGGAGAGGGCGGTCACGGGCCAGCCGCGCTCGGTGAGCAGGTCGACGAGGGCGGAGCCGCCGATGCCGGTGGCGCCGACCACGAGGGCGCGCTGCTCGGGAGTGGGAACGGTGGACGGGTCTGCTGCGGAAGTCATCCCTGAGGACAACGCGCGTCCCGGCCCGGCATTCCTGGGCGGGTCAGCCGACGGCGGGCAGCGGCTCGCCGTGGCCGTCGAAGGAGAGGTCGACGCCGGCCTCGGAGCACTCGCGGGCGATCAGGTCGAGGGCGTTCCAGAAGGACGGACTGCGAGCAGGCTTCCGGGCGAGGGTGCTCTGCAGTGCGGACTTCGCCGAGCGCGCCGCGTCGACCGCGGTCGAGGTGGAGGACTCGTACTGCAGCGCGTCGAGGGCGGCTTCGAACGCCTCGCGGTTCGCCGTCGCGGGGTCCGCCGCGAAGGCGTTCCACGATTCCTCGACCGGAGGGCAGAGGGCCGGGTCCTGCGTCTGCCCGGGGAGCGCGCAGCCGGTGAGGAGGAGGACGGGCGCGACGAGGAGCACTGCCGCCGCCCTGCTTCTCCGCCTCATCCGAGTGAGGGTACCGTCCGTCCGGGATCGCAGTGTCGGAGGCACGGGGTAGCGTCGGTGGGTGCGTGCTCCGTGGAAGAACCGTGAACCCGGGGCGCGGCTCCCCCGCGATGTGAAGGTCCTCGGGATCGTCGCGTTCTTCGTGATGCTGGGGTTCGGGGTCGTCGTGCCGGTGCTGCCGGTGTACGTGCGGAGCTTCGGGGTCGGCTACGTCGAGGTCGGGGCGGTGGTGTCGGCGTTCGCGCTGATGCGGCTGGTCGCGAATCCGTTCGTCGGGCCGCTCGTCGACCGGGTCGGCGAGCGCATCGTGCTGGCCGTCGGCATCGGGATCGTGGCGGTGTCCAGCGCGCTCGTCGGGCTGGCCGGCGACTACGCGCACCTGCTGCTGCTGCGCGGGG
Organism: Rathayibacter sp. VKM Ac-2926; assembly: GCF_022815565.1. NCBI lineage: Bacteria > Bacillati > Actinomycetota > Actinomycetes > Micrococcales > Microbacteriaceae > Rathayibacter > Rathayibacter sp. VKM Ac-2926. The sequence continues at coordinate 186,003 of NZ_JALGRS010000002.1, read as the reverse complement.
CGGGCGGGATCGGCTCCGCGATGTTCTCGGTCGCGGCGATGACGCTGCTGCTGCGGACGGCGGATCCGGAGCGGCGCGGCCGGTCGATCGGCTTCTACCAGGGCGGGTTCCTGCTCGGCGGCATGGCGGGACCGGCCGTCGGCGGCGTGCTGACGGCGATCTCGCTGACCGCTCCCTTCTTCTTCTACGCGGGCACGCTCGCGATCGCCGGGATCGTCGGGCTGGTGCTGCTGCAGCGGCCGGACCGCGACGCGGAGGCGGCGGCGGCGACGGCCGTGGCGAAGCCGATGCGCGAGGTCGCGCGCGACCGGCGCTATCAGAGCGCGGTGCTCGCGAACTTCGCGCTCGGTTGGTCGGCGATGGGCGTCCGGGCGACGCTCGTGCCGGTGCTCGTCGTCGAGGGGCTGGGCGACGAGCCGGCCTGGACGGGCATCGCCTTCGCCATCGCAGCGGTGGTGCAGACGATCGCGCTGGCGCCGGCCGGGCGCTTCGTCGACACGGTCGGGCGGCGGCCCGCGCTGATCGGCGGGTTCGCGGTCGCGGCCGTCGCGATGCTGGCGATGCCGCTGGTGCACGAGCTGTGGCTGCTGATCGCGCTGCTCTGCGTGTACGGAGCGGCGGCGGCGTTCATGGGGACGGCGCCGGGCGCACTCGTGGGCGACGCGGCGGGCGAGCGCGGCGGCAAGCCGGTGTCCTTCTTCCAGGCGGCGTCGGACCTCGGCGGGGTCGTCGGGCCGCTGCTGGCGGGGGCGCTCGCGGACGCGGCGTCGCCGACGGCGGCGTTCGCGTCGGCCTTCGTGCTGCTCGGGCTGACCGCGGTGGTCGGGCTGCGGGTGCCGCGGCGCTGACCTGGCGGATCTCGATACGCCCGCTGCGCGGGCTACTCGATCAGCATGCAGGGCGGCCCGCCACGCGGGCTACTCGATCAGCATGGACGAGGGCACGCCGGTGAGGCGTCCCGCACTGGTCGAGGCGTCCAGCAGCACCTGGACGCCTCGACCGTTCGAGGACGTCTCGGCGCGAGCGGGGTCAGGTGTTGCGGCCGCGGGCGTCGACGGGCCAGGTGGCGGTGCTGCCGTCGGCGAGGAGGACGCGGTAGTCGTCGGCGAGGTTGACGGCGACGCAGACGTGGTTGGGGGCGATGCGGATCCGGGTGCCGAGCGGGAGGTCGACTCCGGTGATGGTGGCGTGGTGCTCCGAGAGGACGGTGATGCGGGCCTCGGGGTGCTCGAGGAGGCGGCCGAAGCCGGTCGAGGCGGCGCCGCGGTCGGAGGAGAGCACCTTGCTGCCGGCGTCGGCGATCAGGTGGTCGTCGCGGCGGGCGACGATCGTCGCGAGCACGGTGACGGCGATCGACTCCGGGCCGATGGTGCCGATCTCCCACTGCTGCGCGTCGCCGAGGGCGGAGACGCCCGGGCGCAGCTCGGTGAGGACGCCGGTGTCGGCGAACTCGAGCGACGGGGTCGAGCCTCCGCTGATCACGCGGGCCGGGACTCCGGCGTCGGCGAGCGAGGCCGCGGCGGCCGTCAGCGCGGCGGCCTCGTCGCGGGCCGCGGCGCGGCGGCCGTCGAGGGCGTAGCTGTGACCGGGGAAAGTGAAGACGCCGACCACGTCGAGCCCGGCCTCGGCCGCGGCGGCGGCCACCGCGCCGGCCTCCTGCGGAGGCACTCCGCTGCGGTGGTGGCCGGAGTCGACCTCGACCACGACCTCGAGGCCGGCGGGGATCGCCGCGGCGAGGCGGCGCGCCGACTCCGCGGAGTCGACGCCGACCCGGACCCGCGCCCGCTCGAGCACGCCGCGCAGCCGGGCCGCGCGCTCGGCGTCGAGCCAGAGCGGGTAGGCGATGAAGAGGTCCTCGACACCGCCGGCCGCGAACACCTCGGCCTCCGACACGGTCGCGACGGTGAGGCCGACCGCGCCGGCCGCCAGCTGCCGCCGGGCGATCTCGATCGACTTGTGGGTCTTGGCGTGCGGGCGCAGCGCGACGCCCCGATCGCGAGCCGAGCGGGCGGTGGCCGCGATGTTGCGGTCGAGGACCGCCTCGTCGAGGACGAGCGCGGGCGTGGGGACGCTGTCCGGAATGCGAGGCATGGCGCGATCATAGGGCGGCTCTCCTCTACGGTGAAGGAGACGACGAGCGGCGGGGGCGGCGCCTCGACCGAGCCGGAGACGCGAAGGAGCGCCGCATGCGCGAGCAGGAAGCCCGATCCCACCACGAGGACTCCGAGGCGCGCGCGGCCTCCTTCGGCCGGGGCATGCTGACCGCGACGTACGCGCTCCGGCACGAGAAGGGGCTCGACGTCGTGTTCCAGCTCCGCGGCACCGGCCCCGACTTCCTGATCGGCATGGGCGCCGCCTCGGACGACTTCCGCTCCGTCCTCTCCATCGGCCTCGACAGCCGCGACGGCGTGCTCCGCCCCACCGCGAGCCACACCATCGACGGCCGTCGGCGCGGCGTCCCGGCGCGGGTGGTCTACCGGAGCGATGGAGCGCTGGTCGTCGAGGCGAGTCCGCTGCCGCTGCGCGACCGGCCCGCGTCGCTCAAGTGCTGGTCGTTCGTCCGCTCGGGCGAGGAGGAGCACTACTCCGACGTGGTCGGCTTCGTCGCGCCGTCGCTCGCCGCCCTGCCGCCCGTGCCGCTGAAGACGCGACCGCGGGCGAACAGGCCCTAGGGTGTGGTCAGGCCGGTCCGCCGCCGGTCGCCCGCGCCCGACGGAAGGCCGAGCTCCATGGATCCCGACGACTCCCCGACCCTCGAGCAGGCGCCGCCGCAGCGGCGGATCGTCACCACCCGCACCGGCGCCGTGGTCGCGGTCGGCGTGCTCGGCGCGGTGATGCGCACCGAAGGTGCCATCTACGGCACGGTGCTCTCGATCACGCTGATCGCCGTCGGCTGGGACAAGGACACCGATCTCGACGTCCTGCTGTTCCTGCTCGGCTCGGTGACGGTGTTCTGGGTCGCGCACCTCTACTCCGGGACGATCGCGCGCCTGCCCGAGTCGGATCCGACTCCGCGCACGGTGCTCGCGGCCGTGCGGGACACCGCCCGGCACTCGATCGGGATGATCGCCGCGATGGTCGTGCCGGCGCTGCTGCTCGCGCTCGGGCCGCTCGGGGTGCTGGACGAGTGGACGGCGTACTACCTGGCACTCGGAGCGGGTGTCGTGATCCTCGCGGCGCTCGGCTACCTGATGTCGGCGCGGCGCGGCAGCTCGTGGAAGCGGCGGGTGCTGAGCACGCTGGTGACGACGCTGCTCGGGTTCGTCGTGGTGTGGCTGAGCACGCTGGTGCACTGAGCCCTCTGGTGGACTGAGCCCTCTGGTGCACTGAGCCCTCGACGGGCGACGGGCGCGGCTGCCAGGCTGACGGAATGACCTCTCAGCCCTCCGCGCTCCGCCCCTTCGGCCCCTCCGGCGCCCTGGTGACCCGGCTCACCCTCGGCACGTCCTGGAACCCCGACCGCGTCGGCTCGCTCGACACGGTGCCCGCGCTCGAGCGCGTGCTCGACTCCGGCGCCGGCCGCCCCGTCTCGGTGATCGACACCTCCAACGAGTACGCGCTCGGGCACAGCGAGCGGCTGATCGGCGAGGCGCTGCGGGCGCGCGGCGGAGTCCCGGAGGGGATCACCGTCGTCACGAAGCTCGACCGCGACCCGGAGACCGGCAGCTACTCGGCCGAGCGGATGCGCCGCAGCCTCGACGAGAGCCGCGAGCGCCTGGGCATGGACGTGCTGCCGCTGCTCTACCTGCACGACCCGGAGCGCATCTCCTACGACGAGGCCTTCGCCGAGGACGGCCCGGTGCGCTCGCTCGTCGCGATGAAGGAGGCGGGCGTCGCGCTCTCCATCGGCATCTCGGGCGGGCCGGCGCCGATGCTGCGGCACTACGTCAACACCGGGCTCTTCGACGCGGTGATCACGCACAACCGGTTCACGCTGGTCGACCGCTCCTCCGAGGAGCTGATCGACGCCTCCGTCGCGCGCGGCGTCGTCGTGGTCAACGCGGCCGTCTACGGCGGCGGGGCGCTCGCGCGCTGGCCCGAGCCGGTCCGCAGCTACGCGTACGCGCCGGCGCCGCAGGAGATCGTCGACGCGGTCGCCGCGATGGGCGAGGCCTGCGAGCGGGCGGGCGTGCCGCTCGCCGCCGCCGCGCTGCAGTTCTCGACCCGGGACCCGCGGGTGACGACGACGGTGGTCGGCGCGACGAGCGCCGAGCACTACGACGCGTTCGTCGCGGACGACGCGCTCGACATCCCGGACGCGCTGTTCGAGGAGCTGGAGTCGCTCGCGCCGCCGAGCTCGGTCTGGCAGGAGGCGCCCGGGGCGACCTGGCCGCGCTGAGCGACGGCGCGGCGCCAGCGGACGGCCGCCGCGCGACAGCGGGCATACCCGGGCCGCTCCGTCGGTTGGCCCTGAGATGACCGACGCACCTCGCACCACCACCGACTCCCCCGCCCTCTTCCAGCCGCTGACCCTCCGCTCCCGCACGGCGCGCAACCGCGTCTGGGCCGCGCCGATGTGCCAGTACTCGGTGGAGGCGCAGGACGGCGTGCCGACGCCGTGGCACCTCGTGCACCTCGGCTCGCTCGCGCGCGGCGGGGCGGGGGTCGTGATCGTCGAGGCGACCGGCGTCGTCCCCGAGGGGCGGATCAGCCCCTGGGACACCGGGCTCTGGAACGCCGAGCAGCAGGCGGGCTGGGCGCCGATCGTCGACTTCGTGCACGGCCAGGGCGCGCTCGCCGGCATCCAGCTCGCGCACGCGGGCCGCAAGGCGTCGACCTACCGCGAGTGGAGCGGGCACGGCTCCGTCCCCGTCGACGAGGGCGGCTGGGAGACCGTCGCCCCCTCCGCCATCGCGTTCGAGGGCTACGCGGTGCCGCGGGCGCTCGACGTCGAGGAGCTGCCGGGCCTCGTCGAGGCGTTCCGCGCCTCCGCCCGGCGTGCCGTGGACGCGGGCTTCGACGTGATCGAGCTGCACGCAGCGCACGGCTACCTGCTGCACCAGTTCCTCTCGCCGCTCTCGAACCACCGCGAGGACGCCTACGGCGGATCGCTGGAGAACCGCGCGCGGCTCCTGCTCGAGGTCGTCCGCGCGGTGCGGGCCGAGATCGGCGAGCTGCCGCTGCTGGTGCGCTTCTCCGCCACCGACTGGGCCGAGGGCGGCTGGACGCTCGAGGAGACGATCCGGGTCTCGGAGTGGGCGCGCGACGAGGGCGTCGACCTCTTCGACGTCTCGACCGGCGGGCTCGTGAAGGGGACCGACATCCCGGTGGCGCCGCTCTACCAGGTGCCGTTCGCTCGCGAGGTGGGCCGGGCGACCGGCGCTCCCGTCGGGGCGGTCGGGCTGATCACGACGGCGGAGCAGGCCGAGGGCGTGGTGGCCGGCGGCGACGCGGACGTGGTGCTGCTGGCGCGCGAGCTGCTGCGCGACCCGCACGCGCCGTCGCGGATGGCGCGCGAGCTGGGGGCTCCGCTCGGGCTGGTGCCGCCGCAGTACGCACGGGCCTGGCGCTGAGACGACGAAGGGCCGGGGGCGTCACCGCCTCCGGCCCTTCACATCGTTCTGCTACTTCTCGTCCGCCTCGCCCTCGGAGTCGCTCGGGGCGTCCTCCTCGGGGTTGAAGTGCGAGTCGCCCGAGACGCCCAGGGCGATCCCGTCCTCGGAGTCGGGGATGGTGCCCTCGGTGCCGAGGCCGCCGTCCTCAGGAGTGCCGGTGTCCGGGGTGCTGTCGTCCGACATCGGGCTCAGGCCTCGACGTCGCCGCGCCAGGCGCCGTCCGGGGAGCCCTTGGACTCGATGTACTCCTTGAAGTTCTTGAGGTCCTTCTTGACCGCGTGGCTGCCGGCGCCGACGAGCGAGCCGACGGTCTCGAGGAAGCCCGCGGGCTCCCAGTCGAGCTGCACGGTGACGCGGGTCTCGGTGTCCGAGAGCTTGTGGAAGGTGACGACGCCGGCGTGGTCGGTCTCGCCGCCGGTGCTGTTCCAGGCGACGCGCTCGTCGGGGTGCTGCTCGGTGATGTTGGCCTCGAACTCGCGCTCGACGGGGCCGACCTTCACCTTCCAGACGGTGAGGACGTCGGTGACCTGCTGGATGGACTCGACCTCGTCGAGGAACTTGGGGAACTCCTCGAACTGCGTCCACTGGTTGTACGCGACGGACACGGGGACGTTGACGTCGACGGTCTCGATGATCTGCGACACGGTAGTGCTCCTTGATGTCTCACTCGGTGTGCGGCAGGCCGCTGCTGCGGTCGCCTCCCTCGACGGTAGAGGCGAGCCGCCTGGGAGTTCACGTGGTTGCGGCTGGACGCAGACGTGGTACAACCCGGGAGCGGGTGGATCTCGATACGCCCTCTGCGAGGGCTACTCGATCAGCATGAGGCGCGGACCGCTCCGCTTCATGCTGGTCGAGCAGCCGCGGAGCGGCGTATCGAGACCCGACGTCTGCAGAACGGTGGATCTCGATACGCCCGCTTCGCGGGCTACTCGATCAGCATGGGGCGCTGGCCGCTCGATCAACAGGGCGGCCCGCAGCGCGGGCCGCTCCGCTTCAGGCTGGTCGAGCAGCCTGAAGCGGAGCGGCGTATCGAGACCCGCGGCTCAGTCGTCGGTGCCGGCGTAGCGGTAGGCGGTGAACGTCGGCGTGCCGGTCGTCGCGTAGAGGCCGAGGACGCGGCCGGTGAAGGACGTTGCGGTCTCGGCGGTGAAGGAGCGCCCGTCGATGCGGGCGAGGGTGCGGGAGACGCCGCCCGCCTCCGCGCGGAGGACGAGGAAGTCGCTCGTCATCTGGCCGGGGCCGAAGCCGACGCCGGCGTCGCGCTCGGACTCCAGCATCAGCGTCACCGGGCCCTCGGGAAGCTCGGCGGTCCACTCCTGCTCGAAGGAGGGGATGACGGCGCGGGCGGTGACCCGCGTGCCGGAGCCGGTCGACTCCGCCTCGACCGACGCGAAGGTCGTCTCGTCGTAGCGGACGGCGAGCCCGCCGACGCCGGCCGACACGTCGGCGACGACCGAGGCCTGCATGGTCTGGGTGAGCTGGCGGCGGCCGACGAACGTGGGCTGCGGGTGGCGCAGGGTGCGCCCCTCCCCCGGCAGCGACAGCCGGCCGCCCTCGACGCTCGCGAGCGCGGTCGGGAGGCGGCGCACGCCGATCCAGCCCGCGTCGAGCGGTCCGGAGAAGTCGACGTCGTCGCGCAGCGGACCGCGCGGCGCGAGCGCGACGGGCTCGGCGACCGGCCAGCCGTCCACCCACGTCACCCGGGTCGCGAAGGTCTCGCGGCCGAGCGCCGAGAAGGCGCGCGTCGCTCCGCGCGGGCGGACGCCGAGCAGCACGATCAGGGTCGAGCCGTCGGGGCCCTCCACCAGGTCGCCGTGGCCGGTGTTCTGCACCGGTCGGGTGGTGCCGCGGGCGGTGAGGAACGGGTTGCCGGGCGCGGTCTCGAACGGGCCGGTCGGCGCGTCGCTCCGGGCGATCGAGACGCCGTGGCCGCGCTCCGTGCCGCCCTCGGCGATGAGGAGGTACCAGACGTCCCGGCCGTCGACCGAGCGCCGGTAGAGGTGCGGCGCCTCCGGGAAGCCGCCGCCGGTGCCCGACCACAGCGAGCGCGGCTCCTCCAGGATGCGACCGGCCGCGAGGTCGACCCGCACCTGCTGGATGCCGAGGTGCGCGCCGGCCTCCTCGCCGCTCAGGATCAGGCCGGAGTAGGTGACGTACGCGGTGCCGTCCTCGTCCCAGGCGAGGTCCGGGTCGATGCCCTGGAGCGGGCCGCCGTCGGCGTCGGTCAGGACGGTGCCGTCGCTCCACTCGCCGGCCGGGTCCGCCGCGGTGAAGACGACGGTGCCGACTCCCGCGGGGACCGAGACGATCACGTGGAAGAGGCCGTCGTGGTGGCGGATCGTCGGCGCCCAGACGCCGAGGCCGGTGGGCACCTCCTCCACACCGATCTGCTCGGCGCGGGTCGCGACGTTGCCGACGCGCTCCCAGGTCTCGAAGTCGGTGCTGCGGTACACGGGGATGCCGGGCAGGTACTCGAACGTCGAGGTGACCAGGTAGTAGACGCCGTCGACGCGGACGACGCTGGGGTCGGGGTTGAAGCCGGGGATCAGCGGGTTCGGGAAGGGCGCGCCGACCCCGCCCTGCGCGACTCCGCCCGGCACGACGGCCGCGCTCATGCGCGCAGCTCCAGCTCGGTCACCAGCGGGACGTCCTCGAGCGAGGTGCCGAGGCGGATGGTGAACGCCCCTGCCTCGTACTCCCAGCCGTCGTTCCAGGTGGCGAGCAGGCGGGTCGGCACGGTCACGGCGATCTGCGCGCTCGCGCCCGCCTCCAGCGTCGCGCTCTCGAAGCCGACCAGCCAGCGCACCGGGCGCTCGACGGCGGAGTCGCGGCGCTCGGCGTAGGCCTGCAGCACCACCTTGCCGGCGCGCTCGCCGGTGTTGATGACGTCGACGAGGAGCGCGACGTCCTCGCCGCCGCGGACGGGCTCGGGCGTCGAGACCGAGACGAGCTCGAACGAGGTGTAGCCGAGGCCGTGGCCGAAGACGTAGGCCGGCTCGACCTCGCTGCGCAGCCAGGCGCGGTAGCCGATGTGGATGCCCTCGTCGTAGTGCAGCTCGCCGTCGGTCGGCAGCGTGGAGAGGACGGGGACGTCCTCGATCGCGACCGGCCAGGTGGTGGGCAGGCGCCCGCCGGGCTCGACCCGGCCGAGCAGGACGTCGGCGACCGCGTCGCCCATCTCCTGGCCGCCGAAGTAGCCGACCAGCACGGCCGCGACCTCGTCGCGCCACGGCAGCAGCACGGGAGCGCCGGCGTTGACGACCACGACGGTGCGCGGGTTGACCGCGGCCACGGCACGCACGAGCGCGTCCTGCTGACCCGGCAGGTCGAGGGAGCTGCGGTCGTAGCCCTCGGACTCGACCGCGGAGTTGGTGCCGACGACCACGAGGGCGACGTCGGCGTCGCGGGCGAGCGCCACCGCCTCCGCGATCAGCTCGTCGGCGGGGGTGGCGTCGGGCTCGAGGCCGTAGGTGAAGCCGAGCGCACCCTCGAGGTCGCCCTCGGCGTGCACGATGTCGTACTCGATCCGGATGTCGACGGGAGTGCCGGCGGTGACGGTCAGCGGCGCGGAGACCGACGGCGGGGCGAGCAGCGCGGCGCCGAGGTCGGAGCCGACGGCGGCGAGGGTCTCCTCGAGGAAGAGCGCGCCGTCGACGTAGACGCGGGCGGTGCCGGCGACGGCGAAGCCCAGGCGGACGGTCGCGTCGGCGGCGGGGGTGAGGATCGTCGAGAACTCGACGCGGGCCGACGCGGCGATCGGGGCGGTGCCGCCGAACCAGACCAGCGAGGTGGCGCGGCGGTCCTCGACGAACAGCTCCGCGCCGTCCTCGGCGAGGAAGCGGACGCGCTGGCCGGGCTCGCCGGTGACCGGGTTGGTGATCGTATCGAGGACGAGCGGGGCGACGCCGTCCTGCACGACCGCGCCGAGGGCGTAGTCGACGCGGGCCTGCGGCAGGGCGGCGCGGACGCCGTCGAGCGGAGTGACGACCTTCTCGGGCAGGACCGTCGCGGATCCGCCGCCCTGGGTGCGCGCCTCGCGGGCGTTGTGGCCGATCACGGCGACGGAGGTGAGCGCCGAGGCGTCCCAGGGCAGCTCGCCCTCGTTGCGCAGCAGGACGCTGCCGGCCGCGGCGGCCTCGCGGGCGAAGGCGCGGCCGTCCTCGACGAGGACCGGCTCGGCGACGGCGGGCTCGAAGCCCTCCAGCGCGCCGACGCGGGCGGCGAGGCGGAGGATGCGGCGGACCTTGCGGTCCACGACGGACTCCTCGATCGAGCCGTCGCGGACGGCGGCGACCAGCGCGGCGCCCCACGGGCCGTCGGGGCCGGGCATGACCAGGTCCTGCGCCGCGCGGGCGCTGTCGACGGTGCGGACCGCGGTCCAGTCACTGATGACGACGCCGTCGAAGCCCCACTCGCTGTTCAGCGGGGTCTCCAGCAGGTCGCTCTCGGTGGCGGTGGTGCCGTTGATCGAGTTGTAGGAGCTCATCACGAGCCAGGCGCGGGTCTCGACGATCGCGCGCTCGAAGGCGAGCAGGTAGAGCTCGCGGAGCGCGCGGTCGCCGACCCGGACGTCGACGGTGAAGCGGTCGGTCTCGGAGTCGTTGGCGATGTAGTGCTTGGGAGTGGCGCCGACGCCGTTCTCCTGCACGCCGGCCACGTAGGCGGCGGCGAGATCGGCCGTGAGCACCGGGTCCTCGCTGAAGCCCTCGAAGTGGCGGCCGCCGAGCGGGGAGCGGTGCAGGTTGATGGTCGGGCCGAGGACGACGTCGACGTCCTTGCGGCGCGCCTCGACCGCGGCGGCGGCGCCGTAGCGGCGGGCGATCGAGCGGTCCCAGGAGGAGGAGAGGGCGGTTGCGGAGGGCAGGTTGAGCGAGGGCGAGCGCTCGTCCCAGACCTCGCCGCGGACACCCGACGGGCCGTCGGAGACGAGCATGCGGCGCAGGCCGATCCTCTCGATCGGCCAGGTGGTCCAGAAGTCGCGGCCGGTGAGCAGCTGCACCTTCTCCTCGAGGTCGAGGCGCCCGATCAGCTCGGTGAGCAGGGCGTCGGCGTCAGGTCCCTCGGCCGGGATGCGGGGAGCAGTGGAGGTGTCGGTCACGGTGACTCTTTCTCTCTCGGGAGGCGACGTCGTCGTCCCTCAAAACCTAGCAGTAGTGGGTTTCTGACGGCGCACCCCGCCCGGCCCCTTCCGCGAGATGCCACTTATGACGCGATAACGCGGCGTGTCGCGCTCATAAGTGGCATCTCGCGGAGAGGGGAGGGACGCGCGCGCGTCCGGGGGTGGGGGTGTCAGCAGGGGCGTCAGGGGTGGGCGGCCACGAAGGCGCGGCGCTCCTCGCGGCGGGTGGCCTGGCGGACCGGGTCGGCGACGGGGGCCGCCAGGAAGAGGCGCTGGGTGTAGGCGTGCTCCGGGCGGGAGGTGACCTGGTCGCCGTCGCCCCACTCCACGATCTCGCCGTGGTACATCACGGCGACGCGGTGCGAGAGGTGCCGCACGACGGCGAGGTCGTGCGAGACGAAGAGGTACGCGACTCCGGTGCGCTCCTGGATCTCGGTGAAGAGGTCGAGGACGCGCGCCTGAGTGGAGAGGTCCAGCGCCGAGACGGGCTCGTCGCAGACGATCAGCCGCGGCTCGAGGGCGAGCGCCCGGGCGATCGCGATCCGCTGGCGCTGCCCGCCGGAGAACTCGCGCGGCAGGCGATCGGCCGCGGACTGCGGCAGCCCGACCTGGTCGAGCAGCTCGCGCACCCGCTTGGAGGCGACCTTGGCGTCGACCTTCCGCACGGTGAGCGGCTCCACCAGGATCTGCTCGATCGTCAGCGACGGGTTGAGCGAGGTGTACGGGTCCTGGAAGACGACCTGGATCTCGGAGGACAGCCCGCGGCGCTGGCGCCGGTCGAGGTGCGCGATGTCGCGCCCGTTGTAGAGGATCTCGCCGCCGGTGACCGGGGCGAGCCCCAGCACCGCGCGGCCGAGCGTGGTCTTGCCCGAGCCGGACTCGCCGACCAGGCCGACCGTCTCGCCGGGGCGGATGTCGAGCGAGACGCCCTTCAGCGCCTGGAACGGCTTGGCGCGGAAGCCCTTGCCCGGGTACTCGACGACGACGTCCTTGACGTCCAGCAGCAGCTCGGAGGGTGCGGCGGGTGCGGCGCTCATCGGCTCGACTCCTTCACGGCGGTGGTGGCGACGAGCGGTCCGCGGGCGGGCCCCTCCTCGAGGATCGCGTCGAACAGGGCGCGGGTGTAGGGGTGACGGGGGTCGGCGAAGATCGAGCGCACGGGCCCGGTCTCGACGATCCGGCCGTCGCGCATGACCGAGACGCGGTCGCAGAGGTCGGCGACGACGCCGAAGTTGTGCGTGACGAGGATCATGCCCATGTTCAGCTCCGACTGCAGCTCGCGGAGCAGGTCCAGCACCTCGGCCTGCACCGTGACGTCGAGCGCGGTGGTCGGCTCGTCGGCGATCAGCAGGTCGGGGTCGCAGGAGACGGCGCCGGCGATCAGCACGCGCTGGGCCATGCCGCCGGAGACCTCGTGCGGGTAGGCGTCGAAGGTGCGCTGCGGGTTGGGGATGCCGACCCGAGCGAGCAGGCCGAGCGCCCGCTCCTTCGCCGCCGACTTGGAGAGGCCGAGGCAGATCCGCATCGGCTGCACGAGCTGCGTGCCGATGGTGAAGGAGGGGTCGAGGTTCGACATCGGCTCCTGCGGGATGTACGCGATGCGCTTGCCGCGGAGCTTGGTCATCTCCTTCTCCGACAGGTGCGCGAGGTCCTTGCCGTCGAAGACGATCGAGCCGCCGGTGATCCGGCCGCCCTCGGGCAGCAGGCGCAGCACCGACCAGGCGGTCTGCGTCTTGCCGGAGCCGGACTCGCCGATCAGGCCGTGGATCTCGCCGCGGCGGACCGCGAGCGAGACGTCGTGGACGACCGTCTTCACCGAGCCGTCGTTCTGGCCGTAGCCGACCGAGAGGTTCGTGACGCGGAGGATCTCCTCGGCACTGCGGGCGCCGGCCTCCTCCTCGTGCACGACGGTCTTGGGCGCCGCGGCGTCCTCGTCGAGCATCGTCTGGATGCCGATGGTGGACAGGCTGGTCGGCACCGTCGCGGGCGCCGAGGCCGACTTGCGCTTCTTCGAGCGCTTGGCTCCGGAGGCGCTGCGCTCGAGTTCGTCGCGCATCGCGTTGCCCAGCAGGGTCAGCGCGATGGAGGTGAGCGCGATCGCGAGGCTCGGCCAGAGCATCAGGATCGGGGCGTTGAAGACGTTGGAGAAGCCGTCGTTGAGCATCGAGCCCCAGGTGGGGATCGACAGGTCGCCGAGGCCGAGGAACTCGAGTCCCGCCTGGATCGCGATCGCGATGCCGGCGACCAGCGAGGCCTGGATGATGACGGGAGCGCGGACGACGGTGAGGATGTGCCGGGCGATGATCCGGCCGTTGCTGAGTCCGGAGACCCGGGCCGCGTCGACGAAGAGCTCGCCGCGCACCGCGGTGACGGAGGCGTAGACCAGCCGGTGGAAGGCCGGCGAGAGCAGGACGCCGAAGATGGCCATCGAGAGCCACATCGACGGGCCGATGACGGCGCGGGCCGCCAGCAGGACGACGAAGCCGGGCAGCGCCATCACGAGGCCGGAGGTCCAGGCCGAGACGGAGTCGAACCAGCCGCCGAAGTAGCCGGCCAGCAGTCCGCTGGTGACGCCGATCACGACGGCGACCGCGAGCGCCACCAGGGCGCCGGCGAGGCTGAACTGGGTGCCGAAGAGCAGTCGCGAGAGGACGTCGCGGCCGGCGCTGTCGGCGCCGAGCAGGTGCGCGGCGCCGGGCTCGGCGAGCACGTCCTGCAGCGAGGCGCGGTTCGGGTCGGCCGGGGCGAGCAGCGGCGCGAAGATCCCGGAGAGGACGACGATCGCGAGGAAGACCAGCGAGACGAGCCCGACCGGGTTGTGCAGCAGGCGGCGGAAGAGGTGCGTGCGGGCGGCGCGCTCCTCCACTCCGACCGACGGGGTGCTGGCGGGCAGCGGAGTCGTGGCGGTCATGAGAGTCGCACCTTCGGGTTGAGCCAGCCCTGGAGCAGGTCGATGAGCAGGTTGACGATGACGACGATGATCGCGGTGATCAGCACGAGGCCCATCACCAGCGGGATGTCGCCCTGGGTGGTCGCGGTGACCGCGACCTGGCCGAGACCGGGGATCGCGAAGATCTGCTCGACGATGACGGCGCCGCCGAGGAGGCCGATGAACTGCACGGCGAGGACGGCGAGCGCGGGGCCGCCGGCGTTCCGCAGCACGTGCTGGAAGACGATCCGGTTGGCGGGCAGGCCGCGCGAGCGCAGGGTCCGCACGTAGTCCTGGCGGAGCGCGTCGATGACGGAGCCGCGGACCTGCTGGGCGACACCGGCGATGCCGCCGATCGCGAGGGCGATGATCGGCAGGGTGACCGTGGCGATCCAGCCCGAGAACGAGTCGGTGAGGTTGACGTAGCCGGTGGGCTTGAACCAGCGGAGGTTGATCGCGAAGACGGTGACGAGTCCCAGCGCGATCAGGAAGCCGGGGATCGCGAAGCCGAGGATCGACACCAGCTGCACGAGCTTGTCGGCCCAGCCGCGGCGGACCGCGGCCCAGACGCCGAGCACGACCGCGACGATCGCGGAGATGATCGTGGCGCCGATGACCAGGGAGAGCGTGACGGTGACGCGGGTGGAGATGGCGGTGGTGACCGCCTGCCCGGTGAACCAGGAGCTGCCGAGGTCGCCGGTCACGGCGTGGCCGAGCCAGCCGAGGTACTGCGACCAGATCGGCTGGTCGAGGCCGAGCTGCGCGGCGCGCTGGGCGACGGCCTCCGGCGTCGCGTTCTGCCCGAGGATGCGGCGGGCGATGTCGCCGCCGCCGAGATAGAGGAGTGCGTAGGCGACGACGGAGATCAGCACCACGAGGATGATCCCCGAGACGACGCGTCGCAGGATGAACCTGGTCATCAGTGGTCCTTCGAACGGAGGAGGGCGCGGGCCTGATCAGCGGATCGGTGACGCGCGGAGAAGAGGGAGCGGGGGCCGGCCGTGAAGCCGGCCCCCGCCGATCCGGATCAGGCCGGGGTGATGTTCCAGAGGTACGGGTAGGCGTTGCCCGTCTGGGTCTCGACCTTGGTGTTCGCGTCGGTCACGAAGCTCGACTGCTGGCGGTACCAGGGAGCGAACCAGGCGTTCTCGACCGTGTAGGCGTTGACGGCCTGGACGGCGGCGGCGTAGCCGGACTCGTCCGCGGTGCGGACGGCCTCGATCAGCGTCTCGAGCTCGGGGTCGGCGTTCTTGAAGGGGTTGAAGATCGCGTTGGGGCTGAGCTCGAAGTTGATCAGGGCCCAGTCGGGGTCCTGCTGCAGCGTGAGCCAGGTCGCGGCGTACTTCGGGGCGAGGACGTCGGCGATGAAGTTGTTGCCGGCGTCGGTGTAGGTGACGGTGATGCCGACCTCGGAGAGCTGCTGCTGGATCAGCGTGAAGGTCGAGGAGCCGATGAGCGAGCTCGAGGGCATGTTCAGCTCGAAGCCGTCCGGGTAGCCGGCCTCGGCGAGCAGCTCCTTGGCCTTCTCGGGGTCGTAGGGGTAGTCGTCGTCGAGCGACTCGTCGTAGCCCTCGGAGGAGGTCGGGAAGATCTGCGTGGTCGGGGTGCCGTAGCCCTGGCCGATGGCCTTCAGCAGCGACTCCTTGTCGAACGCGTAGTTGATGGCCTGGCGGACGCGGACGTCCTTCAGGGCCGGCGCGATGGTGCCGTCGCGGTCGAGCAGCAGCAGACCGGTCCAGTTGAGCTCGAAGGGGTTGACGGTGAAGCCCGACGCCTCGATCTCCTTGAGGTCGTTGTTGTCGACCGTGTTGGCCGCGTTGACCTGACCGCCCTTGATCGCGTTCACCAGAGCGGTGGAGTCGCTGTAGACGTTGATGTTCAGGTTGTCGTAGTGGACCGAGTCCTCGTCCCAGTAGCCGTCGCGCTTGGTGAAGGCGTAGGAGGTGCCGATGACGGTCTTGGCCGCGTCGAGCTCGTAGGGGCCGGAGCCGACCGGGACGGTCTGGATGTCGGCGGACTCGAAGGCGGAGGGCGCCTCGACGAGGCCGGCGTTCTGGGTCAGGTAGAAGAGGAACGTCGGGTTGGCCTGCTTGAGGGTCACCGTGACGGTCGAGGCGTCGGTCGCGACGGCGTCGGCGAGGTCGGCCATCTTGTTCGTGTCCGGCGAGTTGCCGTCGCGGAAGCGGATCAGGTTCTGCGCGACGGCGTCGGCGTCGAGCGTCGATCCGTCGGAGAAGGTCACACCGTCGCGGATCTTCAGGGTGAGGACCGTGTTGTCCTCGTTGTAGGTCCACTCCGAGGCGAGGCCCTCGGTGATGGTGCCGTCGGGCTCGGCCCGCAGCACGCTGTCGTAGACGGCCTGCATGTACGGCGACTCGTTGGCCCAGTACGAGTCCGCCGCGGCGAACGTCGACAGGGTCTGGATCGCACCCAGCGTGAGCGTCTCGCTCGAGCCGCCGGAGGCGCCTCCGCCGGAGTCGGCCGCGCAGCTGGTCAGGCCGACCATCGTGGTGACGGCGATCGCAGCGGCCGCCAGCCTCTTCCATCGGAACATCTTCGGTCTCCAGGTTCTCCCGGTTCTCCCATGAACCGGTGCCGAGGAAGCTAACACGAAAAACAGACGACCCCTAGGTTTTGGGAAGAAAAACTTCAGCCCGTTAGGTTTTCGTGATTCTCGTGACCGTTCACGTCCCGCGAGGCGCTTGGAACTGGGCGCTGACGGGGAGCTTTCCGAAAGCCGACTCGGCACCAGGTTTTTGACTCGGAAACCTCTAGCGGCTAGGTTTCTCGCACCGGAGGCTCCGTGCCCCCTCGCAACGATGCGCCTGGAGGCACTTCATGGCACTCCCCACCTCTCCCCCGCGGCGACCGCGCGGGCAGTACGCCAAGACCGCCGCCCGGCGTGCCGAGATCGTGGCCGCGGGCCTGGAGGTCTTCTCCGCGAGCGGCTACCACGCCGCGTCGCTGCGCGAGATCGCCGAGAAGGTCGGGCTCAGCCAGGCCGGCGTGCTGCACCACTTCGCCAACAAGTGGGAGCTGCTCTCGGCGGTGCTCACCCTCCGCGACGACCACTCGATCGTCCGGGTGCCCAGCGGCGACGCCGTGCCCGGCATCGACACGGTCCGCGCGCTGATCGACCTGGTCGCCTACAACACCGAGATCCCCGGCCTCGTCGAGCTGCAGTGCGTGCTCTCCGCGGAGGCGACCCACGCCGACCACCCGGCGCACGAGTACTTCGCGAACCGCTACCGCTTCATCGTCGACCTGTTCACCGGCGCATTCGGCGACATGCTCACCCGCGGGCAGCTGGTGCCGGGCGTGGATCCGCGCAGCGCCGCGATCCGCGTCATCGCGACCATGGACGGGCTGCAGGTGCAGTGGCTCCTCCAGCGCGACTCCCTCGACATGCAGGCCGAATTCCGGCGCACCGTGCAGACCCTGACCACCGTGGAGGTGTGACCGTGGGCTTCTCCCGCGAATCGACCCTGGCCGCCGTCCTCGACCACGGGGAGGCGGGCGACGTCGTGCGCCGCTTCGTCCCGGGCGTCGTCAACTCGCCGCTGCTGGTGCAGCTGCGCTCCGCCCCCGTCGGACTCGTCGTGGGGATGGATCCGCTGCTGAAGGCGGACCCCGAGCGCGAGGCCTCCTTCTGGGCGGCGCTCGACGCGGTCGACGACTCCGGAGTCGCGGCGCCGCGGCCGGAGCGGGTGGCCGTGCTGCCGCGCTCCGATTACGAGGGCGAGGACGTCGCTGTCGCGTCCGCCGCGGTGCGACCGGTCGCTTCCGGCACCGTGTGGGCGCCGGCCGAGGTCGTCGTCGACGGGCCGGCGCACGGCAATCCGTTCGTGGACGTCGAGTTCTCGGCGGAGTTCTCGCTCGGCGACGAGACGGTGCGGGCCGGCGGCTTCTACGACGGCGACGGGGTGTACCGGGTGCGGTTCCTGCCTCCTGCCGCCGGCGTCTGGACCGTGTCCACCGCGTCCACCGCGCGCTCGCTCGACGGGCTCACCGCCTCCGTGACCGTGGAGGCCGCCCTGCCCGGCGCGCACGGGCCGGTGCGGGTCGCCGACACCTTCCACTTCGCGCACGAGGACGGCACCCGGCACCTGCCGCTCGGCACGACCGCGTACGCCTGGACGCACCAGAGCGAGGCGCTGCAGGAGGCGACCCTCGCGACGCTCGCGGACGCGCCGTTCACCAAGGTGCGGCACTGCGTGTTCCCGAAGGCGTACCTGTACAACACGAACGAGCCGGAGCTGTATCCGTTCGAGCGCGACGGCGACGGCTGGGACTTCGACCGGCCGGTGCCCGCGTTCTTCCGCCGGCTGGAGGAGCGGGTCGCGGACCTCGACGGGCTCGGCATCCAGGCCGACGTGATCCTCTTCCACGCCTACGACCGCTGGGGCTTCTCGGACATGGGCCGGGCCGCCGACGACCTCGTCACCCGGTACGTCGTCCGGCGCCTGGCCGCCTCGCCGAACGTCTGGTGGTCGCTCGCCAACGAGTACGACCTGCTCTGGTCGAAGAGCGTCGACGACTGGGAGCGCCTCGCCGCGCTCGTCGTCGCCGAGGACCCGGTGGGCCACCTGCTCTCCATCCACAACTGCTTCGGCTTCTACGACTACTCCCGGCCGTGGATCACGCACGCGAGTGTGCAGCGGATCGACGTCTACCGCACCGCAGAGAACACCGACGCCTGGCGCGAGCAGTGGGGCAAGCCGGTCGTGATCGACGAGTGCGCCTACGAGGGCGACATCGACCAGGGCTGGGGCAACATCACCGGCGAGGAGATGGTCCGGCGCTTCTGGGAGGGGGCGGTGCGCGGCGGCTACGTCGGCCACGGCGAGACGTACCTCAACGACCGCGAGGAGCTCTGGTGGTCGAAGGGCGGCGAGCTCGTCGGCGACAGCCCGGCGCGGATCGCCTTCCTGCGGCGGATCACCGCCGAGATGCCGGAGGGGCGGATCGACCCGCTGCCCTCGGACTGGGACGCGCCCTGGGGCGGGGGCGGCGGCGTGCAGCTGGTCTACTTCGGCTTCAACCGGCCGCGGTTCCGGCAGATCGTGCGCGACCCCTCCGACTCCTGGATCGTGGATGTGATCGACACCTGGGGGATGACGGTCTCGCGGGTGCCGGGGGTGTTCTCCGGGTCGTTCCGGGTGGAGCTGCCGGCGCGGCAGTTCATGGCTGTGCGGCTGACGAAGGTCGTGTCGTGAGCGGCGTGCCGCCGCGGGTGCGGGTGATCTCGGACAACGACTACTCCGGCGATCCGGACGGGCTGGTGCAGCTCGCGCAGCACGCGCTGTCGGAGTCGGTCGAGCTGGCGCTCGTCGTCGGCTCGCGGCTGCGGCCGGGCGACCCGTTCGATCCCTCCGACCGGACGGCGGACAACGCGGCGGCGGCGGCGCGCGAGGTGCTCGCGCTCTGCGGGCGCTCGGACGTGCCGGTGGTGGCGGGGTCGAACACTCCGGATGCTGGGGTGTCGGACGCCGCGCGCGCGATCGTGGCGGAGGCGCTGCGGGACGACCCGCGGCCGCTGTACCTCTGCGCCGGCGCCGGGCTGACCGAGGTGGCGGCGGCGCTGCGCCTCGAGCCGTCGATCGCCGCCAGGATGACGCTGGTCTGGATCGGCGGTCCCGAGCATCCGGGCCTTGCCGTCCCTCCGCCCGGCGCGATGCCGATCGAGTACAACCTGCTGATCGACGTGCCCGCCGCCGCCGAGGTGTTCGCGTCCGCGCTGCCGATCGAGCAGTTCCCGCGCGACGCGTACCGGCAGCCGCTCGCGTCCGTCGCCGAGCTGCGCGTGCGGATGCGCACCGCCGGCGAGCTCGGCCGGCACCTCTTCGACGCCCTCGACGGCGTCTTCCGCATGGGCGCCGCGCACGGCCTCAGCTTCGGCGAGACCTACGCCCTCGGCGACAGCCCGCTCGTCCTCGCGACCGCCCTGCTCTCCGCCTTCGAGCCCGACGCCTCCTCGAGCCGCACGGCGCGCGTCCCCCGCCCCTCGATCACCCCCGGCGGCCAGTACGGCCCCCGCGCCGGCGACGGCCCCGACGTCCGCGTCTACACCCACCTCGACACCCGCCTCCTCCTCGAGGACCTCTACGCGAAGCTCGCCCTCCACGCCGCGGAGGCCTGACCGCGGCCGCGCCGCCGACCCCGCAGCGGCACCCCCCTGCTGGTCGAAGTGCCGCGCAGTGGCACCCTCATGCTGATCGAGTAGCCGCGCAGCGGCACCCCATGCTGGTCGAGTAGCCGCGCAGCGGCACCCCCATGCTGGTCGAGTAGCCGCGCAGCGGCGTATCGAGACCCACGCCCGCCAGCGCGCTGGCCCCGTGCCCCCGCCCGTGCCACGGCGGATCTCGATACGCCCTCTCCGAGGGCTACTCGATCAACATGAAGCGCCCACGCGCAGACGGCAGAGCTACCAGAGCATGCTGGTCGAAGTGCCGCGCAGCGGCGCCCCCGTGCTCATGGAAGAGCCGCGCAGCACCGCCCCCATGCTGGTCGAGTAGCCGCGCAGCGGCGTATCGAGACCGACGCGTCCGAGCACCGGCCACGCGTCTCGGGCTGGATCCGGCGCGCGGTTCGCCACTTTCTGCGGTTCTGAGCCGGCGGGACCAGCAGAAAGTGTCGAATCGGGACGAGCGGCGCCCGTGATCCGGCACGAACGGTCGTCCGCCGGCGCGGAGGACGACCGTTCGTGACGGATCGGCGGGGGCAGCGCGGGTCAGTGCTGCGGGTCGCCGCCGAGCTGGCCGATGGGGGGCAGGGGGCCGCCGTCGTCGGCGCCGGTGCGGCGCCAGCGGGCGACGGCGTTGCCGAGGTGGTAGATCACGAGGGCCGCGGCTGCGCCGAGGACGATGCCGCCGAGCTCGAAGCCGCCGGAGCTGAAGGAGAAGCCGGCGATCGCGATCACGAGGGAGACGGCGGCCGTGTACTGGTTGACCGGGCGGGAGAAGTCGACGCGGTTGTCGATCCAGATCTTGATGCCGATCACGCCGATGAGGCCGTAGAGCGCGGTGGTCGCGCCGCCGAGGACGCCGGCCGGGATCGAGTTGAACACCGCGCCGACCTTGGGCGAGAGGCTGAGCAGCACGGCGGTGACGCCGGCGACCCAGTAGGCGGCGGTGGAGTAGACGCGGGTCGCGGCCATCACGCCGATGTTCTCGCCGTAGGTGGTGGTGCCCGAGCCGCCGAACGCGCCGGAGACGGTGGTCGCGATGCCGTCCGCGATCAGGGCACGGCCGGTGTGCTGGTTGACCGAGGAGTCGGTCATCGTGGCGACGCCGCGCACGTGGCCGACGTTCTCGGCGATGAGCACGAGCACGACGGGCAGGAACATCGCGATGCCGGACCACGTGGATCCGGACGCGAAGTCGGGGAAGCTGAACGGCGGCAGGCCGACCCAGGCGGCGTCGGCGACGGCGGAGTAGTCGATCTCCTGGCGGATCAGCGCGACGACGTAGCCGATGACGACGCCGACGAAGATCGAGACGCGGCCGAGGAAGCCGCGGAAGAAGACGCTGCCGAGGATGATCGCGGCGAGCGTGACCGTCGCGGTGACCGGCGCCTGCTGGAAGCTCGACCAGGCGGTCGGGGCGAGGTTGAAGCCGATCAGCGCCACGATGGCGCCGGAGACGACCGGGGGCATCAGGCGGTCGATCCAGCCGAGTCCGGCGAACTGCACGACGAAGCCGACGAGCGCGAGCAGCACGCCCACGGCGACGACTCCGGCGAGCGCCGATCCCGTGCCGCCGACCGCCGTCGCCGCGGTGACCGGGGCGATGAAGGCGAAGCTCGAGCCGAGGTAGCTGGGCAGCTTGTTGCGGGTGATCAGGAGGAACAGCAGCGTGCCGACGCCCGAGAAGAGCAGGGTCGTGGCGACGGGGAAGCCGGTGAGCACGGGCACGAGGAAGGTCGCGCCGAACATGGCGACGACGTGCTGGATGCCGATCGCGACGGTCGCGGGCCAGTTGAGCCGCTCGGCGGGGCCGACGACGGCTCCGGGCGCGACGGTGCGGCCGTCGCCGTGCAGGGACCAGATGGGCATGGGGCTCCTCGGCGGAAGGGGGATGGGGGCGCTTCAGAGTAGCGAGGCGGCGGGGCGGGCGACGGCGGCGGTCCGGCGGACCTCCGGCACGCGGAATCGGCTCCGGCACGCGGGAAGCCGCCGGAACCACGAGCGGGAGCTCGAATCACGAGCCAGAGGTACGCGCGGCGACCGGTGGCGCAGCTCCGGCACGCGGAATCGGCTTCGGCACGCGGGAAGCCCGCAGAACCGCGAGCCGGAACCGAAACCGCGAGCCGAAGGTGGGCGGGGCGGGCGGAGGCGCACCTCCGGCACGCGGAAACCGCTCCGGCACGCGGGAAGCCCGCAAAACCGCGAGCCGAAGCCGGAACCGCGAGCCGAAGGTGGGCGGGGCGGGCGGAGGCGCACCTCCGGCACGCGGAATCGGCTCCGGCACGCCGGGATCCGGCAGAACGACGTGCCGGAGCCGGAATCGCGTGCCGGAGGTGCGCCGAGCAGACGGGCGCCCGCGCTCGCCGTGACGCAGCCGGGAGCAGGGTCGGCGCGCCGGTGAAAGAACGGCGGGCGTGCCGGACAGGAGGGAGCATGAGGCACATGCCAGCTCCCCTCGCGGGTCCCGACCGCTTCGCCGCGCTCGCCGGCGTGGTCGCCGACCCCGTCCGCCGCTACCTCTGGCGCCGCACCGACGAGGCCACGGCCGACGACGTGCTCGCCGCCACCCTCGCCGTGCTCTGGCGCCGCGTCGCGGACGTGCCGGAGGACGACCCGATCGCGTGGTCGATCGGCGTCGCCCGGCTGCAGCTGCAGAACGCGCGCCGGATGCAGCGGCGCCAGGTCCTGCTCACGCACCGCATCGCCGTCGTCGACCCGCCGCAGGAGGTGCGCGACCCGGACGGGCCGTCCGCCACCGACGACACCGTGCGCTTCGTGCTCTCGCGGTTGCGCGAGTCCGACGCCGAGCTGCTGCGGCTGTGGTCGTGGGAGGAGCTCGACGCCCGCGGGATCGGCGAGGTCCTCGGGATCACGCCGAACGCCGCGTCGATCCGGCTGCACCGCGCCCGCCAGCGCTTCGCGGAGCTCTACGAGAGCCGCGCCGCCCAGGACCCGACGACCTCAGAAGGAGGAGCACGATGACCGCGATCGAGGACTCGGAGCTGCGCCGGCTGGTGCGCTCGACCGACCCGGCGGAGGGGCTCGCCCCGCTCACCCGCGCGCAGCTCGCCGAGCACCGGGAGCGGGCGATGGGCGGGCAGGCGACGGGCGGGCCTGGCACCGAGCCCGACCCCGCCGACTCCGACCCCGCCGCCGTCCGCCGCCGCCGCTCCCCCTGGCTCATCGTCGGGGTCGGCGCGCTCGCGGTCGGCGCCGCCGCGTCGCTCCTGCTCCCCTTCGCCCTCGGCGTCACCACCGGCGGCTCCGCCTCCGCGCTGCGGCTGCCCGCGACCGGCGGGCCGATGGACCAGTGCGCCCCGGTCACCGCCGAGGCGCTCGCGCCGTCGCAGCTCGCCTTCCGCGCCGAGGTCGCCTCGATCGACGACGGCACCGTCACCCTGCGCGTGATCGACCGGTTCGCCGGCGACGTCGGTGACGCGGTGACGGTGACCCAGGCGGCGGAGTTGGCCGTCGACGGGGCCCCGATCGTCTTCGAGCGCGGCATCGACTACCTGATCGCCGCCGACGGCGACACGATCCTCACCTGCGGGCTGAGCGCGGCCGACTCCCCCGAGCTGACGAGCGTGTACCGGGAGGCGTTCGCGCAGCGGTAGTCGCCGGCCTCAGGCGAACAGCCCGAGCACCCACCCGAGCACCAGCGGGCCGAACGCCACGGCGAGCACCCCGAGCCCCAGCACGAAGCCGACGAGGCTCACGCGCGCGCCGCGGAGCGTCTCGTCCGCGCGCAGCCGGTTCCGGGCGCCGAGCGCCAGCACGATCGCGACGACGGCGAGCGCCGACGCGAGCAGCGGGACGCCGACCAGCAGCGCGCCGAGCACCGCGACGCCCGCGCTCGCGAGCGCGCGGGAGTCGACCGGTCGCGGAGTCGTGCGGGTCTGCTCGGTCATGCTCCGAGCCTGGCACAGGGCGGCGGACCGGGGTGAGCCACCCGCCCGGTCGCACGCGCACCCCCTCGGTGGCAAGGGGCTCTGCAAACGCCAGGAGCGCGGCGGAGGGTGGGAACACCGACGATCCTTCTGGAGACAATGGTGTACTTCCACGTTCAACGACTCATCACCGACATCGAGCAGGACGAGCCGGATCCGGCCGCCGCGAACGCGCTGCAGGAGGGCCTCGGCGGGCAGTTCGGCGAGATGCGCACGATGATGCAGTACCTCTTCCAGGCGATGAACTTCCGCACCGAACTCTCGGCGAACGAGCAGGCCCCCGAGGGCGTGCCGTCGACGATCGCGCCGGAGCGCTTCGAGGAGTTCTCGCCCGGGCTGGACCCCGAGCTGCTCAAGCTCATCCAGACCACGGCCGAGATGGAGCTGGACGAGATCACCTCGTTCTACGGCCCCACCGCGAAGTAGCACGACCCCTCCGGTCCCGCGCGGTCGCTTCCGCGCGGGACCGGTCCGTTCCCAGGAGACAGGCCCATGCCGACGTTCCGGCTCCTCGAACCCCGCCGCCCGGCGGGTGTCCCTCTGCACGAGCTCGGCGACGCGTCCGCGCTGATCGGCGACGGCGACGTCCTGATCCGCAGCGTCACCCTCGCGCACCGCGAGATCTCCCCCGGCGCGCTCTTCGCCGCACTGCCCGGCCGGCGCCGGCACGGGGCGGACTTCGCCGACGAGGCCGCCGCGGCCGGAGCGGTCGCCGTCCTCACCGACGAGGCCGGGCTCGCGGCCGCGCGGGCGAGCGGCCTGCCGGTGCTGGTGTCCGCGGATCCCCGGGCCGCCCTCGGCGCGATCGCCGCCCGCGTCTACGGCACCGACCGCGACCGTCCCCAGCTGCTCGGCGTCACCGGCACCAACGGCAAGACCAGCACCGTGCACCTGCTCGACGCGGTGCTGCGCCGGCTCGGCGTGCCCTCCGGCCTCAGCTCGACCGCGGACCGCCGCAGCCGCGACACCGTCGTCGCCAGCCGCCTGACCTCGCCCGAGGCGCCCGAGCTGCACGCGCTCCTCGCCCGGATGCGCGAGGACGGCGTCGAGTCCGCCGCGATCGAGGTCAGCGCGCAGGCGCTCATCCGCTCGCGGGTCGACGGCCTCGTCTTCGACGTCGCCGGCTTCACCAACCTCAGCCACGACCACCTGGACGACTTCGGCGACCTCGGCGCCTACCTCCGAGCGAAGCAGCGGCTCTTCCGCCCCGACCGCAGCCGGCGCGGCGTCGTCGTCGTCGACACTCCGGAGGGGCGGACGGTCGCCGCGGAGGCGGAGGTGCCGGTCGTCACCGTCGGCTCCACCGCCGAGGCGGACTGGCGCGTGGACGTCCTCGCGCTGAGCGCCGACGCGACCCGGTTCCGCCTGACCGCGCCCGACGGCTGGGGCGTGACCACCTCCGTCCCGCTGATCGGCCGGCACATGGCCTCGAACGCGGCGCTGGCCCTGGTGATGCTGATCCAGGCGGGCCACGACCGCGACGCGCTCGCCCGCGCCGTCGCCGACGGCATCGACGTCGCCGTCCCCGGCCGCACCCTGCTCGTCTCCGGCGAGGCCGGGCCGCGGCTCTACGTCGACTTCTCGCACACCCCCGACTCCGTCGCCCGGACCGTCGACGCCCTCCGCGAGGTCACGCCGGGCCGGGTGCTGGTGATCCTCGGCGCGGACGGCGACCGCGACCCGAGCAAGCGCGCGCCGATGGGCCGCGCCGCCGCCGAGCGGGCCGACCTGCTGATCGTCACCGACCACCACCCGCGCTTCGAGGACCCGGCGCGGATCCGCCGGGCGCTGCTCGACGGCGCCCGCGACGGCCGCTGCGAGGTGCAGGAGATCGCCGAGCCCGCGCAGGCCGTGCGCGCCGCCGTCGGCCGGGCCGGGGCGGACGACTCGATCCTCTGGGTCGGCCCGGGCGCCACCGACTACCGCGTGGTGCTGGATCAGGACCTGCCGTACTCGCCGCGCGCCGATGCGGCGCTCGCTCTGGCGGAGGCGGGCTGGGCGGTCTGAGCCGCCGGCTCCCACGGCCCCGTGCTTGACTGGCCGGGTCGTCGCGACCGGAGGGGGTGCAGGTGTTCTCCTCCCTCCCCGTGCGCCGAGTGCAGAAGCACCCCTCCGCGCTCGAGTCCGTCGTCTGGCCCGCGACCCTGCCGCCGGTGCGCCAGGTGCTCGACGAGGGCTGGGACCTCGGCCCCGTCTCGGTGATCACCGGTGAGAACGGCTCCGGCAAGTCGACGCTGCTCGAGGCGATCGCGCTCGCCTACGGGCTGAACGCCGAGGGCGGCTCGACCGGCGCGATGCACTCGACCCGCGTCTCGGAGTCGGACCTCTCCCAGCAGCTGCAGCTCGTGCGCGGGGCGGGCGCCTCGAAGCGCGGCTTCTTCCTCCGCGCGGAGACGATGCACGGCTTCTTCACCTACCTCGAGGACATCGGCCTCGGCGATGCGGATTACCACGAGCGCTCCCACGGCGAGTCGTTCCTCGACATCGTCGTGAACCGCTCCCGGATCCGCGGGCTCTGGCTGCTCGACGAGCCGGAGTCGGCGCTCTCGGTCTCGGGCTGCCTCGCGCTGATCGGGCAGCTGCGGTCGCTGGTGGCGGGCGGCTCGCAGGTGATCCTCTCGACGCACTCGCCGGTGCTGGCGGCGCTGCCGGGCGCGGACCTCTACGAGCTCGGCGAGTGGGGCCTCCGCCGCTCGGAGTACGACGATCTGGACCTCGTGCGCACCTGGCGCGGCTTCCTCGGCGACCCGCAGCGGTACCTCCGGCACCTGGACTGACCGGGGCCGCGCACAACATCAGCTGAGAAGGGTGGGCCTCCTCTGTGGGGGGGAGGGACCCCCTTCTCAGCTGATGTTGTGCAGCGCTCACCGGCAGGCCGGCGCGGTCAGGCCGTTGAAGGCGAAGCTCTCGCCGGGATGGGCGGGCCGGATCGACGCGCGCAGGTGCTCGAAGGCGGCCTGCGTCGTCGCGCCCGCTCCGGGCGTCGCCGCGCACTGCAGCGACGACGAGGCGAAGGAGTCGACGACGGGCCCGGAGCCGTCGGCCGCCTCCGCCGCGATCTCGGCGCCGATCGCGTAGCCGCTCCCCCGGTCGGTCATCGCCGTCATCGTGCCGAGCACGCGCGGCCAGACGACGGAGTCGCGGAGCGAGCGCGGGGTGGACCCCCCCGGCGACCCCGTCAGCGCGACGTTCAGCACCGCGCCGTTCAGGTGCACCGTCGACTGCCGGACCCCCGAGAAGGAGCCGTCGATCTCGCGGGCGAGGCGCACGATCTCGTCGGCCGGGCGCTCCTCCTGCACGCGGATCGAGGCGGCGCCGCGCGACTCGGTCGCGGGCTGCTCGATCGTCCAGTCGAGGTCGCCCTCCGTGAGGGCGGAGCGCTGCTCGAGGAGGAGATCGAGCGCGTCGAGTGCGGTCGCCGCACTGGTCGGGGCGAGGACGATCGCGAGGACGGGGTAGCTCTCGACCGTCCGCACAGAGAGGCTCCCGTCGATGCCGCGGCGCAGGGCGTCCCAGGCGTCGACCGGTGCCGTGCGCTCCCGCGGGTCCGCGATCGACAGGACGTCGTCGCCGACCCGCAGCACCAGCTCGCTCGAGCGCCGCCCCGCCGGAGCCGCGCCGAGCGCCGCGTCGATCGCCTCGGACGCCGTGGCCGCGACGGCGACGAGGCGCTCCGCCGGACAGTTTTCCCGGGCGGTGACCTCGACGTCGAAGACCGCCTGCTCACCGCGCACGAGGAGCGGCGCCGGCCGCCAGTCCGCCCTCGCGCTCTCGACGCAGTCGTCCGCCGACAGCGCCAGCTCGAGTCCCTCCGCAGGCCCCGTGCCGGTCGCGACGACCGCGATCGTCAGAAGTACCGCCGCGCCCGTGAGCGCTCGTCCCCGTCGTCCCACGCCGTTCCCCCGTCTTCGCTTGCTGCCGTGTATCGAAGGCGAGAGTATCGATTTTCGATAGGAATCACATGTCTTTCGATATGCTGGCCTCTCGACACGCACCCCTTCCGACCCAGGAGCCCCGCATGCCCCGACCCGTCCTCCTCGCGCTCCGCACCCTCCTGCTGGTGCTGCTGCTCGGCTGCGTGCTCGTGCAGCTCGCCGTCGGCCCGGTCGCCCGGGAGGCGCTCGACGGCGGGCCGGTCGACGCGGTGCTCGTCGCCGTCGTGGTTGCCGGGCTGCTCTGCGTCGAGGCCGTGCTGATCGCGGTCTGGCGGCTGCTCAGCCTGGTCCGCGACGACACGCTCTTCGCGGGCGACCACCGCTCCGACCTCTGGGTCGACCTCGCGATCGGCGCGTTCGTCGCCGGCGCGGTGCTGGCCGTCGTCGGCGCCGTCGCCTCGCTCGCCGCGGCACCCGCGCCCCTGCCGGCCCTCGCCTTCGGGCTGGTCGCCGTGGCGAGCGCGACGACCGCGCTGATCGTCGTGGTGATGCGGCGCCTCCTGCACCTCGCGGTGGCGCAGCGCAGCGAGCTCGCCGAGGTCGTCTGATGGCGATCGTCCTGCACCTCGACGTCGAGCTCGCCAAGCGCAAGATGTCGGTCACCGATCTGGCCGCCGCGGTCGGCATCACCACCGCGAACATCTCGATCCTCAAGAACGGCCGCGCCAAGGCCGTCCGCTTCTCCACCCTCGACGCGATCTGCGCGGTCCTCGACTGCCAGCCCGGCGACATCCTCAGTCGCGTCCCCGACGAGGAGGGGAGCAGCACCGCGCTCGTCGGTGACGCCTCCCGCTGAGAGCGCTCCCTCGGCACCCCGCGAAGGGGGACACGGCGCGCGCTCGATCGTCTCCGCGCCGAAACAGGCGTGCAACATCCGGCTCCGAGACTGGGGAGGCTCCAAGCCCCCTCCCACTCGATCCGAAGGTTGTCGCTTGTCCACCACCCCCTCGTTCCGGAGGGTCGTCCGACTCTCCGCCGCCACCGCCCTGTGCACCGGACTCGCACTCGGCACCGCCCTCGCCGCCCCCGCGGCGCTCGGCGCGACCACTCCCCCCGTCGACGCGGCCGCCCCCGCGGTCGTCGACCTCAGCATCACCGACGCCCTGGCGCTCCTGCAGTCCGGCGCGACGACGTCCGTCGCCCTGACCCAGCGCTACCTCGACCGCATCGCGGCCTACGACGACCCCTACGGCGACCAGCCCGGACTCGCCGCGGTCATCCTGGCCAACCCGGACGCGCTGGCCACCGCGGCCGAGCTCGACGCCGAGCGCGCGGCCGGCACGATCCGCGGGCCGCTGCACGGCATCCCGATCCTGGTGAAAGACAACTACGCCACGTTCGACATGCCCACCACCGCGGGCAGCGCCTCGCTGCACACGTACCAGACGAAGCTCGACTCGACGGCCGTGCAGCGCCTGCGCGACGCCGGCGCGATCATCCTCGCGAAGACCAACATGGCGGAGTTCGCCTGGCACGGCACCTACACGCTCAGCTCCGAGCGCGGCCGCACCAACAACCCCTACAACCAGGCCAACAGCGCCAGCGGCTCGAGCGGAGGCACCGGCGCGGCCGTCGCCGCCGGCTACGCCCCGGCGGGTCTCGGCACCGACACCTGCGGCTCGATCGTCGGACCGAGCGCGCACCAGAGCCTCGTCGGCTACCGGCCGACCATGGGCCTGACCAGCGTCACGGGCATCGTCCCGCTGTCGCCGCGCCAGGACGTCTCGGGCCCGATGACGACGACCGTCACCGACGCGGCCCTCCTGATGGAGGTGCTGGCCGGCTACGACCCGACCGACCCGCTGACCGTCATCGCGGATCAGCAGGACAGCTCCACCTATGTCGAGGGGCTCAGCGACACCGCGCTCGAGGGCAAGCGCATCGGCTACGTGCGCTGGGACTACGAGGAGGACCCGGCCCGCCCGGGCCTCGCCGAGACCACCGGGCTCGTCGACCAGGCGGTCCTCGACCTCGCCGCGCAGGGCGCCGAGATCGTCCCGGTGCCGACCTTCACCCGCGAGTTCGTGGCGAACACGCTGGTGAGCGGCGGCTACCTCGACCTGCGCCCGGGCATCGACGCGTTCTTCGCGGACACCGAGGCCACCTGGCCCGAGGGCCTCGCGGGTCTCACGGAGCCGGCCGACGCGCTGACCTTCTCGGACGTCATGGCGGACGGGAAGACCTCGCTGCTGCCCGACGACGTCGCGTTCTTCAACAGCAACGCGGACATCCCGAACCCCGCGTACGACGCGGCGATCGCGGCCCAGGACGCGGGCAAGCTGGCGATGGACCAGTTCTTCATCGACAACGACCTCGACGCCCTGGCCATGCCGACCAGCGCGACGGCGGCGACCCCCGACTGGGCGGGCACGACGTTCTGCGACGTCGGCGCGAACACCGGAGTCCCGACGGTCTCGCTGCCGGCCGGCTTCACTTCGACCGGAACCGCCGCCGGCCTCGAGCTGGCCGCCCCGCGCAGCCAGGACGCGGCACTCCTCGCGATGTCGTACGACTACGAGCAGGCGACGCTGAATCGCGTCGCCCCGGCATCGACCCCGGAGCTGGCCGCCGCGCCGACCCCGGAGCCGACGGCCTCGCCGACCGCGCCGCCGGTCGAGCCGACCGCGGAGCCCACCGCGGCGCCGACGGCGGAGCCCACCGTGGCGCCCACCGTCGCGCCGACCGCTGAGCCGACCGCGACGGCTGGGCCCGTCGCTCCGGCGCCGACCGCGACGCCGAAGCCCACGGCGAAGCCCGGTGCCGCTCTCGCGCACACCGGCGCCGAGGGCACGACCGGCCTCGCCGCGCTGGCCTTCGCCCTCATCGCCGGCGGCGCGGGAGCACTCGCGCTGACCGCGACGCGCAGGCGCACCGCCCAGAAGTAACCACCGCACGGCAGGCGGGGTCGGCGGAGTTCCGCCGGCCCCGCTTCCGCGTGCCCGGCCGCACAACATCAGCTGGGAGCACGTCTCATCGCCGATGAGCGATGAGGCCCACTCTCAGCTGATGTTGCGGAGAGCTTCCGCGGCTCGGGCGGCGCCCCATGCTGATCGAGTAGCCCGCCCTGCGGGCGTATCGAGATCCACCACCGCCAGAAGTCGAGTCAGCAGACCCCGCACCCTCAGGCGGCCACCGCGACCGGCTCGCTCCGCGCCCGCGGCGCCCAGCCGACGGCGATCGCCGCGACGGCGAACGAGAGCTGCCCGACCCACGGCAGCACCGCGGACACGACCGACGCGTCACCGCCGCTGGTCGCGAACGAGTCGGCGATGGACATCCCGATGCCGAAGCCCGTGAAGAAGCGGAAGAAGATCGCCGCGCCGACCAGCGAGAGCATCACGATCACGAGCCGCCGCGGCGTCAGGGCGTCGCCCGCGCGGTGCACGGCGAGCGCCGCCACGAACAGCGCGGGCACCGTCCAGAAGGCGGCCCAGATCGCGGTCGCGACGAGCGTCCCCGTGATCGAGAACCCGTCGCGCTCGGCCAGCAGCCGGTAGATCGTGGCGAGATCGGTGCCCGGCACCTTGGTGAGCGGGTTCCAGACCAGCAGGTCGACCCCGCCGACCACGACCACGGCGACGACGAGCGCCGCCCCGCCCAGCGCGATCGGCGCCCGCCGCGCCCGCGACGCGGTCCGGTGCTCCCACGCGATCGGCCGCGTCCCGCCGATCACCGCGACACCGGTCGCCAGCCCCGCGCTCGACACCAGGAAGCCCAGGAGCGGCAGCCACCACGGCGCCCCCGGCACCAGCACGCCGCCCGCCACCATCGCCGGCCCCGCGATCGCCGCGAGCAGCGACACCCGCGCCGTCCGGGTCTCGGCGGCGCGCGCGGCCCCCGCCATATGCGCGGCGCCGACCAGCCCGACGACGAGCGCCAGCCCGATCAGGACCCGACCCGTCGCCTGCATCACCGTGAGCACCCCCGCGGAGACCCCCTCCGGCACGACTCCTCCGCCGGTCAGGTACCCGCCGATCAGGATCACCGCGGCCGCCGTCAGCAGCCCGAGCCCGCGCCGCGCCAGCCGCCGCGGCCGCAGGAACCGCGGCTCCCCCGAGTGCACCGGCAGCCCGCGGTCGAGGGTCGCGCTGAGCACGAGCGCGCCGAGCACGACGTCGCGGCGCCGCAGCCCCGCCTCCTCCGCGCCCGCGACGTCGGCCCGCCACTCCTCGAGGTAGCGCTCGCGAGCGAGCGGCGGGAGCAGAAGGGCCAGGAGTCGCAGCAGCAGGTCGATCACGCGCGGGCCTCCGCCCCGGAGAGCCGGACCGGCCGGACCGCGGCGGCCTCGAACCGTGCGACGGCGTTCGTCGCCGCCTGCGCCCCCTCGCTCGTCAGCTCGTACAGCCGGCGCCGCGGACCGCTGCGCTCCGTGTCCGCCTCCCACGCCGACGACACCCAGCCGGCCCCCTCGAGTCGCTCCAGGATCGGGTACACACTGCCCGCCGGACGCCCGGTGCCCTTGATGACGAGCATCCCCCAGGTCGGCCCGGAGGCGTCGAGGAGCGCGCGGAGCACGTCCGCGGTCGCGGCGGTCATACGGCTGAGCGGAGTCATGCGCCGAGGCTACCTATGTAGAGATAGGACGGTCAACCGCGCGCCTGCGATACTCGCGGCATGACCGCCTACAACCCCGCCGCGTATCCCGAGCCCACTCCCGGCACCGGCCCGCAGCCCCCGAAGACCGGGAACGGCCTCGGACTCGCCTCGCTGATCATCGGCATCGTCGCGCTCGTCGGCGCCGTCATCCCGATCGTCAACTACGTCTCCGGCTTCGTCGCCTTCGTCGGCCTGGTGCTCGGCGTGATCGCGCTGTTCCTCAAGGGCAGGAAGAAGGGGACGGCCATCGCCGGCACGATCCTCAACGCCCTGGCGATCGTGCTCGCGATCATCCTCGCGATCGTCTACACCGCCGGCTTCGCGAGCGGCATCTCGAACGCCATCGCGACGGCGCAGGCCTCGGCGACGTCCGGCACTCCCCAGACCCTCGTCTACGAGGTCACCGGAGCGGGCACGAGCACGTCGATCGTCTACTCCACCCTCGACGGCGCGAACTCCGGCGTCGAG
Organism: Rathayibacter sp. VKM Ac-2926; assembly: GCF_022815565.1. Classification (NCBI taxonomy): domain Bacteria; kingdom Bacillati; phylum Actinomycetota; class Actinomycetes; order Micrococcales; family Microbacteriaceae; genus Rathayibacter; species Rathayibacter sp. VKM Ac-2926. The sequence continues at coordinate 153,270 of NZ_JALGRS010000002.1, read as the reverse complement.
CAGGCCGCCGCCCAGCCCCTCCCCTTCACCAAGGAGCTGCAGGTCGACAGCACCGCCTTCCAGGCGTTCTCCGTCACCGCGACGAACGGCGCCGACGACGAGGGCGAGATCACCTGCCGCATCACCCTCGACGGCGAGGTCCTCGCCGAGGAGACCGGAACCGGCGCCTTCGGCTCGGCCGTCTGCATCGCCACCCCGCAGTAGCCGTGTCGTCCGAACCGTTCGAGCAGCCCGCCGCCACGGCAGGGCTGCGCGGCGACGAGGCGTTCGTCGGGATCGACGCGCAGGTCCTCGACTTCTGGCGCTTCGCGATGAGCGATCTGCGGATGAACAACACCCGCGGCTACCTCGCGGAGTTCCTGGTCGCGAGAGCCCTCGGTCTCCAGGACGTCCGCCGGGTGGAGTGGGAGGCGTACGACCTGCTCTTCGAGGGCATCACCGTCGAGGTGAAGTCGTCCGCCCTCCTGCAGGCCTGGCCGCAGCAGCGGCACAGCCGATTGTCGTTCGGCGGGCTGCGCACCGGACCGCGGGGATCCCGGACTCTGAATGCGGACGTCTACGTCTTCTGCACGCAGACGTCCGTCCGCCACTCGGAGTACGACCCGCTCGACCTGGCGGAGTGGACCTTCCACGTCGTCTCTCGGACGGCGCTCGACACTGCCGCCGGCAACTCGATCGGTCTCGCGGGAGTAGAGAAGGTCTCGCAAGGCGCGACGCCCTGGGCCGGGCTCGCCGATGCCGTCCGCGAGGCTCACCGGGGATCCCCGGAGCGCTGACCCGGACCCCGTGTTCGGGGTGAGCCGACAGCATCGCCCCGGACCGAGGACCGGCTACGCCCTAACCTCCGAGCATGGAAGAACTCTTCGCCGCCGTGCTCGGAGCCGTCGTTGGCGCCGGAGCGACCCTCTACGTCGAGTCCCGCCGGCAGTCCTCCGCCGAGAAGAAGGCGGAGTGGAACGCCCTGGACCTGCTGCTGCTCGACCTCGGACGGCGGCGGGTCTTCCTCGTCCCAGGACGGACACTCGTCCCGGGCACCGACACGTCGCCCGGCTCGGATTTCGACCGGATGAAGCGCTCCGTCCTGTCGATGCGGACGCAGATCGCCGAGGTCATGCGGTCGCTGCGCCCGAAGTCCCCTGCCCGAGGACCCGTGCGCGCGATGTACCGCGCGTGCAACAGCTTCCTCGAGTCGGCGGAGCGCTCGCCCGACCGGCACTGGATCGCCGCGGACGACCTGCGCCTCGCACTGGGTGAACAGGCGGAGATCATCGCCGCCTCGTCGAAGGGGAACGTCGAGCTGGTGCTGCCGGGATCCGAGGCGCTCTGAGCGGGCTCGGTGCCGGTCCTTCCGGGCGCTCCGAGCAGAAGTGCTCCCCCGCAGCCAGGACGGGCGGCGCTGTCTGCCAGCATGAAGACCTGCACTCGACGAGGGGGACATCTGTGGGGATCGTGAAGTGGCTTCTGAGCCTGCTGGAGACAGTGCCGACGCCCGAGAAGCCGGCGGGTACGACCGGCGCAAGGGTCCCCGCCTTCGCCGTCATCGACGTCGAGACGACAGGCCTCTCCCCTCGGCAGGACCGCATTCTCGAACTGGCGATCGTCCGCACCGATGCGGCGGGAGTCGTGGTCGACGAGTGGGTCTCCCGCTTCGATCCTGAAGGACCGGTCGGCGCCACCCACATCCACGGCATCCGGGCGTCGGACGTCGCCGGCGCCCCGCTGTTCCGCGACCTCGCCCCGACCATCGCCGCCGCACTCGGCGGAGTCACGATCGTCGCCCACAACGCGAAGTTCGACACGGCCTTCCTCCACGAGGAGTTCCAGGCGGCGGGATGGGCGGTTCCCAGACTGTCGACCTTCTGCACCATGGACGGAAGTCACCACTACCTCCCGGACCTTCAGCGCCGACGTCTCGCCGACTGCTGCTGGGGTGCCGGCGTCGAGCTGGTCGACGCCCACTCCGCACTCGGTGACGCACGCGCCACGGCAGCACTGCTCCGCAGCTACCTCACCGCCGATCGTCGTCGCCCGCATCCGACGCTGGCCGCACTTCCGCGCACACCGCTCTGGCCGAGCGCGCCGTCTCGAGCCGCTGTCTCGCGGCGCCGCGACGCCGGAGCACGGCGGAGCGCTCCCGTCCGCCTCACGCCGAAGCGCCGAGAGCAGCAGCCCCTCGTGCAGCAGCTGACGAACGTCGGCCTTCTCGAGCTCATCGACGAGGGCGCGCCGGTCGGAACGATCGCCTACCTCGAGCTGCTGCTCGACTGCCTCACCGACGGCGACCTCTCGGTGTCGGAGGCGTCCGCCCTCGATGAGCTGACCCGGACGTTCGGCCTCTCCGCGGCGGATGTCGCCTCCGCCCACACGGCGTTCCTGCAGGCGCTCGCGCACCGGGCCCTCGACGACGGCCGGGTGTCGCAGTCGGAACGGCAGCAGCTCCTGGCCCTCGCCGCCCTGCTGTCCGTCCCGGCGAACTCGGTCAAGACCCTCATCGAGCGCGCGGACGCCGCCCGGATCACCCGGCTGAGTGCCGGGCTCGGGCCGCTGCCCCGGATCTGGGCGCACGGCGCTCCCCTCCATGTCGGCGACCGCGTCGCCTTCACCGGTTGCGACGAGAGTCAGCGCGAGAAGCTGGAACGACGCGCCGAGCAGCTCGGGGTCCGGGTGCTGGGCAACGTCTCCCGCCTGACCGCGGTCCTCGTCGCAGACGGATCCTTCTCGGGCGGCAAGCACGAGCGCGCCCTCGAGTACGGAACTCGAATCGTCCACCCGGACACCTTCGAGATCCTCCTCCAGCACCTCCAGCCGACACGCTCGTCCACCGAGCCGGAGAAGCGCACGACGCCTGCTGCGCCGCGCTCCCGACCTTCCGAAGTGGTCGTCGCTCTGCCGTCCGAGGCACGCTCGACGGCGTCCCCCTCCGAGATCCGCAGCTGGGCGCTGGCGAACGGCCACGACGTCGGCGTTCGCGGGCGGCTTCCGAAAGACGTGATCGCGGCGTTCGAGGCGGCGCGCCCGAGGGCATAGGCCCCACCGGATTCACCAGCGACGCGACGGCGGGATTCGAACCCGCGTCAGCGGTGTTGCAGACCGCTCCCTGGCCTCTCGGGCACGCCGCGATGGCGGCGGGAGCCGGTGTTCACGCACCGGATCCCGCGTCCATCCAGGGTGCTGCCCGAACGCTCGCGAGCGAAGTCCACTACCCCCGATGACGGGGCGTTTCGCCGTGTGACCCGGTGAGCTGCACGTTCGCAGGCCGGCGAGGGCCTAGCCTCCGAACGTGAGCGAACGGTCCGAAGCGGCGACCACGAGCGGGACAGCAAGACGCCCCCGGCGCCGCGCCGTCGTGATCGGCGGCGTCCTCGCGGTGCTGATCGCGATCCCGGCCGGGCTCGTGGCGCTCGCGCTCAGCGACTGGGGCGACCCGACGGCCGGCACGATGCCGCCGGAGGGCGACGGCCGGGTGCTGGTCGCGCGGCTGCTGCCCGTGCTCGACGACGACGCGGCGATCGCCGAGCTCGTGCCCGCCGACACGGCGGAGCAGCGGGCGACGATCACGCGGTTCTGCTCAGACCTGGTCGGGACCGATCCGGTCGTGACGATCTACGACGCGATCGTGCCGACGCCGTTCTCCGTCTCCCTGCACACGGTGCCGGAGCCGGGAGTCGTCCCGCACCAGTGCGCGCTCGGGTTCAGCTGGGTCAGGGACGAGGGCTGGCACGTCGGCGGGGAGGCCAGCCGCCTGGACTGACCTCGCGCCGACGCGGAGTGCTACTTGCGGAACATCCGGGCGGTCGTCTCGAAGAGGCCCGCGACCGGGCGCTGCTGCTCGCCCTGCTGGGCGCCGAGGATGATGATGACCGCGGTCAGCACCGGGATCGCCCACTGGGTGACCTTCTGGACGCGGAGCGCGGTCGTCAGCTCGTCGGAGTTGCTCGAGGACGCCTCGGTGACGCCCTTCGCGCCCTCGTCGGCGTGCTTGGCCTGGGTCGCGCCGGCGATCGCGGCGGTGACGGAGGCGGCGCCCGCGAGACCGGTGACGATCGTCTTCACGACCGTGTTGGTGCGGCTCTCCTGCTGGTTCGCCAGGCGGGTCTTGTTGGCGACGATGAGGCCGATGCCGCCGACGCCGTGGGCGGCGATCGCCGCGAGCTGCACGGGGGTCCAGCGGGCCCAGCCGTTCGCGGCGAGGCGGAGGCGCTCCGACGGGTCGGAGGAGGTGGACGCGGCGCCGTTCAGGCCGACGGCGCCCATCAGGGAACCGCCGAACCAGGCGGCGGCGCCGAGGTCGTGGAGGCTGCGGACGAGCGTGTTGCGTGAGGGCATGGAGGCCTCTTCCTGTGCGGGTCGTCTGAGGGTGGCTGGCTCCTGACGGTACGCGCGTGCCCGCGAAACGAACGGGGCTTGACCTCTCGGCCGTGGCGCGCTCGAGTGGAGCGGTACCGACCCGAGGAGCGAGCACGATGAGCGACGACACGACCGACGACGAGAAGCGCGGGATCCGCGACGACTTCCACGACGCCGTGAACATGACGGCGAAGGAGATCGAGGGGTGGCTCGAGAAGGACGAGTCGAAGGAGGTCGGCCAGAAGCCGGCGAGCGGCGGTGAGTCCGTCGGTCACCACAGCGGGCGCCGGATCATCGACATCCTCGGCACCAAGCAGGCCGACCTCAGCGAGGACGACTACGCGCACATGAAGAAGGTCACCGGCTACGTCGCCCGCCACTCGAAGCAGCGGCCCTCCGGCGACGTCACCGAGACGAAGTGGCGCTACTCGCTGATGAACTGGGGCAACGACCCGCTGAAGGGGTGAGTCGGCGGGGCCCTCGCTGCCGAGGCGTCCCCGAACCGTCGAGACGTCCCTGTACAGCGGGACGCCTCGACGCGAGCGGGACGCCTCGGCGGCCGACGTGCCTGCGGTGGGCGGATCTCGATACGCGCGCTGCGCGCACTACTCGATCAGCATGAACGGGCGGCAGCCGGGGAACGCGCGGCCCTCTGCATGCTGGTCGAGTAGCCGGCACAGCCGGCGTATCGAGACCCACCCCGTCAGCACCGCCACCGCAGGCGCCCGCGGCCCCGCCGTCAGTCGACCGCGCAGCTCGCGTCGATCGGGCCGATCACGCCGTCGGTCACCGGGACGATGCCGCAGTTCGGGAAGCCCGCGCGCGGACGGTGCGCAGGGTCGATGGCGCGCAGGAGGCTGCCGAGCACCGTGCCGTGGGTGACGACCAGCACGTCGCCGTGCTCGGCGGCCGGCAGGATCAGCGCGAGCGCCGCCTCCACGCGCTCCCGCACCGACGCGGCCGTGTCCGCTCGGCCGGAGGGGTCGTGCCGGTGGATCGCGTCGATGACGCTGTCCAGGCCCGCGTCGGTCATCCGCGGCCAGTCAGCCGAGGCCGGCACGTACGAGTAGCCGTGGTCCGCGAAGACCGGCTCCCAGAGCGAGGCGTTCGGCTGCCCCTCGAAGCCGCCGAAGTGCCACTCCCGCAGCGTCGTCGTCGGCCTCGGCTCGATCGACGGATGCCCGGCGAGCGCCGCTGCGGCCGTGGTCCGCGTCCGGGTGAGGTCGCTCATGAACGCCGCGACCAGCGGCACCCCGCGCATCCGCTCCCCGAGGGCCGCGATCTGCCGCTCGCCCCGCGCGGTCAGCGGCGAGTCGCACCACCCTTGCAGCTGGCCGTTGACGTTGAACAGCGTCTGGGCGTGCCGGACGAAGTGGACGGTGCCGCGTGTCATGGTGCTCTCTCCGTAGTGATGGGTGGGACAGGAACGCGCCCTACTCCGGCGCCGCCCGCGCGATGTGCAGCGCCAGGAACGCCACCTCCTCGTTCGGCAGCTCCGCACCGTACTCCGCCCGCACGAACGCGCGGACCCGCTCCGCCGTCGCCACCGCCCGCGGATACCGCGTGCTGAGGCTGGTGAAGAGGAAGTCGTCCGAGCTGACCAGCAGCCCGCCCGAGAAGAACCGCTCGGCGAAGTACTGCAGGTGCGCCACGAAGCGCGCCGAGCGCAGGTCCTCGCGGTCCAGCGCCGCCCCGCTCGTGTGCTGGATGATCGCGGTCACCGAGCGGATCAGCTGCACGATCCGCAGCGAGTCGATGCCGACCTTGCCGAGCTCCGCGTTGGCCAGGTGGAAGGCCACGTTCGCCGCCTCGTCGTCCGGCACGTCCACGCCCAGCCGCGAGCGCATCGCCGCGACCGCCCGCTCCCCCACCGCGTACTGCACCGGGTAGACCGAGCGCATCTCCCAGGCCAGCCGGTTCGCGACCGCGAGCCCGCGCCGCTGCCGCTCCACCGCGAAGTGCAGGTGGTCGGTCAGCGCGAGGTACACGTGCGGGTCGAGCTTCAGCCCCTGCTCCTCCGCGTCGGCGACGACCGCGCGGGTCAGCTCGACGAACTCCGGCGGGATCTGCGCCAGCAGCTCGACGAGGTTCCGCTGGTCGGCGTCGTCGAGCGCGACGAACACCTGATCCACCGCGGACGCCTCGATCACCTCGCCCGCCTTGGCGCCGAAGCCGATCCCCTTGCCGAGCAGCACCCGCTCGGCGCCGCGCTCGTCGACGACGAGCACGACGCTCGAGTTGAGCACCTTCTTGATGGTCTGCATGCGTGTCTCCGTCGACGGCGTCTGCGCGGCCCGGCGGGCAACTGGAGCGAGGAGGGTCATCCCAGGTCGGCGCCGTTGGACGCGATGACCCGCTGGTACCAGGAGAAGGAGTCCTTCCGGTACCGGTTCGTGCTGCCGTGGCCGAGGTCGTCCATGTCGACGTAGACGAACCCGTAGCGCTTCGAGATCTGCGAGCTGGAGGCGCTGATCAGGTCGATCGGCGCCCAGCTCACGTAGCCGAGGAGCTCCACACCCTCGTCCACCGCCTGGATCATCTGCTCGAAGTGCGCGCGGAAGTAGTCGATCCGATAGGGGTCGTGGATGCGGGGATCCTCCCCCTCATTGTCCGCTGCGACGAGCTCGTCCCGCATCCCGAGCCCGTTCTCCACGATGAACAGCGGCTTGCCGTAGCGGTCGTAGAGGTCGATCAGCGAGATCCGCAGGCCGACCGGGTCGATCTGCCAGCCCCACTCGCTCGACTCCAGGAACGGGTTCTTCACGCCGAGGACCGTGTTGCCGGGGGTGCGCTCGGCGTCCGGGCGCACCGACTCCGTCATCGACATGTAGTAGCTGAACGAGATGAAGTCGACCGGGTGCTCGCGCAGCAGCTCGGCGTCCCCCTCCGCGAACGGGATCTCGACCCCGCGTGCCGCGAGCGCGCGCAAGGCGAGGCGCGGGTAGGCGCCGCCCGCCTGGACGTCGGTGCAGAGGTAGAGCATCCGCTCCTTGGCCTGGGTGGCCGCGACGTCGTCGGGGTGGCAGGTGTTCGGGTAGGTCGTCAGCATCGTGAGCATGCAGCCCATCCGCGCCTCGGGCCAGAGCTCGTGCAGTGTCTTCGTGACCGAGGCCGACGCGACGAACTGGTGGTGCAGCGCCGTGTAACAGGCCTGCTCCACACTCCCCTCGACGGTCTCCTCGATGATGCCGCCCGAGGTGAACGGGTGGCGGATGATCCCGTCGATCTCGTTGAACGACAGCCACATGTCGACGAGGTGGCCGAAGCGCTCGAAGCAGGTGCGGGCGAAGCGCTCGAACAGCTCGATCGTCCGGCGCTCGACCCAGGCGTTGTGCTTGAGGGCGAGGGCGAGCGGCGGGTCGTAGTGCGAGAGGGTGACAAGCGGCTCGATGCCCAGGCGCCGCATCTCGGTGAAGAGCGCGAGGTAGTAGGCGATGCCCTCCTCGAGCGGCTCCGCCTCCTCCCCCGTCGGGTAGAGCCGGGTCCAGGCGATCGAGACGCGGAGGGTCGTGAAGCCCATCTCCGCGAAGAGCGCCAGGTCGCCGGGGTAGCGGTGGTAGAAGTCGATGCCGCGGCGCTTGGGGTAGTACTCGGTGTCGTCGTCCGCCATCGCCGCGGTGATGCTCGCCACCGTGTTCTGGTGGTGGATCGCGTACTCCTTGGGGTCGGCCTTCGGCTTGTAGGAGGCGACGTCACTGACGGCCGGCCCGCGCCCGCCCTCGCGCCACGCGCCCTCGACCTGGTTGGCGGCGAGTGCGCCGCCCCAACGGAATCCCTCAGGCAGCGCCATCGGCGAGCTCCTTCTCTTTCTGGGTGACGGTGATGATCGCATCGCCCGCCGACACGCGGTCGGCGGCCTCGATGAGCACGGTGTACTCGGCCGAGTTGGTGATCAGCACCGGGGTGGTGGTGTCGTAGCCGGCGGCGGTGATGGCCGCGAGGTCGGCGGTGAGCAGCAGCTGCCCGGCCTCGACGCGCTCGTCGACGGCGACGTGCACGTCGAAGGGCGCGCCGTCGAGCTGGACGGTGTCGAGGCCGACGTGGATGAGGGCCTCGACCCCGTCGTCGCGGCGCAGGCCGATGGCGTGCTTGGAGCTGAGGACGGCGATGACCGTGCCGGCGAACGGCGAGCGGACGACGCCGTCGGTCGGGCGGATGGCGATGCCCTCGCCGAGGACGCCGGCGGAGAAGACGGGGTCGTTCACCTCGCTGAGCGGGATGACGTCGCCGCTGAGCGGGGCGGTGAGCGCGGTCGCGTCGGCGGCGTCCTTCGCGACCACGTCGCCGAGGGCCTGGACGCTGGCGGAGGCGTCGTCGCGCCAGATGATGAAGGAGACGACGAACGACACGGCGACCGAGATCAGCAGGCCGATGACCGCGTTGAGCAGGTTCCACGGGTTGAGCCCGTCGATGAACATCGAGATGCTCGCGACGCCCGGGCTGACCAGCGCGAACGCGGCGACCTGGGTGGCGCCGATGTAGGCGCCGCCGACGACGCTGCCCGAGATCACGGAGATCAGCGCGCGCTTGTTCTGCAGGGTGACGCCGTAGAGGGCGGGCTCGGTGATGCCGAAGAGGGCGGAGAGTCCGCCGGAGAAGGCGGTCGCGCGCAGCGCCGCACTCTTGGTGCGCAGGGCGATCGCGAGGCTCGAGCCGGCCTCGGCCGCGTTGTGGGCGAGGGAGGAGGCGAGGTAGAAGGTGTCCTTGCCCGCGCTGGCCATCGTCGCGATGGTCGGCGGGATGAAGGCCTTGTGCATGCCGACCGAGATGATCAGCGGCAGGACGCCGGCGAGGAGCGCGACGGCCACCCAGCCGAGCGCGCCGTAGAGGCCGATCAGGGCGCCGGTGAGCATCGAGCCGAGCCAGTAGCCGAGCGGGCCGAGCAGGAAGATCGTGGCCGGCGCGACGATGACCAGGCACATCAGCGGGACATAGAAGGTGCGGATCGGTCCCCAGGAGTGCTTCGTGAAGAAACGCTCGACGACCGAGAGCAGGAGCACCGCGAGGATCGCCGGGAACACCTGCGCGTTGTAGGCGATCACCGGGACCGGGATGCCGAAGAGGGCGACTCCGCCCTCCTGGTTGAGCAGCGTGGTGAAGGCCGGGAAGACGAGCACCCCGACGAGTCCGAGCGCGAGCGGCCGGTTCACGTCGAGCTTCTTGGCGCTCGTGTAGGCGACGAGGAGCGGCAGGAAGCCGAACACCGCGTCCGGGATGGCGGACAGCAGCTTGAAGTTGTCGCTCGCCGGGTCGAGCCAGCCCACCGCGGAGGCGAGGACGAGGAACGACTTGAAGATGCCCGCGCCGGCGATGGCCGGGATGATCGGCGTGAAGACGCTGACGACGAAGTCCATGACCGTCGCGCCGAGGCGCTTGAGCGACCGAGGCTGCTTGGCCTTCGGGGTGGTCGCCTCGGTGCCGCCGCGCAGCTTCTCGACCGCCGCGTACATCTCCGCGACGCCGTTGCCGACGATGACCTGCGTCTGCGGCCCCATGACGACGCCGATCACGCCGGGCACCGCCTTGAGGGCGTCGACATCGGCCTTCTGGTCGTCCGCGAGCGCGAAGCGCAGGCGGGTCGAGCAGTGCTGCAGCTTCGAGACGTTGCCGGCGCCGCCGACGTGCTCGAGGATCGCCTTCGCGCTGTCCTGGGTACTCATCGGTACTCCTTCGGGTGTGTGGGGGACGCGCGCTTCCCTGCGCTGTGCTGCGTGCTGCTCTTGCTTCCCGTCGCTGTCCCCGCGCCGTCATCGGCGCGTCAGGAGGCGTCCGGGCACAAAAAAAGGACCCGACGACGCTTCGTACGCGTTTCGTCGGATCCTGCCTGCACGACCAGTCACATGTCCGAGAGCGAACGTAACACGGGGGTGGCGGGGGCGTCAAAGTGCGGGCGGAGGCGCAGCGTGATCAGCCGATCGGCCTCGAAACTTATGGCTGAGCGCTCGGAAGGCTGCACACTCCCGTGGAGAGGGCCCCTCAGCCTTGGTTGTGAGGGTGCCCCATGATGGAGTCGTGGATGTCCTCGAGGTTGTTGCCGCTGTCATCGAGAGCGACGGCCGCATCCTGGCCTGCCGCCGCCGGCCCGAGAAGGACGCCGGCGGCAAGTGGGAGTTCCCGGGCGGCAAGGTCGAGGCCGGCGAAACGCACGAGCAGGCTCTCGCTCGAGAAATTCGCGAGGAGCTCGGCGTCGACATTGAAGTAGGAGATCTGCTCACCACTGATGTGACCATCACATCGACTCTGACCATACGACTATCTTGCTTCTGGGCGAAATTGCGCGGCGATCACCCGACGGTCAGCATCGATCACGACGCGATGACATGGACCCCGTACGCAGAACTCGCAGATCATGAATGGGCGCCAGCAGACTTACCCGCAGTAGCACTCTTGTGCAATTGGGGACCGACCATATAAACCAACCAAACTCACTCTACCGCAGCCCTTCCCACGCTTCCGCAAGGCAACCTTGAGAGCAGAAGAGGGGGTCACTAAGTATCCATGATCCTGGATGGGAACAGGTTCACCCAAATTTATTCACCTAGCGGCAATTAGCTCGAAACTTGCCCCTTGCTGCACGATGGTGATTATCCCAAGACCGGTTATGAGGACCTGAAGATCTGGTTCCGGATGCCCCGGGAGAAGAATCACCGGAATTGCCTTCCGATTCTGCGCCTGAGCCACGTGAACATAATCTAATACCTGGCCAATAGCCATCCGGACGAATGCCCGACCGATCGATTTCTTTGCTTCTACAACCCAACCGAGCGGTTCGACGTAAAGGTCAGGTGTCAGCAACGCGTTTCCCACCGACAGTTGTAAGGTAGTAGGAGTTAGGCCCTGATCCCGGACCCAACGTCCAAAAGCAGCTTGAAGCTGGAACTCGATCCTCGACATAGGCTGACTTGATTCCGAGGTCCCGACTAGTTCAGTCCGCTCGATTTGTGTTGAATTGGGCTCTTTCCACTCGACCACTCGACTTATTGTTCGCTTTATGCCTCCATATGGCGGCAGCGCACTCGTATCCGCGTCGACCGGCAAAAGGTCAAAAACTATCGCCATTCGATCGTTTCTTTTCTGATCGGGTGCCTTCTCTATGCGGTACGGCGAATCGGCGGTTACGAAACGCCCAATGTATGTTACCGATGTCTTGCCGACCAAAAAGAGACGGAGCGGAATGCCGTTTGCAGTCGAATCTCGAACGGCGACGTTCGACGCATTGAACTCTTGATCCCCAAGCGGGCCCTGTCCCGTGTAAGAGAAAACTCCATTCTCCCGTAGACCCTCATGCTCGTCATATCCGTACTTCGCGCCATTGACTGGGTTTGTAAAGAGTAGGATGTTTTTCTTGTTCTTCGGGGTTGATATGCCCTGCTGCTCCTGACCCTCGAGTACTGCGTGGATTTCTGTCCGCTGAAGATCTTGACCAACTCGAAATGGAAACGATTCGTCCTCAAGTAACATCGCACACCACCACGGCCGCATCATCCCCGAGAGCGAGTGATTCGCCGAGCAAAACTCGACATTTGCGCATTGGATTTCTGAAGAAGATCACATGCCGACTATACGAATAAGCCCTTTAGCAATGCGTGAGTACTACTCGTGTTATGCCTTGCCGAATGCAGGCAACCCAACATCCCATGACCGATTCGTCTCATCCGAGGCGGCGGCGAGGTTCGCAAGATCGTTCTCGAAGGCCAGGCGCCGGTCGTCCGACCACGCCCACGCACCGTAGTGCCATACCCAGCCGAACGCGACGACGTGGCCTACCTGCACCAGTTGAAACATTCCGCTGCCGAAGATGAACGACGCCGCGGTCCCGTCGTGTGGGTCGACCAGCGCCCCGGAGACGACCTTGTAGTCGCGGGTGCCGGGCCTATAGACCGGGTCAAGCAGCTCGCCAGCATGGACGCCTTTGCAGGTGTCGCGACTGCTGCGGTCGGCGTCCTTCGATGATTTCAAGAAGCGACCATCGGGCCCGCGTTAGCTCCGCCTCGCTGGTCTACAAAACCGATATCAGTCGCCCGCCCCAGTTCAAGGCTTGACCGAGATGCAGCCGAAGTGCTCAGTGCACCGCGACGAACACCAGGAACGAAGCGAGCAGGAACGCGAGGACGGCGCCGATCACACCGATCGCGGGGATCCGCCAGATCCGACGCGACGTGCCGCGGCGGACGAGGGCGACGACCGTCAGGAGGAAGGTCAGGGCGACGACTCCGGGGACGAGCACGGTCGTCGTGCTCAGGAGCTCGTAGTCGCACTCGCCCGGGGCTCCGCCGCACCGATCCGCCGCCAGGTGCTCGACCAGGACGAAGAAGGACAGGACGACACCGAGCACCAGGAGGAGGACGAGCAGCAGGATCGCCGTGACGCGGTCCTCACCGGCTGACAGGCGGCGCCTGGGGCGCCGACGCGGTGGCCGGTCGAACGGGTCCGGGTCGTCCCAGTCCGCGTCCGAGTCGAAGGCCATAGTGCCGCTCAGGCTAGCCGAGCACGGCATGCAGGCACCGCGGGCGGCACAGTCCCGGCGCGCGTCAGCACCCGACCAGCACCGCCTCCGCCGCTGCCCGGTCCTCCGCCCCGACCGCCAGCCCGTACGCGCCCAGCACCCCTTCGGACTGCTCCACGTACCCGCAGCGCAGCTCGGCGGCCGTGGCAGCCACTCCTCCGGGCCCGCGTCGCTCTTGGACTGGTTCGTGTCGTCCGAGGCGGCGACGAGGTTCGCCGGGTCGTTCGCGAACAGCAGGCGCTGCTCGTCCGTCCACGCCCACGCGCCGTGGTGCCAGGCCAAGCCGAGGGCGACGACGTGGTCGATCTGCACCAGCCGAGACGTGTCGCTGCCGGAGACGAAGGACACCGCGGTGCCGTCGTACGGGTCGACCAGGGTGCCGGAGAGGACCTTGCAGTCGCGGGTGCCGGGCTTGAAGACCGGGTCGAGCAGGTCGCGGCCCAGGATGTCGTTGCGGGTGTCGCAGCCGTTCCGATCGACGTCCTTCCAGGACTCGCCGAACAGGTCGCGGTCGTAGGGGACGTCGGCGCGGCCGTCGTCCACGGGGAGCGCGGCGAGGGTCGCCAGCGCGAGCGCGGCGGGGTCGGCAGGGTCTGCCGTCGGTGATGCAGGGACGGACGCGGAAGCGGCCGGCGCGGCTGTCGCGGTAGCGGCGGACGGAGCGGCTGTCTCGGGAGGGGTCGAAGCAGGCGCGGTCGACGCAGGTCCAGCAGCGACCCCGGACGACGCAGGCTCGACCCCCGGCGTCCCGACCGTCTCCCCCACTCCCACCACCGCGAACGCGACCGCAGCCACACCGACGGCGGCGACGATCCACACCCACCACGGCGCCCGCCGCGCCCGCCTATACCGGGCCTGAGCCCCCGGTCGCACGCCGAGCCCCGGCACCCCCACCCGCCGCACCCCACCGGGTCGCGGCGGCGGCGGCCTGCCGACCACCGACTACACCCCCGAGTCGCCGTCGGCCGGGACGACGGGCGCCGAGGCCCGCACCGCCCCGTCCCACAGCCGGATCGCCGCACGCGGCACCGGCCCGACGACGTCCACCCGCCACACCAGATCCACCGGCGACCCGGTCGACGCCTCGAACGGCACGACATGGATCGGCGCCGACGGGTCGAAGCGCAGCCGCTCCTGCAGCCGCGACGGCGCGACGAGGAAGCTCGTCACGCGCTCGTGGTAGCGCTCGCCGACCTGCAGCTCGGTCAGCACCGTGGCGCTCACCGGGGTCATCGGGTCGGCGCGGGTCAGCGAGTCGAGCAGGAAGTCGTCCCACGGGACGTCGAGCTCGACGCCCTCGAAGTCCTCGGGGCGGCGCAGCGCGTTCAGCGGGTTGGTGCCCATCGGGCGGACCCGCGGGCGGGCGATCGCCTCCTCGTCGCGCTGCACGGAGGCGACGATGTCGGCCAGGCGCGGGGCGGCGATTCGGGTGAGCAGCGACTCGTCGTCGAGGGCGCGCAGCAGCATCCGCCGCGTGTGGTTCGACGAGTGCGGGAGGTCCTCGTCCAGCGCCGACAGGCCGAAGCCCTGGCCGGCTCCGTAGTCCGCGGCCATCTCCTGCACGAGCGACTCGAAGGCCTCGTGCCGCCAGCCGCGGCGGACGAGCTTGGACGTCATCGCGGCGCGCATCCGAGCCACGGCCGCCGTCTCCTCGCCGCTGACGGTCGCGAGGCGCACGGCGAACGGCATGGCGCCGCGCTCCACATCGAAGGTCTCGTGCTGCAGCCAGACGGGCGGCACGTGCCACGGACGGTGCACGGCCTTGGACAGCAGCACCAGCCACTCGACGGCCTGGCGGTGGACCGAGCGCAGGCGCGCGGCCTCCTCGCGGGCGCGGCGGGCACTGCGGCCGTAGTGCGCGAGGCGGGTGCGCTCGAGCTGGATCCGCCGCTCGAAGCGCGACCAGCCGGCGTGGTACCGGACGAGCGACACCAGCGTGATCAGCACCCCGGCACCGGCGAGGCCGACCAGCACCCACAAGAGCACAGAGGTGATCAGCCCGGGATCGAAGCTGCCGGCGGGCTGCCGCGAGGCGTAGTCGTTGACGAACCAGATGCCGACGCCGACCACGATCGCGAGCGCCAGCACGGTCACCCAGCCGACGAGCAGCGTGCGGTGGAACTCGCGGCGCAGGCCCAGCAGCTCGCCGGGGCGCTGCGGGCGGATCGCGTCGATCTCGCCCTTGAGGTACGCCACCTCGTCCTCGGCGCGGCGCCGCTCGGCGCCGATCCGGTCGAGGAAGCGCCAGACGAACGAGGAGCTCTGCCGGCCGGCCCACAGGTCGTACTCGCCGAGCGCCTGCAGGCGACCGGAGCGGCGCGCCTCGGCGTCGTAGGGCGAGACTGGCGGCTCGACGGGCTCGGGAGCCTCCTCCGCGGGGACCTCGATCTGCACGACGGTCCGCGGCTCGGCCGCCTCGCCCTCGACGAGCGTCTCCTGCGCGGGCGGCGCGAACGCGGCGGGGTCGGAGGACCCGGCCCCGGACTCATGCGCGGCGGGCGCCTCAGCAGCGTCGGGAGCAGCGCCGGCCTCGACCGGCACCTGCGCGGCAGCCGCAGCAGCCGCCGCCTCGGACGCCGACACCCAGTTCTGCAGCCTCTCCCGCGGATCCGCGAGCGCCAGCGCGTACCAGTCCACCTTCTCCGGGAACCCCGGCGGCACGTCGTACCCCGACGCCACCCACGGGTCGTCCGGCAGCGCGAGCACGTCGCCCACCCGGCCGAACACGGGCACGGCCCCCTCGACGGGCGCGAAGCCCGCGTCGCGGAGGTCCGCGCTGCCGTCGAGTGCGCCGAAGACCAGCTCGCGCAGGCCCGCCCAGAGCTGCGGCGTGGTGCGGACGTGCGCCATCGCGGCGGGCGCGTCGGCCTCGGCGCGGGCGCGGCCCTCGTCGTCGCGGAGGTGCTCGAGGTCGGCGACCAGGAGCCGGTCGCGGACGTCCAGGACCTCGTCGTAGTCGGCCCCGACGACGGCCGAGCCCTGCGAGGTGTGCAGGGCGCGGGTCACCGAGCGGTTCGCGCTCGAGGTCACCCAGAGCACGGCCCAGCGCGGGATCTGCACGAGCTTGCCCGCCGAGAAGGCGAAGAAGCGGCCGATCTGCGCCCAGAAGCCGATCCGCTCGGGCTCCGGCACGTCGAGCGAGCCGGCGGAGTCGTAGGTGAGCGCCCCGCCGTCCAGGCGCAGCGCGCCGGCGACCATGCTGTCGACGTAGCCGGCGATCTGGCCGTCGTCGATGTAGGCGGTGCCGGGCGGCGGCGGGCTGACGCTGGGGTCGATCAGCAGCGAGTCGGGGCGGGCGGCGTTCTCGAGCACCCCCGCGGCGACGCGGCGGCCGAGCGACTCGGTCAGCACCGCGTTGAGGAACACCCGCGAGATCCAGACGGAGTCGCCGCCGTCGGACTCGCGGCTCATCAGCTCGACGCTGCCGTCGGTGACGCCGTTCCACAGCCCGGCGACGCTGGCCAGGTGGGTGAGCGTGAAGCCGGTGAAGCGCTCGTCGTCGCGGACGAAGGCGTCGCCGGACCACGGGCTCGAGCGGTCCTCGGGCGAGGCGATGACGACGAAGCCGTGCTCGTGCGCCTCCACCCGCTCGCGCAGCTGGAACGCGGTCGGAGCGCAGATCAGCGTGACCCGGCGCAGCTCCGTGGTCTGGTCAGCGAGCGTCGCCGACGGATTCGGCAGCGGCATCGAGGTGCGGACCCAGCGGCTGACGAGGTCGGCGACCGCGTCCTGCGCCTCGTCGGTCTCACGCTCGGGCAGGGCCGAGCGGAGGGTGACCAGGCGGACGAGGGCGAGCGGCTCCTCCGCCAGCGCCTCGAACAGGTCGACCGCGATCGCGACGGACTCGAGGTCGGCGCCGACGCCGAGCACCACGGCCTCGATCTGCGGCGGCGCGTAGGGCGAGGTCTTGACGTGCTCGGGCAGCACCCAGAGGGCCTGGCCGAGCAGGCCGGTCTTCGTCCACTGCGCCGCCAGCTCGAGCAGGGTCTCGCCCTGCGCGCCGCTGGGCAGCAGGACGATCGCCGCCTTGCCGTCGGGCCAGAAGCCGGCGTGCCCGTAGCCGTCCGGGCGGGTCTCCGGGGGCACGCTCAGACTCCGGAGTCGCGCGGACCGGTCGAGACGACCGACGACACCAGCCCCAGCAGCGCCTCGCGGAACTGCTCGCGCATCTCCCAGGTGACCGGGTAGTCGTAGACCGAGACCATGTCGTCCTGCTGCACGATGTCGCTGTCGAAGCGGGCGAGCTCGGCGGTCAGGTAGGCCTGCACGGCGGAGCGGCGCGACGCGAGGTCGCCGTCCGCACTGCCGGCGCGGGACGACTCCGGCACCGGAGCACCGGTCGGCAGCGCGCCGGTCTGCAGCCACTCGGCCAGCTCGGTCTCCTCGCCGCGGCTGCCGCCGAGCGAGATCAGCACCCGGTAGGCGGCGAGCGGCGCCAGCGTCCCGTCGACGTTGCAGAGCGCCATCGCGATGGCGAGCGACTGCAGCACGACGCCCGGGAAGTCCGCCGGCCTGGCGTTGCGCTCGCTCAGCAGCGGGTGCGGGAAGTCCGCCAGCGCGCGGGTCGCCGGGTCCCAGACGGAGAGCTTGGGGCCCTTCTCGCCCTGCGAGGCGTCGACGGCGAGGCGGCCGAGGGCCTTGGCGACGTACCAGCCGCGGATCATCGACTCGATCGCGCGCGGGTCCGCGGGGATGCTCTCGCCGAGCAGGCGGGCGCGCTTGAACTTCCAGAACGCCTCGCGGCTGTCCTGGGTGTTCGACTGCGCGAGCCAGCCGCGGGCGATCGGCTCCATCACGGAGTCCATCACGATGGGCTCGTAGGGGAAGCCGGACATCGCGAAGACCTCGATGCCGTCGACCTTCTGGTCCTGGAACCACGACTCGCTGGTCGCGTCGTCCCAGACGCCCATCTGGCCGAGCACGCCCTTGGTCACCTCGTACATCTCGGTGCCGGCGCGGAACGGGATCGAGCTGAAGACCAGCGAGGTGTCCTCGTTGATCGCCTTGCCGTGCACGGCGCGCAGCAGCGCCGGGTTGAGCTTGACCAGCGGCTCGCTGGCGCCGAGGGCGGCCTGGAGCTGCTCGCGGTAGCGGTCGCGGCGGGCGGCGAAGACGTCGGGCGGCAGCACCTCGGAGTCGAAGAAGCCGAGCAGGTCCTCGCCGATGTAGGCGGCGAACGGGGTGCCGTCGCGCTTCATCCAGGCGCGAGCGCGGCCGACGTAGACCTCCGGGTCGGTCGCGAGCTCGAAGGAGGCGCGCTGGGCCGGGTTGGCGACGGCCGGGTCCGCGGTGACGGTCGGCTTCCAGGTGCGCGGGTTGCCGACGAGCGACCAGGCGCCCGCGTCCGACTCGCTGTCCGGGCTGACGCCGACGAGCTGGTCGGCGAGGACGCGCAGGACGGCGTCCTGGTACTTGGCGTCGCCGTCGACGGAGGCGCGCACCAGCTTCTGGAACTCGGCCGGGTACTTCTCCGGCTCGACGAGCATCCGCTCGTTGGGCGCGGGCGAGTACTTGCGCGGGACGGTCTCGTCGACGCGGCGGGGCCAGAACTCGTAGGCGTTCTCGCGGTCGTCGCTGGTCTTCCGCGAGTGCACGCGCTGCAGCAGCGCGGTGCGGGAGCCGTCGAGGTAGTCGGCGAGCGGGCCGAGGAAGGTCTCGCGCAGCTCGGCGAGCAGCGCCCAGGCGGAGTCGCGGAGGGCCGCCTCGGAGGACCACTCGAGCGCCTGGCCCAGGCGCTGGATGGCGAACTGCACCGCCTCCTGGTCCGGGCGGATCGACTGCTGGTTGGCCGAGGTGCGCAGCTCGTCCGAGACGAGCGAGCTGAGGGTGCCCACCCACTCCTCGTGCTGGCGGGCCTCGACGCGCAGCGCGTCGACGGTGCCCTTGAGGCCGCGCTCGAGGCGGCGGAGCATCGCGGTGACGACGGGCAGGCCGTCCTGGGCGACGTAGCGCGAGACGGTCTCGAGGATGTGGCCGGGCATCGTGCGCGTCCACTCGTCGAGGCGGCGCTGGCGGGCCTCGCGGTCGCGTTGGAGCAGGCGCGGGCTGTGCCGGGTGAACTCGTTGACGAGCCGGTCGGTCCAGGTGGTGATGTCGGTGCCGCCCTGGCGGTCGAGCGACTCGGGGCGGGAGAGCTCGTCGTCGGCGCCGCGCTGCAGCTCGGCCTTGATCAGGTCGAGGGTGCTCTGGTCGCGCAGCGCGTCGGTGACGTCGTTGTGCTCGGCGGTCTCCTCGTTCAGGCGCAGCTCGCGGAGGAAGCGCTGGTACTCGCTGTCGGCCGACTTCTCGATGTACTCCCGCTCGGTCATCCGCTCGAACTGCGGGTCCTCCTCGGCGTGCGCGAAGAGCATCCGGTCGATCGCGGAGCGGGCGAAGCGCTCGGCGGAGTACTCGAGGAAGCGCTCGCGGCCGAGGGTGACCCGGCCGAAGCCGATCGAGGAGAACGGCGGCGAGTGGTGCGCCGGGCTCATCAGCCCGGAGTTGTCGGGCAGCACGTTGGCGGCCGAGCGGGCCTGCCAGTTGCCGGACGAGTAGGCGATCATGTCGTCCTGCACGCGCTCGTCGATCATCCACGCGGTGAGGCTGGTGGCGACGGCGTCGTAGACGGCGTTCTGGTCCTCGAAGGTGACCTTGCTGTTGCTGCGGCCGACGATGAAGGGGTACGCGGCGCCGACGCGGTCCATCGCGGCGCCGTAGGAGGGCGCGACGCCCTTGGTGCGCAGCAGCTCGAGGGTCGCTGCGGAGGGGGTGTCGGTCCAGAAGCCGTTCATCGTCTCGGAGATCGCGGCGAGCGCGTTGCCGGGCATGCCGGCGGTGACCGAGAGCTGATCGAAGACGTCGGGCGCGTAGAGCATGCTGAAGAACTGGTTCGACCACGGGTACTGCTTCGCGGTCGACTTGATGATCTCGATGATGTCGAGGAACTGGCCGGCTCCCGAGCCTCCGGCGACCGACGAGATCACGATGACGATCGGGCTGCCGTCTCCGCCGTCGTCGCGCGCGCGCAGGCGCTGGCCGAGGGTCTGCAGCTCGGCGAGCGACTCGGCGTCGTTCATCTTCCCGATCGCGAGGCGCGCGGCCTGGGCGATCTCCTTGGTGGCGGCGAGCGCGACGGCGCGGCCGACGGCGCGGTACTGGCCGGCGCCCTTGGTCACGTCGACCTTGACCAGGCGCGGGTCGGGCAGCTGGCGCTCGATGTCGTGGCGCATCGCGTTGTTGGTCGCGTGGGCGCTCGTGATCGAGCCGTGCACGATGTCGAAGGTCGCCGCGGTGCTGACCAGGCCGCGGTAGTCCTGCCGGGGCAGGAACGGCGCCTGGTACTCCATGCCGTCCTGGACGGTGGGGGTGTCGAAGTGCAGGAAGCGCCAGGCGGCGGGGATGCCGCCCTCCCAGCCGAGCTGCTGGAGCTTGAGCTCGAGCTGGTACTTGATGCCGCGGAGGGTCTTGCCGCCGGAGCCGCCGACTCCGATCAGGAGGAAGGGTCTGAGCATGAGGTCCTGCTTTCGTCTGGTCGCGCGGTGTTCCTGCGGTAGCGCGGTGTGTCGTGTGTCGTCGTGCGGGCGGTGCCGGGAGGCGGAGCGCCGTCAGCGACTGCGGGGCGGAGGGTTGCGGGGGCCGGCCCGGCCGGGCGGCGGCGGGGGCGGGGTGGAGCCGCCGGGCCGCGGGGGCGGCGGTCCGCCGGGGCGGCCGGGCGCGCCCTGCGTCCGGGGCGGCGGGCCGCCGGGGCGCGGGGGCGAGGAGGGGCGGGGCGGAGTCGCGGTGGGGGTGCCGCTCTGGGCGCTCCGCGGCGGGACGGAGGAGCGGGCCTCGGCGGCCGCGGGCGGGGCGGCGGAGACGGGCTGCTGCGGCTCCCGGCGCTCGGGGCGCTTCGCCGCCCGCTCGCGGCGGAGCACGTCGACCGTCTTCCAGGCGGGCCCGCCGGAGTCGCGGAGCAGGTCCTCGAGGCGTCGCTCGTACTGACCCTCGTCGTCGCGGTCGACGCGGTGGTAGAGCACGGCCGTGGCGCGGACGGGCTCGTCGCCGCGGGGACGCTCGAGCTCCTGCTCCGAGACCACGATCGCCCAGAAGACGTCGAGCGGGAGGGCGGAGAACTCGACGCCGCCGTTGCCGAGCGGTCGCCCGGCGGAGGTGCCGCGGGTGCCGGTGCGGGAGGCGACGATCTCGCCGCCGGCGGGCGGGCCGACGCGGTAGCTCGGCGCCTTGAGCGGCCACCACGGCACGTGCGCGCGGAGCCGGCCGAGCTCGGGGTCGGGCAGCTCGCGCACGCCGGTCTCGCTGCGGAGGTAGCGGAAGCGCTCGTCGAGGCGGCCGTGGGTCAGCGCCGAGCGGACGCCCTCCGGCGTGATCTCGACGGGGATCGTTCCGCGCTGGAACGAGCCGTTCATCGCGATCTTCGCCTTCGCCCGGTTGAAGAGGTACAGGCCGAGCAGCGGCAGGAGCACGCCGAGCAGCAGGAGGACGAGCGCGACCAGTCCGATCGCCGCGGCGTTGACCGGGAAGGTCGACGGGAAGGACAGCGCGACGGTCTGCGGGGCGCTGCTGCCGCCCGCGGTGCGGACGTCGAGCGGGAGGGTCGCGGCGACCGAGGAGTCGGCGGCGACCGGGTTCTCGGCAGAGACCGTCACGGTGCGCGAGGCGCCCTGCGCGACGTCGAGGCAGGCGCCCGGCGCGAGGGCGGCGCCCGACTCGTCGGTGAAGCTCCACTGCCAGGCGTCGGCGCGGTCGGCGTTGTCGCTGGTGACGGTCGGCGCGGCGGAGAGGCAGACCTGGCCGTCGCCGCCGGCGGTCGGCCCCTGGATCGCGAGAGTGCCCTCCGCGCGGCCGTCGGCGCCGGTCAGCTCGCTGAGCACGAGCGGCGAGGCGACGCTCGGGAAGGCGGCGGGCAGCACGGTCGTGATCCGCTGCTGCGTGGTGACCGGGGCGAGCTCGATCGCGTGCTCCGCGGTGGTCAGCGGGTCGAGCGAGGCGGTGACGAGCAGCTCGGAGGCGGTGACGTCGGAGGGCAGCGGGATCGTGATGACGCCGGAGGCCGCGTCGATCGCGGCGCCCGGCAGGTCGGCGGTCGCGCCGTCGGCGGTGCTGGTCGCGGTGAAGTCCGCGTGCCCGAAGACGGAGAGGTCGACCGGCTGGCCGTCCGGGTCCTGGACGCGGGCGGTGAGGGTCGCGGAGAGCGTGCCGTCCTCGCCGCGCTGCACCTGGTTGGCGTCGTCGAAGACGATCCGCAGGTCGCTGAACGCGAAGACCTCGGTGGTGCCGGGCGAGGTCAGCGTCCACTGCCCCTGCAGCTCGGGCCGGTCGACGGTGATCTCGAGCCGCGAGACGCCGGACGACTGCGTGACGGTGACCTCGGGGGCGGTCGCGGAGGCGGAGAGGGTGCCGAGGCCGGAGGCGGCGGGCGCCTGCAGCGTCCAGCCGTCCTTCACCACGGCCTGGATGCGCGCGACGCCCGGGTCGATCCAGAAGGAGCCGTTCGCGTCGAGCGCCTCGGACGCGCCGCCGGCGATGCGCGCGCCGAGCTGGAGGAAGACGGAGGCGAGCGCATCGGGGTCCGACGCGTCGACGACGGCGCCGCGGACGGAGCCCTCGGGAGCGACGGCCGGCCCGCAGGTGGCGGTGCCGCCGCCGTAGGCGCCGCTGCCCTCGACCAGCGGCCACATCACGCGGGCCTCCTCGCGCTGCTCGCCGTCGGCCAGGAGCGTGCCGAGGACGACGACGCCGGCCTGGCGGAGCGCCGCGAGCAGGCCGTTGCCCTCGGGCTCGTCGCCGTCGGGGTCGATCCGGACGCCGCAGAGCGCGTTGGTCGCGTCGGCGGTGGCCTGCGCGGAGCCGAGATCGATCTCGCCGTCGGTCAGCCAGATCACGAGCTGGCAGGCGGAGCCGGCGCTCGGCTGGCTCTGCAGCGCGGTCTGCACGCCCTGCAGTCCGGCGAGCCAGTTGGTGCCGCCGCCGGGGGTCTTGTCGCGGATGACGCCGGCGAGGGCCTCGGGGCTGTCCTGCGCCCAGGGCCGCCAGTCGACGGCCGGCTCGAAGGCGCGGCTGAAGAAGGCGGCGCCCCAGTTGACCGTGAGCGAGTCGCGGAGGCCGCCGAGCTCCTGCAGGCTGCCCGCGAGGATGCCGGCCCGCTCGACGTCGGGGTCGGAGCCGCGGCCGTCGTCGCCGCCGGTGTTGAGGGAGCCGGAGCTGTCGACGAGGTAGTAGACGTTGAGGACGTCGGAGGAGGAGAGGCAGGTGCGCAGGTCCTCGATCGCGCCGCGGCCGATGTCGGTGAGCGAGGCGGTGCTGGCGGCGGTGCCCGTGGTCGCCGCGCTCGCCGGCTGCGCCGCCGCCCCGAGTCCGAGGACGAGCAGGAGCGCGGTGACCGCGATCGCGAGGGCGCGGC
Organism: Rathayibacter sp. VKM Ac-2926; assembly: GCF_022815565.1. NCBI lineage: Bacteria > Bacillati > Actinomycetota > Actinomycetes > Micrococcales > Microbacteriaceae > Rathayibacter > Rathayibacter sp. VKM Ac-2926. Next base: position 130,039 of record NZ_JALGRS010000002.1, on the reverse strand, counting down.
GGATCACGTGCCCAGCCACTCGGAGATCGGGACGCTGATGTTGAGGACGTGCCAGGCGCCGAGCACGAGCGCCGCGGCAGACAGCCAGTAGAGGGCGCGGGTGAAGCGCGCGTCGGGCACGAAGCGGCGGGCGTCGCGGAGGGAGTGCGCGCGCTGGGAGGAGAGGTCCCAGCCGGTCGCGAGGAAGACGAGCAGCGGCGTCAGGACGTAGCCGGCGACGCTCAGCCAGACGGCGCTGCCGCGCACCAGCGGGAGCGGCAGACCGAGCACGCGGACGGGCGCCGAGGCGACGGAGGCGGCCACGACGGCCAGCACGAGGCTCACCACGAGTCCCGCGGCACCCACTGCGAGAGGCAGGATGCTGGCGGTTCGTCGGGCCGCGGGGGCTCGGTCACGCACGGTCGACACCGCTCCACCCTCCGCTGTCGCAGCTGAACGCTCCCTGTTGGGGGCGGTCCTCCAGTATGCGGACCCCGCCACGAGCCGCCAAACCCCGCGATGGGGCTCCGGGTCTCGATACGCCGCTCCGCGGCTACTCGACCACCATGGCTTCCCCCACCACTCGACCAGCGCGCACAGCTCATGCTGATCGAGTAGCCCGCATCGCGGGCGTATCGAGATCCACCCCGCCCGAACCCCGGCCGCCCGCCCCCGCCCGGATGGTTGACTGGCCCCATGGAGATCGTTCTCGGAGTCGTCGGCCTGCTCGGCGGCCTCATCGTCGCAGCCGCCGCCGTGGTCGCCGTCGTCATCGGCCGGCGCCGCGCGAAGCCGGCCTCGCTGGTCGACATCGACGTGCGCCTGTCGCACGCGGGCGACGACTGGTGGCGGGTCACCGCGACGGTCCGCAACCTCGGCCGCACCGACCTCCCCCCGACGACCTTCGTCGCGGACCGCCCGATCTCCTTCACCCTCGCCGGCTCCTCCTCCGCCGAGTGGTACGGCGCCCCGCCGCAGACCCCCGAGTGGGCGATCGACCCGTCCGGCTCCCTGCTGCTCGCGCCGGTCCTCCTCTCCCGCGGCGTCCCCGTGAGCGCGACGGCCGTCGTCCGCGGTCGCCCGGAGGTCCGCATCGACGCGCCGCTGCGCTACATCCCGGTCCGCGAGAACGTGGTCGAGACGACGGGAGCGGCGCCCGCCTGGGGCGAGCCCGCCGCCGCCTCCGCCACCCCTTCTCCCGCGTCCTCCGCCCCGCCCGCTCCGCAGCGCGTCGTCGACGCCCCCCTCGAGCCGCGCCCGGAGCGCGAGAGCGTGCTCCGCGGCGGCTTCGGCATGTGGTCGGCGATGGCGGCGGGAGGGCTCGGCGCCGTCTTCATCGGCGTCGGGATCGCACTCTCGCTGGCCGGCCTGAACTCGACGCCCCTCGGCTCCGCCGGCGTCGTGCTGATCGGCGCCGGCCTGACCGGCCTCGTCGGCACCCTCGTCATCCGCCTGCTCCGCCGCTGGCTCGAGCCGCCGGCCCTCTGGCGCACCCCGCGGCAGCGCCTGCGCCGCCCCGGCACGATCATCGTGCTCGTCCTCGCCTACGCCGGCCTCGCGCTGTTCTGCCTCGAGTTCCTGGTCGAGGACGTCAGCGGCGACACCACCTGGGTCGCGGGAGTCGCCGTGCTGCTGCTCCTCGCCGCGCTGCTGGGCACGGGCCTCGTCGGCTTCCTCCGCCTGGTCGTGCTGCTCGGCGTGCGACGCGCCTCGCGGGGCGCGACCGCCTGACCGCCGCCGCGAGCCCGCTCACCGCCGCAGCGCCTCGATCGGCTCGATCCGCGCGGCGCGGATCGCCGGTGAGAGCCCCGCGAGCACCCCGACGAGCGTGCCGAGCAGCGGCGCACTCGCCGTGACCAGCGGATCGAGGATCGCGGTCCACTGCTGCAGGGCGGCGTTCGCGACGACGACCGCGATGCCGGCGGCCGTGCCGAGCAGACCGCCGAGGGTCCCGGTGATCCCGGTCTCGAGCAGGATCTGCAGGAAGACGTGGCGCGGCCGGGCGCCGATCGCGCGCCTCAGTCCGATCTCGGGGGTGCGCTCGAGCACCGCGACGAGCGTCGTGTTCGCGATGCCGACCGCCCCGATCAGGAGGATCACCGCGGCGAGGGCCAGGAAGAGGTCGGCGAGCGAGGCGGTCACGCTCTCCGCCAGCGCGAACCGGTCCGGCGGCGCGGAGGTCTTCATCGTCGCGGGAGCATCCGGCCGCAGCGCGAGCGGGAGCTGCTGCGCGACGACACCTGCGGCACCGACCTCCGTCTCGACGAGCAGCACGGCCGGCGCGCTCGTGTTCGGCGGCCCGTAGACCTGCCGGGCGACCGAGGCGGGCAGGTAGATCGTCGAGGCCGCGAGCGGGTCGCGCCCGGCCTCGCCGAGGATCCCGACCACCGTGTAGCCGACCCCGCCGAGGAAGACGCTCGCCTCGCCGGCCACCGGCGGCAGGCCCAGCTGCCGCGCCGCTCCCGCGCCGACCACGGCGACCGGGACTCCCCGCTCCTCCTCCCACGCCTGGATCGCGCGGCCCGAGCGGAACGACGCATCGGCGGGCGTGAACCAGCCCGGCGTAGCCGCGGCGACGGTCATCGGAACGGCGGAGCCGAGCCCGTCCGGACGGGAGGAGACGGGCGTGGACCCGCTCGGCAGCGTCCAGCTCACCCCGGAGGCGACGACTCCGGTCAGCCCGTCCGCCCGACTCTCGGCGTCGGGCGGAAAGCCGTCCACGGTGTCGGAGGCGTCGCTCCCGCCCGCGTCGGTGACGGTCACCTGCGTCGCCTGCAGCAGCGAGAACTCCTCGGAGATCTGACCAGACGCCGTCGCCGTGAGCCCGAGGACGACGACGAACGCGCCGACGCCGAGCAGCGGCCCGCGCAGGGTGAGCACCGTCCGGGTCGGGCGCTGGACCAGACCGGCCAGCGCCTCCCGCAGGAGGTCGGCCGCCCGCAGACCGCTGGTCGGGAGCGACGGCGCCATCAGCGCAGGCGTCCGTCGCGCATCCGCACCGTTCGGCCGGCGCGGGCGGCGGTCGCGGAGTCGTGGGTGACGACGACGACCGAGACCCCGTCGGCGTGCAGCTCGTCGAAGAGGTCGAGCACGCGCTCGGCGGAGCCGGAGTCGAGGTTGCCGGTCGGCTCGTCGCAGAGCAGCAGGCTCGGCCGGATCACGAGCGCGCGGGCGATCGCCACCCGCTGCCGCTCGCCACCGGACAGCGTCCGGGGCAGCGCATCGAGGCGGTGGCCCAGGCCGACGCGCTCCAGCGCCTCCCGAGCTCGCGCCGTGCGCTCCGCCGCGTGGACCCGGGCGTAGAGGAGACCGAGCGCCACGTTCTCGGTCGCGGTGCGATGGCTGAGCAGGTGGAAGTCCTGGAAGACGAAGCCGATGCGCAGCCCCCGCAGGGAGGTGCGCTGCACCTCGGTCAGCCGGGTCACCTCGATGCCGTCGAAGCGGTACTCGCCTCCGCTCGGGGTGTCGAGGAGCCCGAGGAGGTGCAGGAGGGTCGTCTTGCCCGAGCCGGACGGCCCGACGAGCGCCAGGTAGTCGCCGCGCGCGACGGTGAGGTCGATTCCGAGGAGCACGGTCGTCTCGGGCGGGCCGGGGAAGCTGCGGTGGACGCCGACGAGAGAGATGACGGGGGTTTCGGCCTCGGCCTCGGTTCCGGTCTCAGCCGACGACGACACGGGCGCCCTCCTCGAGCACGGCGCCCTCGGCCGGCGTGACCTCGACCTCGCCCTCGGCGATGAGCCCCGTCGAGACCGCGACGGTCACCCGCTGGCCCCCCTCCGACTGCAGCACGGTGACGAAGGTCGTTCCGTCGTCCGCCGACTGCACGGCGACGACCGGCACGACGAGGACGGGCGCCGGAGTCTCGCCGACGGTGACCGTCACGCGGACGTTCCGTCCGCGCCAGTCGGCGGGAAGAGCCGGCGACGGCGTGACCGTGAGGGGGAAGCCGGGCGCGGACTCCGTGCCCTCCGCCGCACCCTCGGCGGCGCCTCCCCCGCTGTAGGCGCCGAGCGCGGTGACGGTCCCCTCGGCCTCTCGGCGGTCGACGTCGTCCACGACGGCCACCTTCTGGCCGGCGGCGAGCTGCTGCTCGCGCCCGGCCGGAACGATCGCGGAGACGATCGGATCGCCGACGTCGAGGGTGATCAGCGCTCCGGTCGCGCCCGCCAGCGGCGCTCCGACCGGGAGGTCGAGGCTGCCCACGGTGACGGGGAAGGAGGGGACGAAGACGGTCTCCGCGAGCGGCATCTCGACCCCCGTGCGCGCTCGGAGCGCCGCGAGGGCGTCCTCGGCGTCGGCCTCGGCGCGGGTCGCGAACTCGACAGCGAGCCGCGCCTGGGCCTGCGCGACGTCGTCGACGGCCTGAGCGAACTCGAGCGCGGCGGTGGCGCGCTGCTGCTGGGCGGCGACGACGGCCTGCTGCGCGCCGCTCAGCTCGGCCGCCTCGCCCTCGTTCACGTCGGCGGTCGTCAGCGCGTCGAAGCCGCGATCGGAGTAGAGGGCGGCGACCGCGTCCTTCGTCGCGGCGCCGAAGTGCCCGTCGACGTCGTCGGCCGCGAGGTGCCCCAGCGCGACCAGCGCGTTCTGCAGCTGCTCGACGTCTGCTCCCTCCGCCCCGGGCTTCAGGTCGCGGTAGGCGGGGGTCGCCCCCGGCAGCGCGAGGACCGGGCGACCCGAGACCTGCGCGAGGACGTCCCCCGCCTGGACGGCGGCGCCGACCGCCTTGGGCAGCGCCGTGACGATCGCCGCTCCGCCCGCGGTGGCGACCGCCGGCAGCACCCTGATCGTGCTCGCCGCCGCGACGGTCCCGCGGACCGTGACCGTCCCGGTGAGGACGCGGCGCGCCACCGCCTCCGTGAGCGTCGTCGGCGGAGGTGCGGCCTGGTCGGCCGCCTGCTGCGCGGGCGAGCGGATCGTGAGTGAGAGCAGCAGCCCGGCGGTCGAGAGGACCGCCGCCGCGATCGCCGCCCAGAGCAACAGCCGCTGCCGCCGCTCCACCGGGGACCGTCGGGGAGCGCGCGAATCCGTCACGGTGCACTCCCCCTCTCGCTCATCGATCGTGCTGATTCCTCTCGACCACGACTCTCTCCTCGCCTTCTCCAGAGGCACACTGATTGATCGAAAGAAGGCGCAGAGATTCTCCGGGATAAGGCCACCTGGAGAATCGTCCGATAGAGCGCAGATACCGTCCGTCTCGACGATTCTGCGGACCCCTGCGAGATTACCGACGCCGATCACCGGACGGAACGGTCGGCGCGGATCGTCGCCTGCCGCCCGCCCCTCATGCCGCGTGTTCTCGGGGAACCGAGTGCCCGATTGAAGCAGCGGACCCGCGATAACGCGCCGCCTCTGGCCGTGGCCACCACGGCCGCCCTACCGTTTCCCGCATCACCCGCTCATGGAGAAAGAATTCCGACCTTCGGTCGGCTTCTCGCGCGTCGATCCGCATTTCATCGCCGCCTTCCACTGCGCATCTCCACTCGAACCCGAAGACGATGAGAACGGATCATTCATTATGAAGAAGCAGTCAATGACCAAGGCCATCGCCGCTGTCGGCATCGGAGCCGCCCTCGCGATCACCGCGTCCGTCCCCGCCCACGCGATCACCCGCCCCGACTGCGGCACCCGCACCGACTTCCTCAAGTTCCACACCGGGAACCACTGCTACGCGAACAGCGGCACCGCCGCGGATCGGCTGACCTCGCAGCAGACAGTGGGTGCGGGCAACAACGGCGGATTCTTCACCCTGTCCGGCGGTGGTGACGTCCCCTTCGAGCCGGGATGGGGCACCAGCTACGCGACGCCGCAGACGGTGATCGTCGAGCACATCGACTGACCGCCGGAGGAACGCGGTGAAGACTCGAACGCTGAGGGCGACGGTGGTCCTCCTGCTGTCTGCTCTCGCTGTCGCCGGTGTTCTCAGCGGGTGCGCGCCGGGAGTGCCGTCAGGGGACGAGAGCGGGGAGCCCGCCCGTCCCGAGCCACCGCTCGGTCCCATCAGCACCCCGACGGATCCGTCGCAGATCGTCCGGCCGATCGATCAGTACATCCCCGATACGCAGCTGGTCCTCCGGCTCGTGCGCGCCGAGCGCGCGAAGCAGATCGCCTGCCTGCGCGACGGCGACGACGAGCGGATGATCGAGTGGCCCCTCGACGAGGAGGCGGTCCTCGCCTTCCTCGGCGACGGCCAGGTCGAGGACATCCGGTCGAAGCTCTGGGGGTTCTTCGATCCGAAGAACGCGAGTCGCTTCGGCTATGCACGCGCGGGCGGGGACCTCGGCGCCCTGCCGAGTGGCATGCCGCCGGGGGTCGCACCCGACGAGTTCGCCGCGTGCTCGATGTCCGTGCACGGGTCCTTCCCCCTCGGCGACGGGGGCGGGGCGTTCTCGGCCCGGTACCCGTCCGCCCTCCCCGACGGCGGACCGCCGGTCCCCTCCGGAGACAGTCGGATCGAGGCGGTGGTCGGCGCCTGGAGCACCTGCATGAAGAAGCGAGGCTTCGACTACCCGGATCCCGTGAGCGCGGAGTTCGATCCGCGGTGGGGCGTCGGCGCCTCGGATGGCAGCGCCGAGCAGATCGCGACCGCCACAGCGGACATGGACTGCAAGGCCGAGACGAATCTCGTCGGGGTCGAGCTGGCCGTGCAGTCCGCGTACGACCAGGAGTACATCGAGTCCCATCGGGAGGCGCTCGAGAACATGGCGGAGGTCATCGCCGACTACATCGGCGACGTTCCGGACGACTCGAAGCGCTGAACGGGTGCGCCGGTCAGGCGCGCGGCGGTCAGGCGCGCGGCGGGGCCGTCGACTCGCGGACGACGAGGCTGGTGGCCAGCTCGATGCGGTGCGAGAGGGGCGGGATGCCGTCGTGCATCCGGACGAGGGTCTCGAGGCCGAGGCGGCCGAGGTCGTGCATGGGCGTGTGCACGGTCGAGAGGAGCACGGCGGTCGGCAGCGCGGCGAAGGTGTCGTCGTAGCCCATCACGCTCAGGTCCTCGGGGACGCGCAGGCCGGCCGCGATCGCGGCGCGGATCGTCTGCAGGCCGTCGATGTCGTTGGTGGCGACGACGGCGGTCGGCGGATCGTTCAGAGCCAAGAGCGCAGGGACGACGTGCTCGGCGGATCCCATCCCCCGCTCGGAGACGAGAGCCGGGTCCTCCGGGAGGCCCGCCGCGGCGAGCGCCTCTCGGTAGCCGCCGTAGCGGGCACGGAGGCCGGGGTTGCCGGCGTCACCGCCGACGAAGGCGATCCTCCGGTGCCCGAGCGAGACGAGGTGCTCGGTGGACTGCTGCCCACCCACCCAGTGGTTCGAGCCGACGCTGACCACGGACGGGTCGAGCGGGTTCGGCGCGTCGACAGCGACGAGCGGGAGCGAGGCCTCCGCGGCAGCGGCCACGATCTCGGCGTCGATGGCGGTGGTCACAGCGAGGATCCCGAGGTGCCCCTTCGCCGCGACCGAGCGGACGAACGCTGCGTCGAAGCGCAACGTCTCGTCGGCGGAGCCGCTCGGCGCGAGGACGCCGGTCGTGACGTCGACGCGCTCGCTCTGCGCACCGCCGACGACGCCCTCGAGGACGCGCAGCGAGTAGACGCTGAGCAGGGTGTCGAAGACGACGGTGACGCCGCCGCCGACCCGGGGCGCCCGGGTGCTCGGGCTGTAGCCGAGCTCGCGGAGGGACTGCTCGACCCGCGCGCGCGTCGCAGCGGACGCGCCGGGCCGCCCGTTGAGCACCTTCGACGCAGTCGCCTTCGAGACGCCGGCGTGCGCCGCGACGACGTCCAGCGTGACGCGCGTGTCCGGCGTGCGGGCCACAGGCCCTCCTCTCAACGGTGCCCCGACCCTACCGAAACCGTTTCCTCCCCGCCCCCCTGACCTGGCGCGCGCCCCGTCGCGCGTCGCGAGATGCCACTTGTGCACGCGACACGCCGTAGGAAGCGTGCACAAGTGGCATCTCGCGGAGGGGAGGGAGGACTCGGGGCGTCATATCGATTCGACCGGTGGAGGCCCCGCTGGTTGGATACCGAGTATGAGTAGGCATGTCGTCGTCGTCGGGGCCGGTCTCTTCGGGGCCGCCACCGCGCTGCACCTCGCACGCGGGGGCGCCCGGGTCACGCTGGTCGAGTCGGGGGACGCAGCGCGCGGCACCACGGCGGCCGGCGCGGGCTTCGTCGGCCTGTGGGCCGCGGGCTACGCCTGGTACTGGAACGAGTCGGAGCGCGACCTCGAGCAGTACGGCCTCGACTTCTACCGCGCCCTCGCCGTCGATCCCGACCGCGGCGGCGTCGACATCCTCCTCCGCGAGACCGGCAGCGCCTGGCTCGCCTTCACCGAGGAGGGCGTCCGCGACCACCTCGGCCCGCTCATCCAGCACCCGCTGCGACCGCAGGGCGCGCGCGAGCTCTCGCCGCAGCAGGCCGCCGAGCTCGTCCCCGGCCTCGACGCGAACGCGGTCACCGGCGGCTTCCTCCAGCCCGACGGCATCCAGATCAGCGCCCCCGACGCCGGGCTCGCCCTGGTCGCCGCGGCCCGCGCGGCCGGAGTGGAGATCGTCGAGCACGCGCCCGTCACCGAGGTCCTCGCGACCGACGGCCGCGCGAGCGGCGTCCGCACCGCCGACGGCCGCACCTTCTCCGGCGACAGCGTCGTGCTCGCCGCGGGCTCCTGGACGAACGAGCTGCTCGCCCCGCTCGGCCGCCGCCTCCCGCTGGCCCGCGTCGTCGCGAGCCGCCTCACCACCGCGCCCTTCGGCCTCCCGCACCTGCCGACGCTGATGCTGCCCGAGCTCGGCGGCCTCTGGGTCCGCGAGCACCTCGGCGGCCTCACCTACGGCAACAACGTCGGCTACCAGCCGCTCGGCGAGTCCGCCGCCGACCGCCGCCCGCAGCGCACCGACCTGATCGAGGCGATGGACGCGCACCTCGCTCCGCTGATCGCCCGCCTGATCCCCGCCTCCGCCGACGCGCTGCGCGAGACCGAGTGGACGCAGGGCGTCGTCTCCTACACCGCCGACCGCCGCTTCCTGGCCGGCCCCGTCCCCGAGCTGCCCGGGCTGTTCGTCGCCGCGGGCGACAACGAGTCCGGAGTGACCCACGGGCCCGGTCTCGGCCGTCTCGTCGCCGAACTGGTCCTCCACGGCACCACGACACTCGGCGACGCCGAGCGCTACGCCCCGGCTCGCTTCGCCGCTCAGCAGTTCCCCGACGAGGCCGCCGTGCGCGCGGCGATGCCGGCCCGGCGCCTGGTCGACGCGGTGACCGCCCGATGACCGACCGGGACGTCGTCGTCGTCGGCGCGGGCCTCGTCGGCGCCGCCGCCGCGCGCTCCCTCGCCGAGCGCGGCGACCGCGTCCTGCTGTTCGAGCGCTTCGAGCGCGGCCACGACCGCGGCTCCTCGCACGGCGAGACCCGCATCTTCCGCCGCGGCTACGCGGAGGACGACTACCGGGCGTTGACCGGACGGGCGGCCGCCGAGTGGGCGCGGCTCGAGCGGGAGTCGGGCCGGAGCCTCTTCACCGCGACCGGAGCGATCGACCACGGCGACGCCTCCGCGCTGCTCGCGATCGAGGAGGCCTTCGCCCGCGACGGCATCCCCTGCGAGCGCCTCGACGCGGCCGAGGCCTCCGCACGCTGGCCCGGCCTGCGCTTCGAGACCGACGTGCTGCTGCATCCGGAGGGCGGCCGGCTCGACGCGGCTGCCGCGATCGAGGCGCTGCTCGGCTCCGCGGAGTCGCACGGGGCCGTCGTCCGGGCGAGCACCGGCGTCCGGGCGATCGAGGAGCGCGAGGGCGGCGTCCGCGTCGTCACCGACGAGGGTCCGCTGCTCGCGGACGCGGTCGTCGTCGCCGGCGGCTCCTGGACGCCGGGACTCGTCGGCGGGCTGGTCGCCGCGGCCGGCCGCTCCCTCCCTCCGCTGCGGATCACGCAGGAGCAGCCCGCGCACTTCGCGACGGACCTGCCGCTCGACGCCTGGCCGAGCTTCGTGCACCACCGCGGCGACGAGCCGACGATCTACGGCCTGGCGACCCCGGGCATCGGCGTGAAGGTCGGCGAGCACGGCACCGGGCGCGTCGTCGATCCGGACCACCGCGACTTCCGCGCGGAACCGGAGCGGCTCGCCCGGCTCGTCGAGTACGTCGCCGACTGGCTGCCGGGCGTCGACGCGGCGAGCGCCGATCCGATCTCCTGCCTCTACGACATCACGCCGACCGAGGACTTCGTGCTCGACCGCGTTGGCCGCGTCACCCTCGCGACCGGCTTCTCCGGCCACGGCTTCAAGTTCGGGCCCGTGCTCGGCGAGCTGCTGGCCGACCTGGTCGACGGCGCCGGCGCACTCGACCGCTTCCGGCTCGCGACCCTCTAGATCTCCACCACTCCCCCGCACCACGGACGAAAGCAGCAGCATGCAGACACTCCGCGCCCTCGGCGCCCTCGCCGCCCTCGGCACCGCCGTCGCCCTCGCCGGCTGCACGGCCCCCGGCAGCTCGAGCGACTCCGCCTCGGGCGAGCGCCTCGTCATCGGCACGACCGACTCGATCGTCTCGCTCGACCCGGCCGGCGCCTGGGACCGCGGCAGCTTCACGCCGCAGAACCAGATCTACCAGCACCTCCTGAGCTACGCGGACGGCTCGACCACGCCCGTCCCCGAGGCCGCCGAGGAGTGCGGCTTCGACGATGCGACGACCTACCGCTGCTCGATCGCGCCCGGCCTGACCTTCTCGAACGGCGACGAGCTGACCGCGTCGGACGTCGTCTTCTCGTTCCAGCGCGTCGTCGACATCGCCGCGGACAACGGCCCGTCGCCGCTGCTCGCGAACATGGAGTCGGTCGCGCAGGACGGCGACGACGTCGTCTTCACCCTCGCGGTGCCGAACGACCAGACCTGGCCGTACGTGCTCTCGAGCATGGCCGGACCGATCGTGGACGAGGAGGTCTTCCCTGCCGACGCGCTGCTCGACGACGCCGACGTGATCGGCTCCGGGCCGTACTCCGTGCAGAACTACGAGGCCGGCGGACTGCTGCAGCTCGCCGCGAACGAGTCGACCTCGAGCCCCGCGCCGAAGACCGCCGACGTCGTGCTGCGGCCGTACACCTCGTCGACGAACCTGCGTCTCGACGTGGAGAACGGCGCCGTGGACGTGGCCTACCGCTCGCTCACCGCGACCGACGTGGAGGACCTGCGCGGCAACGCGGACCTCCAGGTCGTCGACGGCCCCGGCGGCTCGGTGCGCTTCCTCACCTTCAACGTCAACACCCAGCCCGGCGGCACGCCCGAGCAGAAGCTCGCGATCCGCCAGGCCGTCGCCTCGCTGGTCGACCGCGACGAGCTGTCGGAGCAGGTCTACCGCGGCACCTACACGCCCGCCTACTCCGTGGTGCTCGACGGGCAGACCGGCGCGACGCAGGCCTTCGCCGACGCGTACGGCACGACCCCCGACGCGGACGCCGCCGCCGCGATCCTCAGCGCCGCCGGCGTCTCGACCCCGGTGACCCTGCCGCTGCAGTACACCTCCGACCACTACGGCCCCGACTCCGACCAGGAGTACGCGCTGATCAAGTCGCAGCTGGAGTCGTCGGGCCTGTTCACCGTCGACCTGCAGTCGACCGAGTGGACCAGCTACGTGAAGCAGCTCTCGCCGGACGCCGGCTACCCGGCCTACCAGCTCGGCTTCTTCCCGGACTACCCGGACCCGGACAACTTCCTCCGCTCGGCCTACTCGACCACCGGCGCCTCGGTCGCGAACGGCTACTCGAACCCGGCCGTCGACGCGCTGATCGACACCGAGGCGACCGCGACCGACCCCGCCGCGCGCGCCACCGCGATCGAGCAGATCCAGGCCCAGACCGCCGCGGACGCGCCGATCGTCCCGCTGCTCCAGGGCCGCGAGACCGTCGTCGCCGCCTCGGGCGTCACCGGCATCGAGGACACCCTCGACGCGACCTACCTCTTCCGCTTCGGAGCCCTCGCGAAGTAGCGGGGAAGCCGCTTCGCGTCTCAGTGGTGAGCGAAAGGACGCGGCTGCGCCGCGACATGCTGGTCGAGTAGCCCTGCAGGGGCGTATCGAGACCCGCCGTCATCAGCAGGGAGGGTCTGCAGACTCGTCCTGCTGACGCTCGTGGATCTCGATACGCCCGCTCCGCGGGCTACTCGATCAGCATGAATGCCACTGCGGACGACGGCTCCGGCCTCCCCCTGCTGGCGCAGCAGCCGCGCAGCGGCCCTTCCATGCTGGTCGAGTAGCCGCGCAGCGGCGCATCGAGACCCCGCGCCGTCAGCGGTCGACGAGCTCGGCCTCGGACCAGCCGTCGGGGGCGTCCTGGCCGTCGGGCGGTGCGGGCCGCCTCCGGCGATGCTGCGCCGCCGCGACCGCGAGCACCACGAGCAGCCCGAGCGCCGCGGTCATCACCGGCCCTGCCGCCTGGGACAGCGCCGCCCGCCAGACGATCTCGATCGGGGCGGTCAGCGAGTCGCCCTGCCACTGGTTCGGCAGCACGAGGATGATCGCCGGGATCGCGAGCAGCGCGGCCCAGAGGACCAGGTCGAGGACGACCGCCCCGATCCACCAGGCGCGACCCGGCGTCATGCGCGCGACCGCCGGACGGCCTGCACGACGACGGCGGCGGCGAGGGAGGTGAAGCCCACGGTCAGCAGCGGTGTGGCGCTGAACTGCAGCAGCAGCCGGACGTACTGCTCGTACTCCAGCCGCTCGTAGACGGTGCTCGTCGTGTAGATGGCGAGCGTCGACCACCACAGCGCGGCCAACCCGAGCGGGATGAGCACGACGCCGGCGATCGCGAGCGTCAGCGGGACCCGGCGGCCCAGAGGACGCACGGCCTTCGGCGCCTCGGGCTGCGGCGTCTCCGCGACGTCCTGATCCTCGGCGGCCTCGACAGCGGCGGGCTCCGGTGCGGAGGAGAGGGCGGCGAGCGGCGACTCCGGCTCGGCCGCCTCCACTCGCGGGCTCGGATCCACGTGCGGCACTCGCACGCCCGCACGCCGCGGACGCCGGTACGCGTCCTCCTCGCGGCGGCGCACCTCCGGCGCCGGCCCCTGGTACCCGCGCTGATAGGCGGCGTGGAACCGCGGATCCGTTCTGCTGCTGTCGACCATGACCGCCCCCGCCTCGTGCACTCGGAGTCCCATCCTGTCGCACGGCCGCCTGTGGAGGGGACCGCATCGTCAGGAGGGTCCGCGACCGCCTCCCGCGGGCAGCAGCTCGACGAGCACACCCTCGCCGAGCTCGACGTCCTCCTCCGCGTCACCGTCGACATCCTCGGCGGTGGCACCCCGACCGGCGCGCAGGAGCCCGATCGCGAGGGCCGTCGCTGTCATGGCGAAGGCCGCTGTGCCGAGTGCCGGCGCACCGGGCCAGAGCAGAGTGGACACGATCGCGGCCAGCGGAACCTGGTCGCCCTCGGTGTAGCTCCAGTTGTCGGGCTGCACGGCCGAGACCCAGCAGGCCCCGAGCGCCAGCACCCAGAGCAGGGCGGTGTAGCCCAGGAGCAGGGGCCACCAGCCACCGCGGCCGCTCATGAGCGTGCCGCCCGCAGCGCGATCGCCGCGCCGATCGAGAGCAGCCCGATGGTGATGGCAGGGCCGGCCAGGTAGTTGGTGATCGCGCCGACGAACTGATCGAACTCGTTCGGCTGGACTCCGATGCTCCCGTAGATCGACGACGTGGCGGACCAGATCAGACCCACTCCGGAGACCAGGAAGAGCACGCCCAGCACGGCGAGCGCGAGCGGGATCCGGCGATCCAGCGCGGACGGCCTTCGCGGCGATGCCGGACCGGACTCCGTCGCGACGTCGTCGATCGGCACCTGCTCGCCGTCCCCCACGACCGCAGCGGAGGCACTCGGCAGCGGCGGGGCGGCCGACGGAAGGACGGGCTCTGGACGCAGCGCGGAACTCGGTCGCCGCACTCGAAGCGGTCGAGCGTCCTCCACGGTCGTCGAGCGGCGCCGGCCCTCGGTCGCGTCGCCTCCGCGCGGCCGGCGGAACCGCTCCTCCGCCGGCGCCACGGAGGCGCTCGGCGCCCCCCGCCCCTGATACCCCCGCTGATAGGCGGGATGGAACCGCGGATCCGTCCGGGTGCTGTCGCTCATGAAGTCCCCGACTCCGTGCGCGAGTCCCCATCCTGTCGCAGAAGCGCGGCGACCGGCCAGGCCGTCAGCGCGCGGAGGCGACGCTCGCGCGGCTCGGCAGGCTCACGCAGCCGGCGCCGACGAGCAGCAGGGCGATCATCACCGCGGTCAGCGCGCCCCAGCCGCCCGCCTCGACGACGAAGCCGAGCAGCCACCCGCCGACGCCCGAGCCCACGTAGAAGGCGATCGTGTAGACGGCGCCGGCGTGGCCGCGGAGGGCGGGGGCCGCCCGCGCGCCGGTCCAGGCCGCGCCGGTCGCGTGCACGGCGAAGAAGCCGGCCGAGAAGAGGACGAGCCCGATGACGACGACCACGATCAGCTCGGAGAGCATCACGAGCAGCCCGACGATCATCGCGGCGACGCCGATCCGCATCACGACTCGCGGGCCCAGGCGCGGCGCCCAGACACCGGCGAGCCGGGAGGTCGCGGTCCCGGCGAGATAGGTGAGGAACAGCAGCGAGACGAGCGCCGGCGGCAGCGCGAACGGCGCGGCCTCGAGCCGGAACGCCAGGTAGTTGTACACCGCGACGAACACGCCCACGACGAAGAACGTCTGCGCGGCGACCGCGAGCAGGACCGGGTCGCGGAGCACCTGCGCGATCTTCCCGCGCCAGCCGCCCTCGCCCCGCGGCGCCTGTGCGACACCGCCCCGGGGAGCGAGCAGGACGAACGCGACGGCCGCGAGGGCACAGACGATCGTGACGGCGAGCAGCGCGCCCCGCCAGCCGACCGCGCTCGCGAGCGGACCGGCGAGGAGCCGTCCGGCGGCCCCGCCCAGCGTCGTCCCGGAGACGTAGGCCGCGGCGGCGGCGGTCGCGCCCGCCCCGCCGACCCGGTCGTGGATCGCCGCCACGGCGAGCGCCGGCACCGCGCCGAGCGCCGCGCCGCTGAGGAACCGCAGCACGAGCAGCACCTCGAAGGACGGTGCGACGCAGGCGAGCAGGGCGAGCACGACGGAGGAGAGCACCGCGATCCGCATGGACTCCAGCCGTCCGATCCGCTCGGCGATCGACGCCCAGGGCAGCACCATCAGCGCGAGCCCGACGGTCGCCGCCGAGACGGTCAGCGCGGCGTCCGACGCGGAGATCCCCCATTCGCGGGAGAACTGCGGGAGCACGCCCTGCACGGCGTAGAGCTCGGCGAAGGTCGCGAGCCCGGCGGCGAGGAGGGCGATCGTCAGCCGGCGCTGGGAGACGGGAGGAGCGTCGACGGCGGGGCGGACGCTGGTGCTCATCCTCCGAGGCTAGAACCGCGGCGAACGCATGACCAATGCCTGTCGCGCGCTGACCTATACGCTGAAGGCATGGATGAGCCCGCGATCCTCCGGCTGCTGCCGACGCTCGTCGCCGTCGCGCAGACCGGGAGCGTCACCGCCGCGGCGGCCGAGCTCGGCGTGCCGCAGCCCACCGCGAGCCGCTCGCTCGCGCGCCTGTCGGAGCTGGTCGGCGCTCCGCTGATCCGCCGCGAGGGCCGCGGTGTCGTGCTGACGGAGGCCGGGCGGAGGCTCGCGGACGTCGCGCAGGACGGCCTGGCGCTGATCCGCGCAGGCCTGACCGAGGTGCAGCAGGCCCGCGACCTCGAGGACGGCCACATCGCGATCGCCTTCCAGACCCTGCTCGGCGAGACCTTCGTGCCCGACGTGATCCGGCGCTTCCGCCGCCGCTGGCCCCGCGTCGGCTTCGGCCTCCGCCACGGCTCGCGCGCGCTGTGCCTGCGGGCGGTCGCCGACGGCGAGTCGGAGCTGGCGATCGTCGCCGACCCGCCGGAGCTGCCGGGCACCACCACGACCACGCTCTACACGGAGCCGCTGCTCGCCGTCGTCGACGACCGGCACCCGCTCGCCTCCCGCCGCTCCGTGACGGTCGAGGAGCTGCGCGGCCTCGACCTGATCATGCTCTCGCCCGGCTACGGCCTGCACGAGTCGGCCCGGCGACTGCTGTCCTTCGAGGGCCGCGACCCCGAGCCGGCCTTCGAGGTCGGCGACTACCGGGCTGCGCGCGGGCTGGCCGCCGCGGGGCTCGGTCTGACGATCCTGCCGCCGAGCCCCTCCTCGATCGAGGACGGCGTGCGCGAGATCCCGATCGACGATCCGCGAGCGGTGCGCGAGATCGGCGTGCTCGTCCGCGACACCGGGAATCCGGTGGTGCCGGAGTTCGTCGAGGCCCTGCGCGCGGCGGCCGGCGCGCGCGCCCGGGTGCGCTGACGCGGAAGGACTCTTCTGTCAAGCACAGGCACACGGGGCTCCTGTGCAGGATGCTCGGAGAGGATCCACTTCCCCCCTCACCGCGCACCATCAGCAGCCAGGACGGTCCCGGTCATGATCCTTCTCCGCACCCACTCCAACCGCTGGATCGCCCGCGCCCGCCGCACCGGCGTCGTCCACGGCCTGATCACCTTCGCCGACGACCTGCCGCAGCCCGTCTTCCGCACCCTCCGCCTGGATGCCGCGACCGGCGAGCGCGTCCTGCTGCGCGACACCGACACCCTCGAGGTCGCCTTCGCCGTGCTGATCGCGGCGGTCGAGCGCGTACGCCTGGCGGAGGTCGCGGCACCGGCGGAGGACGACGCGGACTCTGAGAGTCGGGCCCCTCTCGCGCCGGTCGCGGTCCTCGCCGAGCCGGACTCCTTCGAGCCGGACGAGCCCACCGACCCGCTGGAGGACGCCGTCGCGGCGTGACGCGCGACGCGTTGAGGACCACCCAGCAAACAGTCAGATATAACCTTCCGAACAGAATCGTTCAAACGGTTATATCCTGCCTTCATGACCCGAGTCGACGCTGCGATACCGCTCCAGGAGCTGCTCTCGGACGCAGGAGCAGCAGCGCGCATCCTCAGCCCGCGCGACGTGCAGATCACCCCTCCCTCCGGAGCGCGGATCGATGTGCGCCTCGTCTTCCTGTCCCGTCCTCCCACCGCGCGCGAAATGCGCCAGCAGGTGGGGGCGGCGGCTGCAGGAACGACGATCGGATTCGTGACCCCCCGGATCAACAGCATCAGCCGACGTGTCGCGCTCGCCGATCCTCGAGTGGCGCTCTTCGGCACCACCGATGGAGTCGTCATCCTTCGCGGAGAAGAACTCACCCCGGCAGCGGACGATCGGCAGCCGAACAGCGGGCACCGGCGCGTGTCCTCCGCGCTCTTCGCGCTCCAGCGAGTCCTGACGAGGACGCCCGAACCTCGGTTCCAGGCAGACCTGGCGCGCGAGTGCGGCGTCTCGCAGGTGACCGTCTCGAATCTGCTCGCAGCCGACTCGGGCCTGGCGGAGAAGACCACCCGTGGATGGATCGCGCGCGACCCCCGCTCACTCCTCGACCGGTTCCTCACGGACTATCCGGGCGCAGGCGGCCTCTCGCAGCTCTGGTACTCGAGCCGGCCGGTGATCGAACAGGCTGAACGCGCTTGGAAGTCGGGCCCGAGGGCACTGCTCTCGGGCGACAGCGCCGCCGACGCGATCGCCCCCTGGAGGATCCCGACGTCCGCCGTCCTCTACGCGGAGAGCAGCCTCCCGCTGGAGTCGTCGGGCTTCGCGGAGACGGATTCCCCTGAGGCCACGCTGCGGGTCGTCGTTCCGGCGGACCGGACTCTCTGGGCGACGGCGACCGCGTGGTATCCGACCGGGAGGACGGTCGACCCGCTCATCGCCGCCTGGGATCTGAGGCGGACCGGCGGTTCCGACGTGGACGAGGCCGTTGATCGCCTCCTCGACAAGGAGCTGGCGTGGTTCAGATGAGGTCCGTCGTCCTTCCCTCGACGTCCGGAGCCGATGACGCCGCGCTCCACGCCCTGAGGGACGCGTCTCTCGCGATCGCCGACATGGAAGACGCCTGCATCGTCGGCGGGCAGATGGTGGCACTTCTCTCCGGTGCGTACCCGAGTCCGGGATCGATCGTGCGCCGGACCGCCGACGCGGATGCCGCGGTGTCCCCGCTCATCGCCGCCCAGGGGACGCTGCACGACGTGCTGATCAGGCTCGGATACACGCCGGCGGCAGGCAACCACTACACCTCGGGTGCACGGGTGATCGATGTCCTGGTGCCGTCCCTGACGGGAAGGTTCGAGAGCACCGAGCACGGCGGCCGGGGATTCGACAGTGCGCCCGGTCTGGATCTGGCACTGCACGGAACGCTCGAACTCAGCGTGACGGCGGTCCTGCTCGACGAGACGCACCTCGCGTTCTCGACTCGGGTCCCCGGCGTCGAGCGAGCGCTGATCATCAAAGCACTCGCCTACGAGTCGCGCCGGGCCCAGAAGGATCTCGTCGACCTCTACAACCTGATGGAGATCAGAGATGCGCACCGTGCGGAGGACATCGGCGGGTGGCGGATCGGCGAGGATGCGCAGTCCGGGGCTCGGCGCGATGCGGCACTGGCACTCCGGCGCATCGCCGGATCACCCGGGCTCAAATTGATGCTCCGCGGTTCGCCCATTCCGAGAGGGCGCTTCGGCACCCTTGTCCGCGACCACATCGCGGAGGTCTGAGGGAGGAGGGCCCGACGCTCGGAAGCGTCGGGCCCTCCGCACTCAGAGCGTCAGCGTGTGCGCGCCCGAGGCGAGCTCGCGGTCCTCGGTGCCGGCCGTGCGGACGACGGCGGTCGCGCCCTCCGGGACGGTGACGGCCAGCTCGATCGCGTCGCCGCGGCGGTCCCAGCGGACCGAGGCCAGGCCGTGCGGGGTCTCCAGCGTGGACTCCGCCCAGTCGAGGTCGGCGCCGGGCTGCGGTGCGACCAGCAGGCGGGAGTAGCCGGGCTCCAGCGGCGCGAGGCCGCCGACGACGCGGTGCAGCCAGTCGGCGACGGCGCCGAGCGCGTAGTGGTTGAAGCTCGTCATCTCGCCGGGGTTGATGGTGCCGTCGGGCAGCATCGAGTCCCAGCGCTCCCAGACCGTGGTCGCGCCCATCGTCACCGGGTACAGCCAGGACGGGCACTCGCGCTGCAGCAGCAGGCGGTACGCGGCGTCGATGTGCCCGGTCGAGGAGAGCGCGTCGGTGATGAAGGGCGTGCCCGCGAAGCCGGTCGAGATCGTGTAGCCGCTCTCGGCGACCAGCTCGGCGAGGCGGTCGCCGGCCCAGCCGAGCTCGTCGTCGTCGAGCAGGCCGAAGACGATCGCGAGGGAGTAGACGGTGGTGCAGTCGCTGAAGACGCGCTGGTCCGCGACGTACTTCGCGCGGAAGGCCTCGCGCAGCTGCGCCGCCATCTCGGTGAACTCCTGCGCGTCCTCGGTGCGGCCGAGCACGGCGGCGCTCTCGGCGACGATGCGGGCCGTGCGGTAGGCGCAGGCCGTGGCGACGACGCCGGTGTCGGCCTTCGCGTCGGCGGGCTTGTCGGGCGCCGCGTCGGGGTCGAGCCAGTCGCCGAACTGGAAGCCGGTGTCCCAGACCCCCGAGTCGGAGAGCTTCGAGCGCACCCGGCGGGCGTGCGAGGCCATCGACGCGAACGACTCCTCGAGCACGACCGGGTCGCCGTAGGCCTCCCAGACCGCCCACGGCACCCAGGCCGCGGCGTCGCTCCAGAGCGCGGTGGAGTCCATGGGAGGGAAGCTGGTCTCGGCCGCGCGGCGCTTCAGCACGTCCGGCACGACGAACGGGACGGCGCCGTCGTGGTGCGCCTGCTCGAGGGCGAGGTCGCGCAGCCAGTCGCGGAGGAAGTCCTCGGCGTCGGCGAGGTAGACGGCGGTCGAGGCGAAGGCGGCGATGTCGCCGGTCCAGCCGAGGCGCTCGTCGCGCTGCGGGCAGTCGGTCGGCACGTCGAGGAAGTTGCCGACCATGCCGCGGTAGACGTTGTCGTGCAGCTGGTTGACGAGGTCGTCGGAGCTGCGGAAGGTGCCGATCCGGCGCAGGTCGCTGGAGACGACGACCGCGGTGAGGGCGCCGTCGGCGATCGACTCCTCGGGCCAGCCCTCGACCTCGGCGTAGCGGAAGCCGTGGAAGGTGAGGGTCGGCTCGAAGACGTCCGCGCCGCCCGAGAGGGTGAAGTGGTCGGTGGCCTTCGCCTCGCGCAGCGGGCGGACGCCCAGCTCGTCGTCCTCGAGGACCTCGGCGTGGCGCAGCGTGACGACGCTCCCCTCCGGGCCGGTGACCTCGACGCGCAGCCAGCCGACGAGGTTCTCGCCGAAGTCGACGAGGGTGCGGCCGGACGGGCTCGTCCAGATCTTCTGCGGCGCGACCTCGCGCAGGCGGCGCACCGGCGGCGCGATGTAGGGCTCGAGCGTCGAGAGGTCGACGTCGAGCTCGCGGGTCGCGGTCCAGGCGGAGTCGTCGAAGCCGGCGCTCCTCCAGCCCTGCGGCTCGAGGCGGGCGTCGATGTCCTGGCCGTCGTAGATGCTGTCGGCGGTCGTCGATCCGGTCGCGGCGCGCCAGGAGTCGTCGGTCGCGACGACCTGCTCGGCGCCGTCCGCGAAGGTGATCCGCAGCTCGGCGAAGCCGGCGATCTCGGTGCCGTAGGGCTCGGCACCCTCGCCCCAGGTCAGCCGGCCGCGGTACCAGCCATCGCCCAGCGCGAGGGCGAGCACCACGGAGTCGCCGGAGATCAGGCTCGTGACGTCGTGCTCGGAGTAGCGCAGGCGCCACTCGTAGCTCGTCCAGCCGGGAGTGAAGAGCTCGTCCGAGACGGGCTCGCCGTCGATCCAGGCCTCGACGACGCCCAGCGCCGAGAGGCGGAGGGTCGCGGAGACGACGTCGCCGTGCCCGGTCTCGAGGGCGGTCTCGCGGCGGAGCAGCGGGGCGGCGTCCAGGGCGGCGGCGGGCGCCGTGAAGCGGGCGGTCCAGTCGGTCATCATCGTCCTTCTGTCAGGAGTGGTCGGGGTGGTCGGAGTGGTCGGGGTGTCAGGGGTGGTCGTGGGAGGTCGGCCGGTGGCGCGGGGCGCCCGGCGCGGAGGAGGAGCGGATGCGCAGCACGGGGGTGAGCTGGAAGTGCACCGGCTCGGTCCGGCCCTCGAGGCGCTCGAGCAGGAGGCGCACGGCGCGGTCGCCGAGCTCCTCGCCCGACTGGTCGACGGTCGTCAGCGAGATCCCGGGGTGGCCGGCGACCTCGATGTCGTCGTAGCCGACGATCGCGACGTCGGCCGCGGTGAGCCCGAGCTCGTCGCGCGCCCAGAGCGCGTCGAGCGCGAGCGCGTCATTGCCCGCGAAGACGGCGGTCGGCCGGTCGGGCGAGCGGAGGAGCTCGAGCGAGCGCTCGTAGGCGTCGAGGCGCTCCGTGCCGAGGTGGACGACCTGCAGCTCGTCCGCGAGACTCGCCGACACCATCCGCTCGCGGTACCGGACGAGGCGCACCGAGTGCGGCGCTGCGGCCACCCGGCTGGTGATGTCGTCGCTGATGGTGAGGTGCGCGATGCGGCGGTGCCCGAGCTCCAGCAGATGATCGAGGACGAGGTCGGTCCCCGCGACGTCGTCGTTGGTGACGGTGTCGTAGCCGGTGGAGTCGTCGTGCCGGCCGAGCATCACGATCGGCGTGCGGGCGGCCAGCCGCTCGAGCCAGGCGGGCTCGACCATCGGCGAGACGGCGATCATCCCGTCGACCTGGCGGTCGAAGAGCGCCTCGATCGCGCGGAAGCCCTCGCCGGAGTCGCTCTGCGCGGGAGCGACGATCAGCTGATAGCGGCTGCCCTCGAGCGCGGCGGAGGCGCCGGTGACGATGCGGTTGAAGAAGGAGTTGCCGAGCGAGGGGACCTCGACGCCGATGGTGAAGCTGGCCCCGCGCATGGCCCGCGCCGCGACACTCGGCCGGTAGTCGAGCTCCTCGATCGCAGCGGTGACCCGCTCCCGCATCGAGGCGCTGACGCCGTAGGCGTTGCGGATGACCTTCGAGACCGCGGCCCGGGAGACGCCGGCGTGCAGGGCGACGTCCTGGATGGTCGCGGGGCCGGTGTGGCCGGTCTCGGTCGAGCTCATCATCGCCTCCTCGCGCTGTCGGTGCTGCCGTGCTGCTGTGCTGCCGTGCTCTGACGGCGCCCCGATCGGGGCCTCCGCGAACGCCACTGTAACGGTTCATTCTCGATCGTGTAGATCGATCCACGAATTTGCCCGATTTCGTTGACACGTTTCACGACGCGGACGTAGGTTCTCCCTGCGTCGCCCCGCGGCCCGGCCTTCCGAACGGTCCGGCGAGCAGGACGACAGCCCCCGGGCACCCCCGCAACGAAGAAGTTGTCCCTACATGGAGGTAGTGATGTCGACCCGACAGAACCGGCGAGCAGTGCTCGCCCTCGGCGCAGGAGGAGCGGCTCTCGCTCTCGCGCTCACCGGCTGCAGCACCGGAGGAGGAGGCGGCGATTCCGCCGACGGCTCCACGCTGAGCGTGCTCATCGACAACCAGACGGCGACCGTCGAGCTCTGGGACGCGCTGAAGACGAAGTTCGAGGAGGAGAACGACGGCATCACCCTCGACATCGAGACCCGGCCGCAGGGCAGCGAGGGCGACAACTTGATCAAGACGCGCCTCGCCACCGGCGAGATGAACGACGTCTTCGCCTACAACTCGGGCTCGCTCTTCCAGGCGCTGAACCCCGACCAGAACCTCGCGCCGCTCTCGGACGAGGCGTGGGTCGACTCGCTCGACGAGGGCTTCCGCACCGTGGTCTCGACCGACTCGGACCTCTACGGCATCCCGCTCGGCCAGGCGATGGGCGGCGCGGTCCTCTACAACAAGGACGTCTACAGCAGCCTCGGACTGACCGTGCCGAAGACCTGGGACGAGTTCATCGCGAACAGCGAGAAGATCAAGGCCGCCGGCGACGTCGCGCCGATCATCCAGACCTACGGCGACACCTGGACCTCGCAGCTCTTCGTGCTCGGCGACTTCGCCAACGTGCTGGAGCAGGACCCGGAGTGGGCGACCCAGTACACGGCCAACGAGGCCAAGTACGTCGACGAGCCCGCGCTGGCCGGCTTCGAGCACCTGCAGCAGGTCGCCGAGTCGGGGCTGGTGAACGAGGACTACGCCTCGGCCACCTACGACGACGGCGTCCGCATGGTCGCGACCGGCGAGGGCGCGCAGTACCCGATGCTGACCTTCGCGGCCGGCCCGCTGATCCAGAACTACCCGGACTCGCTCGACAAGGTCGGCCTCTTCCCGCTGCCCGGCGAGTCGGCCGACTCCAACCCGCTGACCGTCTGGCAGCCCAACGCGGTCTACGTGCCGAAGTCGACCGAGGGCGCGAAGCTCGAGAGCGCCAAGAAGCTGATGGCCTTCCTGGTCACCCCCGAGAGCTGCGACATCCAGAGCGAGATCGCCGCGCCGCAGGGTCCGTTCGTGATCGACGGCTGCACGCTGCCCGACGACGTGCCCGCCCTCGTGTCGGACATGCAGCCCTACTTCGACAGCGGTGACACCGGCCTCGCGCTCGAGTTCCTCTCGCCGATCAAGGGACCGGCGCTCGAGCAGATCACCGTCGCCGTCGGCTCGGGCATCACGCCCGCCGCGGAGGGTGCTCAGCAGTACGACGACGACGTCACGAAGCAGGCCAAGCAGCTCGGCCTCGACGGCTGGTGAGCCGCGGGGGCCGGGAGCGGAGGCAGCCCCTCCACTCCCGGCCCCTTCCCCCGGGCGCACCGCCCTCCCACCCCTCCCCCCGGCCGATCGACGGAGATCTGATGACCGCAACGATGGAGAAGCGCCCGGCCCGGCGCTCCGAACCCTCCCGCTCCCCCGAGCCACCGAAACGGCGCAAGGCCATGAAGAGCCCGTACCCGACGTGGTTCTACCTCCCGGCCGGCGTCTTCTACGTGGTCCTGTTCCTCGTCCCGACGGTCGCCTCCCTCTACTTCTCCCTCACCCGCTGGACGCTCTTCGACTCGACCTTCATCGGCTTCGAGAACTTCGTCGAGTTCTTCCAGGACCCGGCGCTGACGACCGGCTTCGTCAACACCTTCATCTACGCGGCGATCACCTCGGGCCTGAAGATCGTGCTCGGCATGGCCCTCGGTGTGCTGCTGAGCTCGCAGATCATCGGCCGCGGCTTCCTCCGCAGCGTGGTGTTCTTCCCGGTGCTGGTGTCGACGATCGGCATCGGCATCACCTTCAAGGTGCTGCTCGACCCGTTCGACGGGCTGGTCAACCAGGGCCTCGCGACGATCGGCCTCGCCGGTCCGGGCTGGCTCACCGACCCGCAGTGGGCTCTCTTCTCGGTCGCGCTCGTCGACGTCTGGAAGGGCGTCGGACTCGCGACGCTCATCTACATCGCCGGCATCGTCGCGATCCCGCAGGACTACTTCGAGGCCGCCCGCGTCGACGGCGCCGGCGCCTGGCACAACTTCCGGCACATCACGCTGCCGCTGCTGCGCCCCGCCACCGTGACGGTGATCCTCCTCTCGCTGATCGGCGGGCTGCGCTCCTTCGATCTGATCTGGGCGATGACCAAGGGCGGGCCGGGCTTCACCAGCGACGTGGTCGCCTCGGTCATCTACAAGCAGTACCAGGCCGGCTTCTACGGACTCTCGACCGCAGGCAACGTCATCCTCTTCCTCGTCGTCGCAGCGCTGATCTTCCCGCTGTCGGCCTGGCTCAACCGGAAGGACAAGGAGCTGTGACCACCACGCCGCTCACGCCCGCCCCGCTCTCGCCGACCCCGCTCCAGGACGACCCGCTGCGCGCCAAGGTGCGCCAGCGCGGCGTCGGCCGCGGCTCCCGGACCTGGCGCTACGGCGGCGGGATCCTCGCGATCGTCCTCGCCGTCCTCGTCTTCATCGTCCCCTTCCTCTTCATCGTGCTCACCGCCGCG
Source organism: Rathayibacter sp. VKM Ac-2926 (assembly GCF_022815565.1). Taxonomy (NCBI): domain Bacteria; kingdom Bacillati; phylum Actinomycetota; class Actinomycetes; order Micrococcales; family Microbacteriaceae; genus Rathayibacter; species Rathayibacter sp. VKM Ac-2926. Next base: position 105,203 of record NZ_JALGRS010000002.1, on the reverse strand, counting down.
AAGACGCAGCAGGAGTCGTCGCTGCTCGGCTTCACCCTGCCGACCCAGTGGGTGTTCCTCGAGAACCTGCAAGAGGTGGTCTCGGCGCGGAACTTCGTGCTGCTGCGGGCCTTCGCGAACAGCGCGATCCTGACGATCGTCTCCGTCACGGTGATGGTGGTCCTGGCCGCGATGGTCGGCTACGTCCTCCAGCGCCGCCGCTCGAAGTGGAACCCGCTCGTCAACGGCTTCGTCCTGGCCGGCCTGATCATCCCGCCCGCCGTCGTCCCGACGATCTGGGTCCTGCAGGGCCTCGAGCTCTTCAAGACGCTGCCCGGCCTGATCGCGGTGCACGTCGCGTTCGGCCTCTCCTTCTGCATCCTCCTGTTCCGCGCCTTCGTCTCGACGATCCCCCGCGAGCTGGACGAGGCGGCGACCATCGACGGCGCCGGTCCCTTCCGCCTCTTCTTCACGGTGGTGCTGCCGCTGCTGAAGCCGGTGATCGTGACGGTGATCGTCGTGCAGGCCGTGACGGTCTTCAACGACTTCACCTACGCGCTGTACTTCCTGCCCGGCGACGACAACGCGACCGTGCAGCTGACGCTGTACAACTTCTCGTCGCAGTCGGTGTCCTCCTGGAACCTGCTCTTCATGGACGTGCTGCTCATCACCATCCCGCCGCTGGTGATGTACATCTTCTTCAACCGCCAGATCGTCGCCGGCATGACGTCCGGAGCGGTCAAGGGCTGAGCGGAGCCGCCTCTCCTTCGGCCGGGTGCTCCCCCGGCGGGCGCCGCTCGGTCCAGCGGGCGACGTCCGACGGGGGCTCGGTCGTGGGGAGGTCACGGGGGCCGACGAGTCGGCGCAGCCGGGCAGGTCGACGCGAGCGGGTCAGCGCCGTGCGCCAGCGGACGTCGACCACCGCGCGCTGCAGCGGGTCGATCGGCTGGAGGACGCCGTCGATCCGCTCCTCGATGCGCACGAGCGGCGGGCGGACGAGGTGCAGGCGTCGGCCGGGCTCGCGCTCCGGATCGGCGCGGCCGGCCCGGGTACGGAGCTGCTGCTCGAGCTGCTCCGGATCGCGGGCCGACCAGGCGCTGACGCCGACGCGGCCGTCGGGCAGGGCGAAGCGCTCGGTGATCCGCAGCGGGAGCTCGTCGTGGGGGTGGGTCATCGTTCGTGCCTTCCGGTGGAGAAAAGAGGAGGAGGATCAGCGCTCGACGGGAGTCGCGGTGCGCCGTCGGCGCAGACGCCTCGCGGCGAGGAGGCCGCCGCCCGAGAGCAGGAGCAGTCCGCCTGCCAGCGCGACCGGGCTCACCGCCGTCCCGCTGACGGCGAGCGCCGTCGGCACGGGGCCGACCGGGGGCACGGACACCGCCGCGCAGCTGGCTGTCGGCTCGTCGTCGCAGGGGTGCTGGACCGAGGTCGGCGGGAAGCCCGGCGGCAGCCGCTCGATCCGCGCGCGATTCGCGATCGTCCAGGCGTCGACGCCGTCGGCGACCCGCCCCGTCACGGTGAAGACCGTCGAGGCGCCGGGCGCCAGGGCCAGGCCCTCGACCTCGAGATCGGCGGAGGCGGGCCCGCCGTCCCGCGAGATCGTCACGTCGGACAGGTGCTCGAGGGTCGGGACGTCGGTGAGGGTGAACCCCTCCGCGGGACGGGCGCCGATGTTCGCGACGACGATGCGGAAGCCGGCGCGGCCGCCGTGCGCGACCGTCGGCTCCAGTGCGGTCTTCGCGATCGCGAGACGGCCGTCGGCCCCTGGCGCAGGGACCTCGGGTACCGGCACCTCGGGCACGGGCACCTCGGGCACCGGGACCTCGGGCACGGGCACCTCGGGCACGGGGATCTCGGCGCAGGAGAACGCGGCGTCGTCCGGGCACGGGTGCCGGACCGCGGGAGGCTCGAAGCCGCCCGGCTGCTGCGAGATCATCGCCCGGTTCGGCACGGTGAGGGCGTCCCCCCCCTCGGCCACCCGGCCGCTGACGTGCAGGGCGATCTGCCCGCCCGCAGGGATCGCGAGCCCGGTCACAGGCTCCGTCGCGGGCTGGACGCCTCCGGCGCCGTTCTCGATCACGGCGTCGAGGAGGTGGTCGAGCACCGGGACGTCGGTGACGGTCACGTCGGCGGCGTCGAGCGAGCCCGAGTTGCCCACGACCACGTCGAAGCCGGCCTGCCCGCCGTGCTCGGCCGACGGCTGAGCGGCCGTCTTGTCGATCCACAGCGCCCCTCGGCCGATCGCGTGCGGGACGGTCGCGCACGGGTTCTGATCGTTCGCGACTCCCGAGGCCGAGGGCGCGAAGGCGGCGCCCACGAGGCAGGCCGTGTTCGTGAGGATGCGGTCCCCGGACCGGTCCGTGCGCACGACGACCTCGAAGGAGAGCTCGGCGACGGTGCCGACCGGCAGGGTCCCGGCCGCCCAGGCAAGGCGGCCCGTCGCCGGATCGACCGTGGCCGTGCCGTGCGAGGTCCGAATCGAGGCGGTGTCGAGGTCGGCGTCGTCGAGGACTCCCCGGTCGAGGTGGTCGACGACGGCCGCGCCGCGGGCGTCCCCCGAGCCGTCGGAGGTGAGCGTCAGCCGGTACGGCACCCGCGCGCCCGGGCGCAGCGGGACGTCGGACGGCACCGACGAGCTCTTCGTCAGGGTGACGTGAGGGGTGAGAGCGCCGAGCCCGGCGACCGCCGTCGCGCCGTCGGAGCCGGCGGCCCAGTCGTCGATCGCGCGCAGGTCGCCGTAGGAGCCGTGGACGGAGTCGTTCGCGTTCGGCACGCGACCCCGGCCCGAGTCGTCCGCCTCCCAGCGGTGGACCCCGGCGCTCGAGTCCGCGCCGGCGGCCGGCGAGGTGACGGCGGAGGTGACCGAGTAGCGATCGCCGTTCGAGTCGGCGAGCAGGTGGTCGTCCCAGTGCAGGGCGGACGGCGCCGCATCGCCTCCGGTGGAGCGCACGACGGACAGGCCGCCGCCCGACGTCTCCGCATCGACACGGGTGACGTGGAACTCGTTCGTCCGCCCGATCGAGGCGCGGAAGCGGACGTCGGAGTCGGTGGTGTCGACCGCGTCGCCGCGCGCGTCGAGGCCGTCCCAGGCGATGTCGAACGGGCCGGGCTCCGCGACGATGCGGGAGAGGTGGACGTCGCGCGGGCCGTCGTAGGCCCCGTCCCCGTCGGCGTCGATGTCGGCCGCGACCGTGCCCGGCTGGGTGCCGAGCGTGCCGACGAGAGTCCCCGCGTTCGAGCCGGAGCCGGAGCGTCGATAGGCGAGCCCCTCGATCGTCGGGGCGGCGTAGGCGGGCGCGATCGCGGCCGGGAGATCGGCCGCGGGCGGGTCCAGGAAGAGCTTGTAGGTCTGCAGGCCGTCGATGCCGGAGCGCCCGGACGCCTGGACGTACTGCGCGCCGACCCCCTGCGCCTCGGTCGACTCCGGCATCGGCACGGACAGGTACGACGGATCGGAGGACCCGACCCGGACGTTGCCCTTGTTCGTCGCCTGGAGCGTCGAGGCGACGCCGTCGTAGTCGCGGAGCGTCAGGTCGTAGCGCGCCCCGGTCTCGGTGATCGCGTGCAGCGTGAACGTCGCGCGGCGCTCGGCGGGTGTCGCGTAGCTCGTCCTCGCACCCGACTGGATCCCGAAGGAGGTGGACCAGACCCGGCCTGCGAGCGGCGCGTTCGCCGCCGTGGCGACCCCGATGCTCCAGACCAGGTTGACGGGCGCCGTGACGTCGGCGTCGGTCACGATCACGCGGAAGACGCCGGTCTCCGAGGCGACGAAGTCGCCCCCGGCCGCGACCGACGGCGGAGCGCCCCGCGGGAAGACCTGCGCGTCGAGCACGGCGCCGTCCGGCGCGAGGATCGAGGCGGTGCCGCCTCCGGTCTCGCCCTCCCCCGTGCCCGACCCGCCCTTCAGCGGGTGCAGCTCGGCGCTCAGCCGCTCGCCCTTCTGCAGCCAGGCCGAGACCGTGGTCGCCCCCGCGTTGGTGGATCCGCCGTGCAGCAGGGTGTTCTCGATCGTCCTGCGCGGTGCCGGTGGCGCGGCACCCGCGGGCGGGCTGCTCGCCGCCACTCCGAGCAGCCCGCCGACGAGGGCGGTGCACAACCCCGCTCCCGCGAGCTGCCGGACGGCTCTCCCCCTGCGCCGGCCTCGGCGCCCCGTCCGTTCCGTTCGACTCATCCGCTCGTCCCTCTCCTCGGCCGCCCGCGCTCGCTGCGCCGGCGGCGGTCGTTCAGCCCCGTGGGAAGGAGAGTAATGCTCACCTCGATGTGGCTGAGCGCCTCTGCGATGATCGGTGGACAACTCCGCGGCTCGGACGATGGGGAGGAGTAGCGTCTCCGGCGCCGGACGGAGACGGCGCGCGGGATCCGTGGCACGCTCGTGGAGACCGAAAGGCCGTGATGACCACCGCACCTCCCTCCGCTCCGACTCCCTCTCCCGCTCCGCTCGCCGGCGTCCGCGTGCTCGAGCTGGGCAACTTCATCGCCGCCCCCACCGCGGGCCGCCTGCTCGCCGACTTCGGCGCCGACGTGATCAAGGTCGAGCGCCCCGGCACGGGCGACGAGCTGCGCAAGTGGCGGCTGCACCCCGGATCGACGACGTCGATGCTCTTCCACACCCTCAACCGCAGCAAGCGCTCGGTCGCGCTCGACCTGCGCACGGAGGAGGGCCGCGACGCCGTCCGCGGGCTCGCCGCCGAGTGCGACGTCGTCCTCGAGAACTTCCGCCCGGGCACCCTCGAGCGCTGGGGCATCGGACCGGACGTGCTGAACGAGGCGAACCCCGAGCTGGTCATCGGCCGCATCTCGGCGTTCGGCCAGACCGGGCCGCTCTCCAGCCGGCCGGGCTTCGCGGCGGTCGCCGAGGCGATGGGCGGCTTCCGCGAGCTGGTCGGCGATCCGGACCGCCCGCCCGTCCGCGTCGGCGTCTCGATCGGCGACTCGATCGCCGGCCTCTACGCCGGCTACGGGGTGATGATGGCGCTCTTCCAGCGCGAGACCCGCCGCGCCGCCGGGCTCGGTCCGGCACCGCTGGTCGAGCGGGTGATCGACGTCGCGCTGAACGAGGCGATGTTCTCGATGATGGAGTCGCTCATCCCCGACTACCAGGCGCACGGCATCGTCCGGGAGCGCGTCGGCGGCCGGATGGAGGGCATCGCGCCGACGAACGCCTACGTCTGCGGCGACGGCTCCAGCATCGTCGTCGCTGCCAACGGCGACGCGATCTTCCAGCGCCTGATGGCGATCATCGACCGCGCCGACCTGGCCGAGGACCCGGACCTGCTCACCAACGACGGCCGCTGGCGCCGCCGCGACGAGCTCGACGCCGCGATCGGCGCCTGGACCGCCACGACGACCTCGGACGCGGCGCTCGCGATCCTCGACGAGCGCGGCGTGCCCTCGGGCCCGATCCTCACCGCAGCGGACATCAGCACGAACGAGCAGTACGCGGCCCGCGGCATGATCCAGAAGTTCGACGTCGACACGGGCGCCGGGATCATCGAGGGCGTCGGCTTCCCCGGCATCGTCCCGGTGCTCGGCGATCACTCGCTCCCCATCCGCACGCTCGCGCCCGCGCTGGGCCACGACACCGAGGAGGTCCTGGCGATGCTCGGACGGAAGCCGATCGACGACGCAGCGGCGGAGGAGACCCGATGACCGCCGCCGACCGCACCGTCCGACTGCGCGACGTCACCCTCCGCGACGGACTGCAGCTGACCGGCAAGCTCCTCTCGACCGAGCGCAAGGTCGAGCTGGTCCGGGCGCTCCTCGCGGCGGGCGTCCCCGAGCTGGAGATCGGCTCGCTCGCGCGGGGCGATCTCGTGCCGCCGATGGCCAACACCCTCGAGGTCGTCGCGGCGCTGACCGCCGAGGAGCTCGAGCACTGCTGGGTCTGGGTGGCGACCCCGCGCCACATCGAGCGAGCAGCGGCGGCCGGCGCGCGCAACTTCCAGTACTGCCTCTCGGCCTCCGACTCCCACAACCGGGCGAACATCGGTCGCAGCACCGAGGCCAGCCTCGAGGCGATGCCCGACGCCGTCGCCCTCGCGCACGCGGCAGGCGGGCGCATCCAGCTCTGCATCGCCACGTCCTTCACCTGCCCCTTCGAGGGCCCGGTGCCCGAGGAGCGGGTGCTCGCGATCGCGAACGACCCGCGCGCAGCCGGCGCCGAGGACGTCGTCATCTGCGACACCCTCGGCCAGGCCCATCCCGAGCAGGTGTTCTCGCTCGTCTCCCGGGTCGCCGCCGAGACGCCGCCCCGGGAGATCGTCTTCCACGGCCACGACACCTGGGGCGCCGGCGTGGTCAACGCGCTGACCGCCGTCCGCGCCGGGGCGACCGTCGTCGACGGGGCGCTCGGCGGGCTGGGCGGCTGCCCGTTCGCACCCGGCGCGAGCGGCAACACCGCCACCGAGGACCTCGTCTTCGCGATGCGCCCCGACTGGCTCGACACCGAGCGCTTCGCCGAGCTGGTGCGCCAGTCCGAGCGGCTGCTCGCCGACGTCGAGGAGCCGAACCGCTCGAAGGCCCGCCAGGGCGCCCGCTCGAAGGCCGATGCCTTCCCGTGGGTGGTCGCGGACGCGACGGCCTGAGGCACGTTCCCGCGGGCGGATCCGCTTGGAAGAGCTGGCCGCAGCCTTTGCTGGTCGAGTAGCCCCGCAGGGGCGTATCGAGACCCGGCGTCACCAGCAGGGCGGGTCTGCAGCTTCAGGTGCTGACGGTGGTGGATCTCGATACGCCCGCTCCGCGGGCTACTCGATCAGCATGGGCAGGGCCGCTCGGCGGACTGGTCGATCAGCATGGGCGGGCCCGCTGCGCGGGCTCCTCGGTCCGCATGCGCGGGCCCGGTCCGCTGGCTGCTCGATCGGCAGGGTTCGCTGCGCGATCGGCGGCCGATGGCGCGTCGGTCAGGCCGGGACGGGCTCGCGCGGGACGCGGGGCTTCGCGGCCGAGGTGAGCAGCGAGGCGAGGGCGACCAGCACGAGGACGACGGCCATCGCGCCGCGCAGGCCGAAGTGCTCGCCGAGGAAGCCGAGCAGGGGCGGGCCGACGAGGAAGGCGATGTAGCCGGCGGTCGCGACGGCGGCGACCGCGGCGGTCGGGTCCTCGCTCTCGCCCGCGGCAGAGAGGGTGACGGGGAAGCCGAGGGCCGCGCCGAGACCCCAGAGGACCACGGCCGCACCGGCGACGACGGCGTTGTCGGCGAAGACGACGATGCCGATCCCGACCGCCGAGACGAGGGTGCTCGCCAGCAGCACGGTCGCCTTGCCGAAGCGGGCCAGCAGGGGGGTGCCGAGGAAGCGGCCGACGGTCATCGCCGCGGCGAAGGCGGTGAACACCACGGTGCCGACGGTGGCGGAGACGCCGTGGCCGTCGACCATGAGCAGCGGCAGCCAGTCGGTCGCCGAGCCCTCGGCCAGCGCCAGGGCGAGCACGATCAGGCCGAGCATCAGCACGCGCGGCTGCTGCCAGACCGGCGTCGAGCGGACCTTCTCGCGGGGAGCGCCGGCGACGGCGCGCTCGACCCGACCGGTCTCGACCGGGATGGAGCGGATGACGGTGAGCAGCAGCGCCAGCGCGACGACCGCGACTCCGACGAGCTGCCAGACCACGGGGAAGTCGATCGCCGTCAGGCCGATGCCCGCGACCGCGCCGGTGACGGTGCCGAGACTGTAGAAGCCGTGCAGCGCGGGCAGCACCGAGCGGCCGGTGAGCGTCTCGAGCGCCGCTCCCTCCACGTTGAGCGCGATCTCGGAGATGCCGATCCCGAAGCCGACGAGGGCGAGGCCCGCTGCGACGCCGAACGGGGTGGAGAGCTCGGCGAAGAGGCCGGTCAGCGCGATGCCGGTGACGAAGGAGGCGCCGCCGATCACGACGGTGAAGCGCACCCCCTGCCGGCGGACGACGGCGGCGGAGGACAGGACTCCGCTCATCGAGCCGACCGAGAGGCCGAGCAGGACGAGCCCCATCTCGGCGGTCGACGCGGCGAGCAGGTCGCGGACCGCCGGGGTCCGCACGACCCAGGAGGCCATCCCGATGCCGAAGACGAGCATGAAGGCCGAGATGGCCAGGCGGCGCTTCGCGGCGGAGACGGGGCGGGACGGCATGACTACGACGGTATCGCCCGGGGGTGGACGGCAGGCGCCGCAGGACGGACGGGGCGCCCGTCAACCTCCTCCGCCGGCACGCGGGCCGCGGCTAGCGTCGAGGAGGGCCGGCGCCGCGGAACGACGGCGCCCCGCCCGCTCGACGACCCGGAGGACCCCATGCCCGACCAGTACACCTTCACGAATCCCGCCACGCAGTACCCGAACGTCACGCCGCCGGTGCAGCAGCAGCCCGAGCCCGGCCTCCAGTCGCGGATGACCCCGGTCCCGGACCTCGGCGAGGACAGCTACCGCGGCACCGGCCGCCTCACCGGGCGGCGCGCGCTGATCACGGGCGCCGACTCCGGCATCGGCGCCGCGGTCGCGATCGCCTTCGCCCGCGAGGGCGCGGACATCGCGCTCGCCTACCTCCCCGACGAGGAGGAGGACGCGCAGCACGTCGTCGAGCTGATCCGCGCGGCCGGCCGCACCGCCGTGACGATCCCGGGCGACCTGACCGACGCGCAGTACTGCCGGGACCTGGTCGCGAAGGCCGTCGAGGGGCTCGGCGGCCTCGACACGGTCGTCAACGTCGCCGGCAAGCAGGTCTGGCAGGACGACGTGCTCGAGCTCAGCGACGAGCAGTTCGAGACGACGTTCGCGATCAACGTCTTCGCGCCGTTCCGCATCATCAAGGCGGCGCTCCCGCACCTCCCCGCGGGCTCCACCATCATCAACACGGCCTCGGCCGAGGCGCACACGCCCGCGCCCGACCGCCTCGACTACGCGATGACCAAGGGCGCGATCAACAACCTGTCCAAGGGGCTCGCCCAGCAGCTCGCGTCGAAGGGCATCCGGGTGAACGTCGTCGCACCGGGACCGACCTGGTCGGTGCTGCAGGTGACCGCGGGTGTCGACCCCGAGAGCCTGCCCGAGTTCGGTTCGAGCGAGGCGCCGATGGGCCGCGCCGCGCAGCCGGCCGAGCAGGCGCCGGCCTACGTCTTCCTCGCCTCGGCGGAGTCGAGCTACGTGGTCGGCGAGACGCTGAACGTCAACGGCGGGATGGTCTCGCCGTAGCCGATGCCGCAGGGTCGGCGCCCGCCCTCTACGGTAGGGAGCATGAGGACGAGGCGCCGGCTCCTGCCCGTGGTCGCGGGCGCGCTGCTCGTCGTGATCGGGATCGTCGTGGCGGCGACCACTCCGCGCGAGGTGTCGTTCGGCTGGTTCGCGTACGCCCCGCTCTCGGAGACGATGTTCTCGCCCGGGACGATGGTCGTCACTCCGGGCCTGGCGACCGCCGCCGCGCTGATCGTGCTCGGGCTGCTCGTGCTGGCGTTCTGCGCGGGCTGGCTTCTCGCCCGACGGCGACTGCGTACCGCGAGTGGAGCATCGAGACAGGGCTCCTGACGCCTCGGTCCGCGCGCCTGCGCTGTGACGCGGTGACGACGCGGCGCGAGTCGGCGACGGACCTGCGGCGCGCGGAACGCAGTCCGGCTCGCAGAATCGGGAGGATTCCACGAGCCGAAGATGATTCCGCGAGCCGGAGCTGGGCATCGGCGGTGGCGCTCGTGACGTTCGGCACGTGGATCCGGGTCCGGCTCGTGGGATCGGCCGGTTCTCACGAGCCGAGGCTGTTCCTGCGAGCCGAGGCCGATGCGGGTGGACCTCCGGCACGTGGAACGAGGCTCGGCTCGCCGGATCGAGTCGATTTCACGAGCCGGAGCTGACTCCACGAGCCGGAGCAGATCCCACGAGCCGCCGCTGAGCAGGAACATCTCACGCGAACGGACCCGAACCGGGCCCTGTGCCCGGAGCGGAGCCCGATTACCGTCCACTCGCTCGCGGCTCCGACTGCGAGTGGACGGGAAACGGGCCCCGCGTGGGTGTCAGGGCCCGTTCCGCGTCCGGTCGCGGAGCCGCCCCCGGGAACCGGCCCGCCGCTAGGGTGAGCGCACCCGCCGCCGCTGCGATCCCCGCGCGACCGGGACACCGAGAGGCGGCCGCCGTGGTCCCCGACATCAATCCGTGGGCGGTCGGACTCGCCACCCTGTCGACGATGCTCGTCGGCTCGATCTGGTACACCCCGAAGGTCTTCGGCACGCTCTGGATCCGCCTGGCCGGCATCAGCCGGGAGCAGATGAGCAGCCGCAGCGCGGTCGTCCCGATCTTCGTCACCGTCGTGGTCAGCCTCGTCACCGCGCTCGTCCTGGCCGGCTGCGTCGACATCGCGCACGCCTTCTACGGCGGCAGCTGGTTCGCGAACTCGCTGATCACCGGGCTGTTCCTCTTCGCCGGCTTCACCGCCGCGCGGATGATCACCCACGACGCCTTCGAGGGCCGCCCGGCCAAGCTGACGATCCTGAACATCACGCACGAGCTCGTCACGATCCTCGTGATGGCCGTGATCATCGGCCTGCTGCCGGCCTGACGCCGGCCCCGCCCCGGCGCCCCGGTCAGCCCTCCGGCAGCTCCGCGAACGTGCGCTTGGCGCCGTTGTACCAGCCCATCGACTGCACGGGGTGGCGCCAGCGGTTCTTCATCTCGTTGCGCGCCTCGTCGTGCGTCGCATCGCCGGCCTTCACCGCGTCGCGCAGGTGCCGGTCCTGCAGGGTGATGACGACGTCGGCCGTGTCGCCGCGGTGCTCGAGATCGCAGGGTCCGCCGAGCTGGCGGCAGGTCATGGTCTTCATCGGGTGCTCCTTCTGTCGGGCGCCGGGTGGGCCTCTCTCCTGGTCGACGGCCGGGCGGCCGCCGATGTGACACGACACGCCGGGGCGAGGTCAGCCCGCGTCGACCACGGCGCCCTCGCGCCGGCGGATCGACGCCAGCACGGCCGGATCCGCCCGGAAGACGACGGCGGTGACCCGCCCGTCCTCGACCGTGAAGTCGAACGCGACCTGCGGGGCACCCCGGTGGAACCAGGCGGCGCCCGGCCGTCCGTCGACGACCGCGGCGAGCGCCGCGTGAGCGCTGCCGTCGAAGAAGGCGGCCACGGCCTCACGGCCGTCGATCCGCTCGGGGGTCCCCGCGGCGAGCGCGTCCGCATCCGCGCGGATGCTCGCCCCTGGCGCCAGCAGCAGCAGCAGGCGCGCGAGGTCGCCGCCGCGCGCCGCCGCCATGAAGGCGTCGACCACCTGCCAGTCGGCGACCGGCCCGTCCGCGGGTCCGGCCGTGGTCTTGGCGCGCGCCCGCGAGGCGAGCTTGCGGGCCGAGACCGCGCTGCGCCCGAGGATCTCGCCGATGGTCGCGAAGTCGACGCCGAAGCTGTCCGCCAGCACGAACGCGACGCGCTCGTTGGGCGTCAGGGTCTCGACGACGACGTGCAGGGCCTGGCCGACGGCCTCGGCGCGCTCGAGGCCGGCACTCCCCGTGCCCACGCCTTCCACGCCCGTGCCGGTCTCGACGAGCTCGGCGGGCTCCGGGATGCGCGCGCGCAGCCGGTCGAGGCAGAGCCGGGTCGTGACCGTCGTCAGCCAGGCCGGCAGGTTGTCGATCGCGGCCGTCGTGCCGTGCAGTCGCAGCCACGCCGACTGCACCGCGTCCTCGGCCTCGTGGTGGTCGTCGAGCAGCCGCGAGGCGAGCCGGGTGAGCCGGCCGCGCTCCCCCTCGAAGGCGACGGCCTGCTCATCGTCGGAGCGGGACACGTGTCCTCCTGACCGGACCTGCGGCGGGGACAGCGCGACAGGGACGCCCCCAGTGTCGCGGCCGACCGCCGATCCGACAAGAGCGGCGCCTGCATCACTCGAGGAGCGGTGAGGCGTTGCATCCCGACGTGAGAACCCCGGCCGTCACACGTCGTTGCGCTGCGCCGGGGGCTGAGGCACACACGGTACCCCTGCCTCCGGTGCGGCCCGCGGCCCGCGTCAGCGGTCGGCGCGCGCGTCCTCCGGAGCCTCCGACCGCACCTCGGCGGCCGGTGCCGCGAGGCTCTCGCGGTGCAGGCGCTCCGCCTCCTCGCCGCCGACGGCCTCGCCGCGGGCGACCATGCCGGACTGGTCCGACAGCGGGATCTGCTTGAGCAGCAGCGCGAGCACGAAGGCGATCGCGATGAAGGGCAGCAGGTACCAGAACACCGGCGCCAGCGACTCCGCATAGGCGCGGACGACGCCGTCGCGGACCTCGTCCGGCAGGGCGTTCAGCGCCTGCGGGTCGAGGGTCGCGGTGGCCGCTCCGACGTCGGCGACGCCCGCGTCGGTGAAGACGCCGGTCAGCTTCTCGGCGAGGGAGTTGGTGAAGATCGTGCCGAACACGGCCACTCCGAGCGAGGCGCCCACCTCGCGGAAGTAGTTGTTCGTGCTGGTCGCCGTGCCGATCATCTCGGGGGCGACGGCGTTCTGCACGACGAGGACGATGACCTGCATGATCAGGCCGAGCCCCGCGCCGAAGAAGAAGAGGTAGACGCAGATCAGCGGGATCGGCGTCTCGGCGGTCAGCGTCGTCATCGCCGCCATCGCGAGGCCGGTGAGCAGGGCGCCGACGATCGGGAACGCCTTGTAGCGGCCGGTGCGCGAGATCGCGATGCCCGAGTAGATCGACGTGCCCATCAGGCCCGCCATCATCGGCAGCATCAGCAGGCCCGACGCGGCGGCGGAGGTGCCGGACGCCATCTGCAGGAAGGTCGGCACGAAGGCGATGGCGGAGAACATGCCGAGGCCGAGGGTGAGGCCGATCGCCGTCGCGTTCACGAAGATCGGATTGCGGAAGAGGCTGAGCGGGATGATCGGGTCCTCGGCGCGCGACTCCACCCAGATGAAGCCGGCGACCGCGGCGATCAGCCCGGCGCCGAAGGCCCAGGTCTCGAGGGCGCCCCAGCCGTGCGCGGCGTCGCCGCCGAAGTCGGTGAAGAAGATCAGGCAGGTGGTGGCGATCGAGAGCAGCAGCACGCCCGGGACGTCGATCCGCTTGGTCGCGCGCTTGCTCGGCAGCGTCAGCGCGAACCAGGCGATGGCGAAGGCCGCGATGCCGACCGGGATGTTGATGTAGAACGCCCACTGCCAGGTGAGGTGGTCGACGAAGAGGCCGCCGAGCAGCGGGCCGGCGACCGCGGAGAGGCCGAAGACGGCGCCGAGCGGGCCCATGTACTTGCCGCGCTCGTTGGCGGGGACGATGTCGGCGATGATCGCCTGCGAGAGGATCATCAGCCCGCCGCCGCCGAGGCCCTGCAGCGCGCGGAAGACGACGAACGACCAGAAGTCGCCGGCCAGCGCGCAGCCGACCGAGGCGAGGGTGAACAGCGCGATGGCGATCAGGAAGAGCGTGCGGCGGCCGAGGACGTCGCCGAACTTGCCGTAGATCGGCATCACGATCGTGGTCGCGAGCAGGTAGGCGGTGGTGATCCAGGCCTGGTGCTCGACGCCGCCGAGCTGGCCGACGATGGTCGGCATCGCGGTCGAGACGATGGTCTGGTCGAGGCTGGAGAGGAGCATGCCGGCGATCAGCGCGGAGAAGATGATCCAGATCCGGCGCTGCGTGAGCAGGAGCGGAGAGGCGGTGGCGGGGGCGGTCATGGTGTCCTCGGGGTCGGGTGGGGCGAGAGGGAGCGGGGGGCCGGTCGGCGCGGCGGGGGCCGGGTCAGCCCAGGAGCAGGCGCGTCACGGCCGCGATGCGGTCCTGCGCGAGGCGCTCGAGCGGCACGGAGCCGTCGGAGTCGAGGTAGGCGCCGACGGCGCTGCGGATCACGGTGCCGGCCGTCTGCACGGCCAGCAGCACGGACGGGTCGGCGGGGTCGAGCCCCTCGCGCCGCGCGACGAGGCCGGCGACGAGCAGGTCGCGCTGCGTGCCGACGTCGAGCAGGGCCTGCAGGAGCTTCGGCTCGCGGTCGGCGACGGCGACGAACTCGCGGACGCTGTCGGCGTTCAGGCCGATCGCGGCGAAGTGCACCGCGCCGAGGGCGACGAGGGCCTCGAGCAGCGAGACGCCCGGGCGGCGGGTCAGGAAGTCCGCGACGCTGTCGTCGTCGAGGCCCTCCTCGGGCCGGCCGACGATCGCGTACTCCTTGCTCGGGAAGTAGTTGAAGAACGTGCGGCGCGAGATGCCGACCTCCTCGCAGAGCGCCTCGACGGTGAAGCCCGAGAAGCCGTGGCGGATGGTCAGCTCGCGGGCGGTACGGGCCAGCTCGCCGCGCCGCTCGGCCGCGCGCTGGTCGCGCCGAGTCGCGGTCGCATCTGCTTGCATACTGTGCATCATTGCACCATCGGGGTCAGGGTGCAATGCTATGGATGTCGCGCAGCCGTGACCCCCGTCCGGGTGACTAACGGCCCTCAGCGGCGACCGGGGGCGCACCGTTCGATACCGTCGTCGCGGGGGCGAGACACCGTCTCCGCACGCAGACTCGGGGGGACGATGTCGCAGCAGACCAGCCAGGACCCGGCGATCGGCGCCGACGCACCGCTCGGGGCGGCCGACGACCGGGACCGCCGCGCCGCCGTGATCGAGGCGCTGGGCCTGATGGGCTCCGGCCCCGAGGAGCGCTTCGACCGGATCACCCGGATGGCGCAGGAGCTCTTCCAGGTGCCGGTGGCGGAGATCCACATCCTCGACGAGACGACGCTCTTCACGAAGTCGCCGCAGCCCGAGGGGCCGGTGTCCTACCCGCGCGCGGGGACGTTCTGCGACGCGACGCTCGCCCAGCGGAGCACGCTCGTCGTCCCCGACCTCGGCGCCGACGGAGCCTGGGCGCAGCACGTGCACGTCTCCGGACCGCCGCACGTGCAGTTCTACGCCGGCCGCCCGCTCACGGTGGACGACGGCCTGCAGCTCGGGACGCTCTGCCTGCTCGACTTCGTCCCCCGCGCGCTCAGCCCGGAGGAGGAGCTGCTCTTCGAGGAGTTCGGCCAGTGGGTCGAGCGCGAGCTGCGCGACACCGCGGAGTGGGACCGCGCCGCCGACGTGCAGGCCCGCCTCTCCCCGACCGCGTTCCGCCACCCCGCCGGCTACGACCTGGCCGGCGCCTCGCTGCCCAAGTGGCAGATCTGCGGCGACTTCTACACCTGGACCGCGACCGAGGCGGTCGTCGACCTGACCCTCGTCGACGTGATGGGCAAGGGCACCGGCGCCGCGATCCTCGCCGCCGGCATCCGCGCGGCGTTCCGCGCCCGGGCCGGCGGCGCTCCGGACGCGGTGGTCGCCGCGGTCAGCGAGCAGCTGCAGCCGGACTTCTCCGCCACCGAGACCTTCGCGACGCTCTTCCACGGCCGGCTCGACACCGCGACCGGCCGGGTCGACTTCGTGGACGCGGGCCACGGGCTCACCGTCCTGCTCCGCGCCGACGGGACCTTCCACCGCCTCGCCGCGCTCGGCCTCCCCCTCGGCATCGCGGAGGACGGCGGCTGGGTCACCCAGACCGTCGATCTCGCCGTCGGCGACTCCCTGGTCTCCTTCACCGACGGGGTGCTCGACCTCTTCGACGGGACCCTGCAGTCGCTCGTCCTCGCGGCCGACCTCGTCCGCACCTCCGAGGGCGCCATCGGCTTCCTCACCGCCCTGACCGCGCTCGCCGGCTCCGGCCGCGCGCTCGACGACATCACCGCGCTCCTCGTGACGCGGACCCACGACACCCCGCGCCCCGCCGCGGACACCGACCAGGAGCAAGCATGACCTTCAGCACCGAGACGATCGCTCCCGGCGTCGCCGTGATCACGGCGGCGGGCCGGCTCAATCTCGCCGCGGCGCGGGATCTGCGGACGGAGGTGCGCGGCGCTCTCGACGAGGGCAGCAGCCGCATCGTCGTCGAGCTGAGCGAGGTCACCTTCATGGACTCGTCCGGGCTCGGCGCGCTCGTCGCCTGCCTGAAGAGCGCCCGCCAGGCGGGGGGCGACCTCCGGATCGCCGCCCCGAGCGAGCAGGTCACCATGGTGCTCGAGCTCTCCAACCTCGACCGCGTACTCGTCGGCTACGCCTCGGCCGGCGACGCGTATCGTGACTGAGCGCACCCTCGCCTTCCGGACGCCGCCCGACGACATCGAGCTCGTGCACGACCTGCTCGACTCGCTCTTCGGCGAGCGCGCCGACGTCGGCGCCCGCGACCGGATGGAGTTCGAGACGGCGCTCGTCGAACTCGTCTCGAACGTGATCCAGCACGCCGTCTCGACCACCGCGGTCCTCTGCCGCCTCGTCGTCTCCGTCGACGACGAGGCGCTCCGGGCCGAGCTGGTCGACACCGCCGACCCGCCCGGCGTCGACACCGGACCGCGGGAGATGCCGGACGCGTTCGCCGAGTCGGGTCGCGGGATCGCCCTCATCCAGGCGCTGGTGACCGCCTTCGACTACGAGCGCACGGCGAGCCGCAACCTCTGGTCGATCCGCAAGGACCGCGCCCTGCAGGCCTGACGCGCGGGGTCGCTCGCGCTCAGCCGATCGTGTGCGCCGTGATGACCGCCGCGGCGCGCGCGAGGTCCTCGACGACCTCCTCCTCGCCCAGGCGCGGGGACGCCCGCAGCACCTCGACGCTGACCGCGCCGTAGCGCTCGTCGACCGCTGCGAGCAGCGCGGTGCCGGAGTCGGTCAGCCGGAGCAGGACGCTGCGCCGGTCCTGCGGGTTCGAGACGCGGTCGAGGTGGCCGGCTTTGGCCAGGCGGTCGAGCAGCGCGGTCACCGCTCCGGTCGTCAGCGACAGCTCGAGTCCCAGCCACTTGGGCGTCAGCCCGGGCGACTCGGCGAGCGCCTCCAGCGCGCTCAGCTCCGAGATCCCGATCCCGGCGTCGAGGGCGACCGCGGCGCGCAGGTGGCGCTGCGCCGTCTCGAGCTGCCGCAGCGCCTGCCGGAGGGCCGCGCCGGCGGGCTGCTCGCCGCTGTCGGCGGGGGGTGTGTTCTCGGGATCCATGCGGCCTTCTCGGGTGTCGGAGCGGGGGTGGGAGCGGGTATCGGAGCGGCGATGTCGCCGTCGAGCTGGCTGTCCCCACAACAGGGGGTAATGGAACGATTGCAAAGTATCTTTGCCATCAAGTAACTTACTCGACAAGCCAGAAAACACCCCACAGCGAACTGCACGGCAGTTCACCTTCTACCCGATCAGGAGTCCTGTCATGTCGAACCACACCGCAAAGCGCAAGCGCGTCCGCTTCGCCCCCCTCGTCCTCGCCACCAGCGTCGCCGCCGCCGCGCTGCTGTCGGTCTCGATGTCCGGAACCCTCTCCGGCTTCGTCGCCAGCATCACCAACACCAACAACACCGCCGCCTCCGGCTCGCTCGTCATGGAGGAGAAGTCGACCGGCACCACGCCCGTCACCTGCCTCAGCACCGACGGCGGCTCGGTCAGCACCAACACCGCGACCTGCTCGACCATCAACAAGTTCGGCGGCTCGACCACCATGGTCCCCGGCCAGACCGTCAGCACCGCGATCACCATCAAGAACGCCGGCACCGTCTCGGCCAACACCTTCACGCTGACCCCGGGCGCCACCTGCGCCCAGTCGGTCAACACCGCCGCCGGCTCCTCGGGCACCGCGACCGACTTCTGCTCCAAGCTGAACGTCGTCATCACCTCCGGCAGCACCACCGTCTACAGCGGCACCGCCGCCGCGCTCGCCGGCACCGCCGCCAAGTCGCTCTCCGCCGCCCCCGTCACCGCCGGCACCAGCACCCCCTTCACCATCGCCGTCACGCTCGACTCCTCGGCCGGCAACACCTACCAGGGCCTGTCCGCCTCGCTCCCCCTCACCTGGACCTTCGCCAGCTGATCGAGCCTCCCCGGCTCACGCCGATCGAGGAACCCTCGATCGTCACCTGATCAGCTCATGCTGATCGAGTAGCCCGCAGAGCGGGCGTATCGAGATCCACCACCGAAGACCGCTTCCCCCGAAGCACCCGCCCCACCCCGAGAAACGCCCCCGCAACACCCGACACCCGCACCCCGGGGGCCGCCGCCCAGGCGGCCCCCACCCCGCCGAGGAGGTGGACCCGTGACCACGCTGCAGACCCGCCCCGCCCCCGCGCTCCCCGGATCCACCGCCGTCCCCACCGGCACCGCCTCCCCCCTCACCCCCGCCACCACCGTCTCCTCCCCCGAGCCCCGCTCCCCCCGCTCCCGCCTGCGCACCGTCGCGACCTGGACCGTCACCGCCCTCGTCGCCGCCCTGGTCGTCGCCGCCTTCCTCTTCCACGCCTCCGGCGGACGCTGGTTCATCGTCCAGACGCCGTCGATGGGCACCGCCGCTCCCGTCGGCACCCTGGTCCTCACCGCCCCGACGCCCCTCGAGGACATCCGGGTCGGCGACGTCGTCAGCTTCCACCCCACCACCACCCCCGACGAGACCTACACGCACCGCGTGGTCGACCTCGCCGAGGACGGCACCCTGGTCACCCGCGGCGACATCAACGGCGCGACCGACCCGTGGGCGACCGGCGCCGAGCAGCTGATCGGCAAGGTCGTCGTCGCGCTCCCCGGCGCCGGCTGGCTCGCGAAGGGCCTGCCGATGCTCCTCGCCGGCTCCGTCCTCGTCCTGCTGCTCACCCGCCTGCTCTCCTCCCCCACCCACCGCGCCGCGATGCGGGTGCTGGGGATCTCGCTCGTCGCCTCCTTCACCGTGTTCGTCCTCCGCCCGTTCGTCGGCATCGTCGTCCTCGAGGCGACCGTGGAGAACGGGCAGACGGACGCCTCGCTCGTCTCGGTCGGCATGCTGCCGATCCGCGTGACGGCCGTCGGCGGCACCCACGCCGACCTCGTCTCCGGCCAGGTCGGCAGCATCCAGGTGCCGGCCAACGGCGAGGACTTCTACAACGTGTCCTCGGCGCTGCACCTGCCGCTCTGGGGCTGGATCCTCTTCGGCGCGGTCTGCGCCACCCCCGTGCTCTGGACGATGCTGGTCGGACTCCCCGCCGAGGCCGAGCCCCGCGGCGAGCACGGCCGCCGGGCCCGCGCCGCCGAGACCGAGACCGCCGAGACCGCCGAGACCGCCGAGACCGAGTCGGCCGCCCGATGAGCCGCCACCGCCGCACCCGCTCCGGCCTCCTGGCCCGCCTCCGCTCCGCGGCGCCGCGGACCCCGCGCACCACCCTCGCCGCGCTGCTCGTCGCCGCGCTCTCGGCCGTCCTCTTCCTCGCCCCCGCCACCTCCGGCGCCTACGTCGCCTCCATCCGCAACTCGAACAACACCGTCGGCAGCGCGGCCGCCTTCTTCACCTGCGACTCGGCGGTCGCCGCCGACAGGGGCGACGCGCTGTTCTCCTACACGCTCGCGCAGGCCACCGGAGCGACGACCGCCGTCGACACCGACTCCGGCGCCTACCCCGGCACCTACCGTCCGGCGATGACCAGCTCCGCGACCACCCCGAAGGCCTGCCCGCGCGACGCCGGCGGCTCCTGGCTGCTGAACGGGACGAACGGCTACCTCAGCACGCCGCTGCAGCTGGCCAACCCGACCACCTTCAGCACGGAGATCTGGTTCAAGACCACCGTCGCAGGCGGCAAGCTCTTCAGCTTCAACAGCAGCCGCGACACCGCCGGCAGCCAGTACGACCGGCACACCTACATCGGCGCGGACGGCCGCCTCGTCTTCGGCATCTACAACAACGGCGTCCAGTCGATCACCAGCCCGAACCCGGTCAACGACGGAGCCTGGCACCACGTCGTCTCCACCCTCTCGCCGACCGCCGGGACGAGCCTCTGGCTCGACGGCGTGAAGGTCGCCGGCAACACCGCCTTCCGCAGCGCGGAGAACACCACCGGCTACTGGAAGATCGGCTACGACACCCTCGGCGGCTCCTGGACGAACGTCGGCCCCGCCTCCTTCTCCGGCAGCCTGCGCTACGCCGCCGTCTACTCGACCGCGCTCACCGCGACCCAGATCCAGAACCACTACAACGCCGGCCGCTGAGTCCCTGCTCTGCACCCGCACCGCTCCGCCCTGCTCCGCCTCGCCCGCTCCCCTCCGCACCCGAACGGATCCCGCCATGACCAGCACCCCCGCGCCCGGACTCTCCCGCCGCTCGCTCACCACCACCGCCCTCTGGACCGTCCCCGTGGTCGCCATCGCCACGGGCGCGCCCCTCGCCGCCGCGTCGACCACCCCCTGCACGAGCGTCACGCAGTTCGCCGCGACGAACGCGAGCGGCAACCCCGCCGTCCTCGGCGCGACCTCCACCTCCGGCCGCACCTCGACGATCCGCATCACCTCGACCCTCGCTGCGGGCACCACCGACCTCTCCGGCGGCACGCGCTACAACATGAGCCAGAACGGCTCGGGCTGGGCCGGGAACGCTCCCGGCGGCGTCCCCTCCGAGTACTCCTTCGTCGGCTTCGGCCCGGCGGGCGCGCTCGTGCTCAATCAGCGTCGCGAGGGCGACCTCGCCGTCCTGCCCACCCCCGGATCCGACGCGCAGACCCTGACCTTCGAGTTCCGCGACGCCGACGGCGCGCTCTTCGACCCGGTCGACTTCCAGCTGACGATCTTCGACATCACCTCGAACACCGACGCGAACTCATGGGTGCCGACCTACTGGGACGCCGTCGGCTTCAGCACCGAGCCGACCTCGATCGCCACGTCCGGCTCGCTCCCCGGCGCCGGCGCCGGCACCCTCGCCGACCCCTTCCGCCGCGCGACCGGGAACGAGTACACGACGGACGGCGTCACCCGCTCCGACACCTTCCGCTTCGGCGTCTTCCCCTCGGGCAGCACCCTCACCTACACCCAGCACGACGGCCGCCAGGGCTGGCACTTCGTGTCGCTCACCGACCTCCGCTTCGGCGCCGACGACTGCTGACGCGCTGCCAGGATGAGGGCATGCGCGCTCTCGTCCTCGACTCCGTCCGCGGCGAGCCGGAGGTCCGCGACGTCCCGACGCCGGTCGCCCCGGCCGACGGCGTCGTCGTGCGGGTGCTGGCCACCGGGCTGTGCCGGAGCGACTGGCACGCCTGGGCCGGGCACGACGACATCGCCTTCCCGCACGTCCCGGGGCACGAGCTCGCCGGTGTGATCGCCGAGGTCGGGCCCGAGGTCCGGAACTGGGCGGTCGGCGACCGGGTGACCGTGCCGTTCGTCTGCGGCTGCGGCCGCTGCGAGTGGTGCCTGCAGGGCGACGCCCAGGTCTGCCCGGACCAGGAGCAGCCCGGCTTCACCCATTGGGGCTCGTTCGCCGAGCTCGTCGCGCTGCACGCGGCCGACACCAATCTCGTCGCGATCCCGGAGGGCGTCGACTTCGCGACCGCCGCGAGCCTCGGCTGCCGCACCGCCACCGCCTACCGCGCGCTGGTCGGGCGGGCCCGGGTGCAGGCCGGCGAGTGGGTGACCGTGGTCGGAGCGGGCGGCGTCGGCCTCAGCGCCGTCATGGTCGCGCACGCGCTCGGCGCCCGCGTCATCGCGGTCGACCGGAACACCGCCGCCCTCGAGGTCGCGGCGAGCGTCGGCGCCGAGCACGTCCTCCTCGCCGATGGCCGCGATCTGCCGGCCGCCGTGCACGCGCTCACCGGCGGCGGGAGTCACGTCGCCGTCGACGCCGTCGGCAGCGAGCAGACCTGCGCCGACGCCCTGCTCAGCCTGCGCCGCCGCGGCCGGCACGTGCAGATCGGCCTGCTGCCGCCGGTCGAGGGCCACCCGCGCGTGCCGATGGCGCGCGTGATCGCCTGGGAGCTCGACGTCCTCGGCAGCCACGGGATGGCGGCGCGCGACTACCCGGGGATGCTCCGGCTGATCGAGCAGGGCGTCCTCGCCCCGCAGCGCCTGATCGAGCGCACCATCGGACTCGAGGAGGCGGCCGAGCTGCTCCCCGTCTTCGACCGCTCGAACCCGGCGGGCATGACGATCATCGACCCCACTGGTCCTCGGTAACCGCTTTCCGATACGCTGGCCGGATCATGCAGCCCAGACGAGACGACCGCAGCCGCCCGCTCTCCGGAGTCCGACCGTGATCCCGCGGATCGGGCTCGTCGGCATCGGCGGCTACGGCGCCTCGCACCTCGGCGCCGTCCTCACGGCGCACCGCGACGGCCGCGTCCGGCTCGTCGGCGTCGCCGACCCCCGACCGCCGGTCGAGGGGCTGCTCCCCGACGGCGTCGCGCACCACCCCGACGCGACCGGCCTCTTCGCCGCCGGCGGCACCGACGTCGTCATCATCAGCACCCCGATCCACACCCACGCGGCGATCGCCCTCGCGGCGATGGACCACGGCAACGACGTCCTGCTGGAGAAGCCGCCCGCCGCCTCGCTCGCCGAGTTCACCGCCATCACGGAGCGCGCCGCGGCGACCGGCTCGCTCGTGCAGGTCGGCTTCCAGAGCCTCGGCTCCTCCGCGATCCCGGCGATCCGCGCGGCCGTGGCCGACGGCGAGATCGGCGAGGTCGTGCGCTACGGCGCCTCCGGAGTCTGGGTCCGCGACGACCGCTACTGGTCGCGCTCCCCCTGGGCCGGCCGCCGCACGCTCGACGGCGCGGTCGTCGCCGACGGCGTCCTGACCAACCCCTTCTCGCACGCGACCGCCACCGCCCTCGCGATCGCCGGCGCCGACCGGCTCGAGGACGTCGTCGACGTGCGGCTGGACCTGCGCCGCGCGAACGACATCGAGGCGGACGACACCTCGGTCGCCGTGCTGACCCTGGCCGACGGCCTGCGGGTCACGACCGCGGTCACCCTCTGCGCCGAGCGGCCGGAGGAGCCCTCCGTCGAGATCGTCGGCACCCGCGGGACGCTGCGGTTCTACTACACCCTCGACGTGGTGCAGCTCGTGCGCGAGGGCCTGCCGCCGCGCACGCTGCAGTACGACCGGATCACGCCGTTCGAGGGGCTGCTCGCCGCCCGAGAGCTGGGCACGCCGCTGCACGCCGGGATCGAGCGCACCGGCGGCTTCCTCCGCCTGCTCGAGGCGGTGATGGCGGCTCCGTCGCCGCGCGCGCTGCCCGCGGACGCCTGGCGCGAGGTGCAGGACGTCGAGGGGCGCCACCGCGTGGTCGACGGCGTCGAGCACGCACTGCAGGAGGCGCTGCGCCGCGAGACGACGTTCGACGCGCTGGATCTGCCGTGGAGCTGAGCTCGCTAGGCCTCTAGAGAGCTCATTGGTCCTCGAGAAGAAGGAGCCCGGTCCGCCGCTCACCCTCCAGCGACGGCGGACCGGGAGTTCAGGGGTGCGCCTCTCAGAGGTGCGGCGACACCGTCTCGGCGAAGGCCGCGACGACGCGCTCCGCCACCTCGGGGTACGCCGTGTCCCAGACCTCCTGGTGGAAGATCTCGACCTCGACGTCGCCGGCGTAGCCCGCCTCGACGACCGCGCGGGTGAGCGATTCGAAGTCGATGACGCCCTCGCCCGGGTAGCGGCGGGCGAGCAGCACGTCGGCCGGCAGCGGGGTCGCCCAGTCGCAGACCTGGTAGCTCGCGATCCGGCCCTCCGCTCCGGCGCGGGCGATCTGCGCGAGGACCTGCGGGTCCCACCAGATGTGGAAGGTGTCGACGACCACGCCGACCGCGGCCGCGTCGAACGGCGCGGCGAGGTCGAGGGCCTGGCCGAGCGTCGAGACGACGGCGCGGTCGGAGGCGTACATCGGGTGCAGCGGCTCGATCGCGAGCTGCACTTTCGCCGCCGCGGCGTCGTCGGCCAGCTCTGCCAGCGCGTCCTGCACGCGGGCCCGGGCGCCGACCACATCGCGCGAGCCGGCCGGCAGACCGCCGGCGACGAGCACGAGCGCGGGGGCGCCGAGCGCGGCGGTCTCCTCGATCGCGCGGCGGTTCTCGTCGATCGCCGCGCGCCGCTCCGGCCCCTCGGGCGCGGTGAAGAAGCCGCCGCGGCAGAGGGAGGAGACGCGCAGGCCGGAGTCGGCGACGAGGCGCACGGCCTCCGCCAGCCCGACCTCGGCGACCGGCTCGCGCCAGAGGCCGATCGCGGACATCCCTGCCGCGGCCGTGGTGTCGAGCGCCTCGGCGAGCGACGCGTGCTTGATCGTGGCCTGATTCAGCGACAGGCGCGGGTCGGCGCTCACGCGGGCACCGCCTCGACCAGGTGCAGCCCCTCGACGGAGCGGGTCACGTCGACCCCGTTCAGCGCGAGCAGTCCGGTCCAGCGGTCGGCCGCGAGCTCCGGCCGCTCCAGCGCGCCGGAGGCGTTCGCGAGCCGGACGATCTCGGACAGGTGCGGCAGCGAGCGCGCGGAGTGCAGCCCGCCCACCATCGAGAAGGCCGGCTGATGACCGTTCAGCCAGGAGAGGAACGCGACGCCGGTCTTGTAGTACTGCGTCGGCGCGGCGAAGACCTGGCGCGAGAGCGCCTCGGTCGGGCCCAGCACGCGGCGGTACTCGGCGGTGTCGCCCGCGTCCAGCGCCTGGATCGCGGCGGAGGCGCTCGGCGCCAGCGCAGCGAAGGCGCCGAGCAGCGCGTCCGACCAGCGCGGCGTGCCGTCGGCGTCGGGGGCGCCCTCGATCAGGCCGACGTAGTTGAAGTCGTCGCCGGTGAAGAGCGTCGCGCCCTCGGGCAGCCGCGAGCGCAGCGCGATCTCGGCATCCGCGTCCAGGAGCGACATCTTGATGCCGCGCACCGAGTCGAGGTTGTCCTCGATGATCCGCTGCACGACCGGGAAGGCGTCGACCGGGTCGGCCGCGCCGAAGTAGCCCTCGAGCACGCTGTCGAAGGCGGTGCCCAGCCAGTGCAGGACGACCGGCTTCGTGGCGCGGGCGAGCACGGCGGCGTAGACGCGCTCGTAGTCGGCGGCGGTCTCCGCGGCGCGGGCGAGGTGACGGCTGGCCATCAGCACGACCTCCGCCCCCGCGTCCTCGGCGAAGGCGAGCTGCTCGACGTAGGCGTCGATGACGGTGTCCAGCGGCACGACGTCGTCGGCGAGCTGGTCGGTGTTGATCCCGACCACGAGCGCCCCGCCGACCGACGCCGCCTCGGCGGCGCTGCGGCGGATCAGCTCCTGCGTCGCGCTCCAGTCCAGGCCCATGTTGCGCTGCGCGGTGTCCATCGCGTCGGCGACGCCCAGGCCCCAGGACCAGACGTGGTGGCGGAAGCCGAGCGTCGCGTCCCAGTCGATCTGGGCCGGGTGGCCGGGCCGGTTCTCGCCGTGCACGAGCGGCACGACGTGTGCGGCGGCGTAGGCGGTGCGCGAGCGCAGCGGCGCGGTGGGCCTCGTGTGCGCGGGCGCCGGGAGCAGCTCGATCGAGCGGGTCGCTCCGTCGGCGTCGAGGAGGGTCAGCCCGCTCACTGGACGGCGCCCGCCTGCACGAGCACCTCGGCGTCGGCGGCGGCGTCGAGCGCGGCGACGTCGATCCGGCGGCCCTCGCGCGAGGACTCCAGGCCCAGCTCGGCCAGGCGCACGCCGCGCGCACCTGCGAAGAAGTCGTACTCGTGCGGGGCGTCCTCGACCACGTGGCGGATGAACTGCTCCCACTGGGTCTTGAAGCCGTTCTCGAACACGTCGTTGACGGGCAGCTCCTGCCAGTCCTCGGCGTAGTCGTGCGTCTCGGGCAGGTCCGGGTTCCAGGTGGGCTTGGGGGTCGCGACGCGCGGCTGGATCTTGGCGCCGAACAGGCCGACCACGGCCGAGCCGAGCGTGCCGTCGACCTGGAACTCGACGAGCTCCTTGCGGTCGACCCGCACGGCCCAGGAGGAGTTGAGCTGCGCGGTGATGCCGCCGGCGAGGTCGAAGATCGCGTAGGCCGCGTCGTCGGCCGTCGCGGTGTAGGGCGCGCCGTTCTCGTCGACCCGGGTCTCGATGTGGGTGGTCGCCTTGGCGTAGACGCCCTCGATCGGTCCGAAGAGGTTCTCGAGCACGTAGTTCCAGTGCGGGAACATGTCGACGATGATGCCGCCGCCGTCCTCGCTGCGGTAGTTCCAGCTCGGGCGCTGGGCGGCCTGCCAGTCGCCCTCGAAGACCCAGTAGCCGAACTCGCCGCGGACGCTGAGGATGCGGCCGAAGAAGCCGGAGTCGATCAGGCGCTTGAGCTTCTGCAGGCCCGGCAGGTAGAGCTTGTCGTGCACGACGCCGTTCTTGATGCCGGCCTCCTTGGCCAGCTCGGCGATCTCGAGCGCCTCGGCGTACGACTCCGCGGTGGGCTTCTCGGTGTAGATGTGCTTGCCGGCGGCGATCGCCTTCTTGATCGCGGGGACGCGCGCCTTCGTCACGAGGAAGTCGGCGTAGACCTGCCACTTCGGATCGGCGAGCGCGGCGTCGAGGTCGGTGGTCCAGTTCGTCAGGCCGTGCTTGCCGGCGAGCTCGGCGAGCTTCGCCTCGGAGCGCCCGACCAGCAGCGGCTCGACCTGCACGCGGGTGCCGTCGGAGAGCAGCACGCCGCCCTGCTCGCGGATCGCCAGGATCGAGCGGACGAGGTGCTGGCGGTAGCCCATCCGGCCGGAGGCGCCGTTCAGGATGATCCCGAGGGTGGGGGTGGTCGACTCTGACACGGTGCGCCTTTCGGAGGAGTGGGAAGCGTTTTCCTGATGCTAGCCGCGGACCGACCTCGTGGGCAAGCGCTTTCCCGTCCAGCGGAGGAACGGTGGTGGCCGGGTCTCGATACGCGCTGCGCGCTGCTCGACCAGCAAGTGCGGACCCGCGCCGACGCGCTTGCACGTGTTCCATGCTGATCGAGTAGCCCGCGCAGCGCGGCGCATCGAGATCCACCACCGTCAGAACAGGGGTCTGCAGACCTGCCCTTCGGGGGACGGCGGGTCTCGATACGCCCCTGCAGGGCTACTCGACCAGCACGGCGCGCGCTACGCGGGCGGCGCGGCTCGCGGCGGGGTGCTCGCGCGCAGGACGACGCGCGTGGGCAGCTCGACCGAGGCCCCGTCGGCCTCGTCGCCGAGGGCCGCGGCGACGGCGCGCTCGCCGAGCGCGGCCAGCGGCACGGCGACCGTGGTCAGCCCCGGGTGCACGTCCTCCGCGATGGGCGCGTCGTCGAAACCCGCGACGCCCATGCCCGTGCCGGGCTCGACTCCCGCCGCGCGCATCGCGGAGGCGACGCCGATCGCCATCAGGTCGGTCACCGCGAAGACGAGATCGATGTCGGTGGAGCGCCCGGCCAGCAGCGCGGCCGCCGCGTCGAACGCGCCGTCCCGGGTGAGCGGCGCCTCGACGATCAGATCCGGATCGACGCTCACCCCCGCCGCGGACAGCCCCTCGAGGAACCCCGCGACCCGGTCGGACGACGTCAGCACCGCCTCCGGACCGCGCACGATCGCGCAGCGCCGGTAGCCGGCCTCGGCGAGCGCCGCCGCGAGCGCGCGGGCTCCGGCGCGGTTGTCCACCTGCACCGAGGGGAACGGCAGCCCGCCCTGGCTGATCATGGCGACCCGCCCGCCGGACGCCTCGTAGGCCTGCAGCTCGGCGATCAGCGCGTCGCGGTGCCGGTCGGCGGCGAAGCGGCTGCCGGCCAGAACGATCGCCCGCGGCCGGCCGCCGCGCAGCGAGCGGACCAGGCCGAGCTCCTTGTCCGGGTCGCGGTCGGTGACGGCGATCCGCACGTCCAGCCGCGACGCGTCGGCCGCGCCGATCACTCCGGAGGCGATGCCCGAGAAGTAGGGGTCGGTGATGTCGCTGACGAGCAGCGCGATCGTCGAGGTGGTCCCGCGCGCGACGGCCTGCGCCGCCGGGTTCGCGGAGTAGCCCAGCTCGGCCGCGGCCGCCTCGACCCGCTCGCGGTACTCGCCCTGCACCTTGCGCGCGCTGCCGTTGAGCACCCGCGAGGCGGTGGCCAGGGACACCCCCGCCGCCCGGGCGACGTCGTGCAGCGTCGCGGCGGCGGTCGTTCGTCGTGCTGCCACGGTGCTCCTCGGGGTCCGGCGGCGGCTTCCCGCGCGCTCGCCAGTGTACGGAGGAGCCGGGATCGGGCGGGAACGGGTGTCCTCGACGGGCGGTCGCGCTCAGCTCGCGTCGAGCGGAGACACCCCGGTCAGCTCGACGGCGCGGTCCCAGAGCCGGCGCGCGCGGTCACGGTCGCGGGCCGCGCGGTTCGGGTTCACCTGGCGCGGCGCCCCGCGGACCTCGCCGAGGCCGCCCGGTCCGTAGTAGGCGCCGGAGCGCGCGTCGGGCGAGGTCGCCGCGAGCAGCGTCGGCAGCGCGCCGTCGTCACCGCTCTGCCCGACCGTGCGCATCAGGGCGCCCATGATCGCGCCCTGCCCGTCGCCGGTGTGCGTGTGCAGCTCCGTCACCGACATCCCCGGGTGCGCGGCCATCGAGCCGACGCTCGAGCCGGCCCGGCGGAGGCGCCGGTGCAGCTCGAACGCGAAGACGAGGTCGGCCAGCTTGGACTGTCCGTAGGCCGGCCACGGGCTGTAGCGGCGGCGCTCCCAGTTCAGGTCGTCGAAGTCGAGCGTGCCGAAGCGGTGGGCGAGGCTCGAGAGCGACACCACGCGGTCGGCGATCCGCGGCAGCAGCAGCCCGGTCAGCGCGAACGGCCCGAGGAAGTTCGTGCCGAACTGCAGCTCGAAGCCGTCCGCGGTGCGCCCCTCCGGGACCGCCATGATGCCGGCGTTGTTGACCAGCACGTCGATCGGCCCGGTCGCCTCGGCGAACTCGCGCACCGAGGAGAGGTCGGCGAGGTCGAGCCGCCGGACGACGACGTCGCCGCCCATCCGCTCCGCCGCGCGCTCGCCCTTCTCGACGGTCCGGCAGGCGAGGACCACGCGGGCGCCGTGCTCGGCGAGCGCCCGCGCGGTCGCCTCCCCCAGTCCGCTGTTCGCGCCGGTGACGACGAACGTCCTGCCGGTCTGGTCGGGGATGTCTGCGGCGCTCCAGGAGGTCATCCGCCCACCCTAGATTCCGGGCGTGCACGCCACCTGGACGCCGGTCAGTCCTCGGTCCAGCGGTACCAGTGCGCCAGGACGACCGGGCCGAGCTCGAGAAGAGGAGATGCGTCCCGTCGCCGGCGCTCCTCGGCGCTCCCGGTCAAGCCGATCCGCGCGTCGGGCGACATCGGCAGGATCTCCAGGAGGACGTCCCCGGAGCCCGCGTTCAGCGCGTCCAGGTCGAGCACCCACGGTCCGCCGTCCCAGAACTGATCGGCGACGGCCTCGCCGCCGACGAGGATCCGGGCGACGTCGCCGGCCCAGTGGATCTCGAGCTCGCGCCGCTGCGCCGCCGGATCGGTCTCCGGCAACTCGAGCCGGTGCGCGGCCGCGGCGGCGAAGTCGGCGTCCCGGGGTGCGGAGGCGCGCCCCGCGGACTCGCCGTAGGACACCGGCACGGCGTCGCTCGCGCGGAGCAGGGGCGCCTCGACCGCCTCCGTCTCCGGCCGCATCGACGCCGCCGATCCGGCGACCGGGACGAAGCGCTGCCCTTCCGGGTCGAAGGCGCGCGGCAGGCGGCTCCCCGCCCGGACGTCCCCCGCGATCCGCCCCGCTCCGTCGAGCCAGACCGGGTCCTCCGACAGCACGAGGCGGCGCTCCCCCGAGCCGGCATCGACGAGCACCGACGCCTCCTCACCCGCCTCCGCGGACAGGACCAGCACCGAGCACGCTCCGCCGTCGCCCTGCGCCCGCACCAGTACCGGCTCCTCGACATCGAGGCGGAGGAGCGCGCCGTCCCGCCGCTCCCCGTCCACCTCCAGCCGCGTGCCCTCGGCGAAGGCGAGCTCGGCGACGACGCCCGCGGCCGCCACCAGGACCAGCGTCGGCTCCGCCCCGTCGAGGAGCGTCAGCGGCGTCGCGGTCGCCCAGTCCAGCCGGATCCCGCCGACCGTCAGGCGCACCGGCCAGACCATCAGCGTCCCGGCCGGCACGGGCGTGCTCACCGAGGGGAACCGCACGACCTCGTCGTCGAGACCGATCTCGAGCACCACGCCCGGGTGCTCCGGCAGCGGCTCGTGCGGCTGGTGCCAGGTGACGAAGACGAAGCCGCTCGCCCCGTCGCTCCGCAGCGCCCAGCGGAGCGTCTCGGTGTCCTGCTGGCTCGACGGCAGCTCGTCCGGCAGCGTCGACGGCATCTGCGCGAGCCTCTCGCCGAAGGCCTCGAGGAAGGCGTGCTGGCGCCGCAGCAGCGCGAGGGTCGGCGACGGCCGGCCGCTCGCCCCGATCGGCGCGCGGAAGTCGTAGTCGAACCGCGGCAGGTCGTTCGGGTAGCCGGTCGCCTGCGACTCCTGCAGCCCGTCGGCGACGGCGCCGCGCGGGTTCGTCCCGCCGGCGTACATGTAGTAGCCCTGCCAGGCCGAGCCGTTGCCGATCTTGGTGTGCGCGACCGCCGCGATGTCGCGCGGCTGCACGGCCGGGCGCCGGTGGTAGGCGGTGGCCATGCCGCCGCCGAGCTCGCAGGTCGCCGGCGGGTAGTCGAGCGAGGGGGCGCGGGGCGTCACCGCGTCCGTCGTCGCGCCGCGGACGTCGGCGCCGATGCCCGGGTCGTCCCACTGGTGACTGAAGAAGAAGTGGTCGCGGAACGTCGAGTCCCACGGCGAGTCCGACTCGACCCAGAAGCCGTCCGCGTAGCCGCCGAACAGCGGCAGCACCTCGTCCAGCGGGAGATCGGCTCCGCCCCAGCCCGTCGACGTCCAGATCGGCGCCGTCAGCCCCGCCTCCCGGACCAGGCCCTTCAGGGTCCGGATGTGCTCGGGCTGGTCGTAGATCTCGTTCTCGATCTGGATCGCCACCACGTTGCTGCCCGGTCCGCACCGCGACGCCAGCTCGCCACCCAGCGCGCCGAACCACTCCCGGACGAGCGCGAGGTAGCCCGGGTCGTCGGTCCGGTGCTCCACCTCGGCGGCCTGCACCCAGTCCGGGAAGCCGCCGTTGCGGACCTCGCCGTGGCACCACGGCCCCACCCGCAGCACGACGTCCAGGCCGATCTCCGCGCACAGGTCCACGAACGCGCCGACGTCGAGGTCGCCGTCGAAGCGGCGCTCCCCGCGCACCTCCTCGTGGTGGATCCAGATCGTGTAGAACGCCACGACGCTCACGCCGCTCGCCCGCATCAGCCGCAGGCGCTCCTCCCAGCGCTCGCGCGGCACCCGGCTGTAGTGCAGCTCACCGGAGACCGGGATGAAGGGCCGGCCGTCGCGCAGCACCGAGCGGCTGGTCAGCCGCCAGCGGTCGTGGCGGTCGACCGCGGTGCTCATCGCGGGCTCCCGCGCGGGCGCGGCCCACGGGAGGTGCCGCACGGTGGCGGCGCTGACGGTGTCCTGGCGTGCTGCGGTCATCGAGATGCTCCTTCGGATCCGGTCGACGATCCCGTCCACGCTAGCGGGAGGCCGATCCACACCCACCGCCTCAGCGCCGCGCCCGCGTCGACGCCCGCGCGACCAGCTCCGGCAGGAACACCGTCTGCCGCGGGATCAGCTCCGGGTCCGCCGCCTCCTCGAGCAGCACGCGCAGCGCCGTCCGCCCGATCACCGAGCTCGGCTGCCGCATCGAGGACAGCGGCACGGCGGCCGCCGCGGCGAAGGAGATGTCGTCGAAGCCGATCAGCGCGATCTCCTCCGGCACCAGCATCCGCCCGTCCACGGCGAGCGCCTGCAGCAGCCCGAGCGCGACCAGGTCGTTGGCCGCGAAGAGCGCGTCGGGGCGGTCGCGCCGCGGCCGGGCCAGGATCCGCATCCCGGCGGCGACCCCCTGCGCGACGGTCAGCGCCGTGGTCGCCACCACCTCGAGATCGACCGACGCATCGCTGTTCTCCACCGCGACCCGAGCGCCCGCCAGCCGGTCGGTGACCTGGCGGATCTCGAACGGCCCGCCCACGAAGGCGAGCCGGCGCCGCCCGGTCGCGATCAGGTGCTCGGCCGCCATCCGCCCGCCGGCCACGCTGTCGACCGAGACCGAGCTGTAGCGGCCGTCCCCGCTGAAGCGGTCGACCAGCACGACCGGCACCCCGCGCCCGCGCAGCTTCTCGAGCCGCTGCGAGATGTCGCCGTACGGCGCGATCAGCACGCCGCGCACCTGCTGCTCCTCGAACAGGTCGAGGTACTGCCGCTCGCGCGACGGGTCCTCGTCGGTGTTGCCGTAGAGCACGGCGATCTGGTGGCGCGACGCCTCGTCCTCCGCGCCGCGGACCACGTCGTTGAAGAACGGGTTCTGCCCGTCGAGCACCACGAAGCCGACGGTCGAGCTCACGCCGTTGCGGAGCTTCCGCGCCGCGTCGTTCCGCACGTAGCCGAGCGACTCGACGGCGGCGTTCACCCGGGCGAGCGAGTCGTCGGAGACCTCGTCCGGCCGGTTGAGCACGTTGGAGACCGTGCCGACCGAGACGCCGGCGCGCAGGGCGACGTCGCGGATGCTCACTCGCGCCACATCGCCTCCCCTGGGACGCCGAGCCGCATCTCGCGTTGACCGCTCCGGCTCAGCGTCCCTATAGTAGCGATGAAGCTGGATGAATCGATTCAGGTCCTCTTCATCCGAAGCCGGGACCTGACCGCGATTCCCCTCGATGAGGAGGTACCACCCGTGGCATCAGATCCGCCACCCGCACTCGAGCTCGCCCACGTGGTCAAGGCGTTCGGCGCCGTCGTCGCGCTGCGCTCGGGCACCATCGCCGTGCACCGCGGGTCGATCCACGCGCTGGTCGGCGAGAACGGCGCCGGCAAGTCGACGCTCGTCAAGATCATCGCCGGAGTGCACCAGCGCGACGCGGGCGAGTTCCTCCTCGACGGCGAGCCGGTCGACTTCTCCTCGACCGCGCAGTCGAAGGCCGCGGGCATCGCCGTGATCTACCAGGAGCCGACGCTCTTCCCCGATCTCAGCGTCACCGAGAACATCTTCATGGGCCGGCAGCCCCGCGGTCGCCTCGGCCGCATCGACCGGAAGGCGATGCGCACCGAGGTCGTCGGCCTCTTCGAGCGCCTCGGCGTCCGGATCGACCCCGACCGCCCCGCCGAGGGCCTCTCGATCGCCGACCAGCAGATCATCGAGATCGCCAAGGCCATCTCGCTCGACGCGAAGGTCCTCGTGATGGACGAGCCGACCGCCGCGCTCTCCGGCGTCGAGGTCGAGCGCCTCTTCACCGTCGCCCGGTCGCTCCGCGACGAGGGCCGCGCGCTGATCTTCATCTCGCACCGCTTCGACGAGGTCTTCTCGCTCTGCGACACCATCACCGTGATGCGCGACGGCGCCTACATCTCCACCACCGCCACCGAGGACGCCACCGTCGACGGCATCGTCCGCGAGATGGTCGGCCGCGACATCACCGAGCTCTTCCCCAAGCAGGCGACCGAGATCACCGACGTCCTGCTCGAGGTGAGCGGCCTCACCTCGGCCGGCGTCTTCCACGACATCTCCTTCACCGTCCGCGCCGGCGAGATCGTCGGCCTGGCCGGCCTCGTCGGTGCCGGCCGCAGCGAGGTGGCCCGCGCCGTCTTCGGCGTCGACCCCTACGACTCCGGCTCGGTCACCCTCGTCGGCGGCCGGATCCCGGCGGGCAGCCCCTCGGCCGCGATGCGCGCCGGGCTCGCACTCGTCCCCGAGGACCGCCGCAAGCAGGGCCTCGTGCTCGACTCCTCCGTCTCGCGCAACATCACGATGGCGATCCAGAAGTCGCTCTCCAGGGGCGGCCTGATCACCGGCCGGCGCGAGAACACCGCCGCCCGCGACTGGGCCGCGCGCCTCGAGGTGAAGACCGACGCGCTCGACACCGTCGCCGGCACGCTCTCGGGCGGCAACCAGCAGAAGGTCGTGCTGGGCAAGTGGCTCGCCACGAATCCGAGGGTCCTGATCATCGACGAGCCGACCCGCGGCATCGACGTCGGCACCAAGTCCGAAGTGCACCGGCTGCTCTCGCAGCTCGCCGGGGAGGGGATGGGGATCCTGATGATCTCGTCCGAGCTGCCCGAGGTGCTCGGCATGGCCGACCGCGTCCTGGTGATGCGCGAGGGACGGATCACCGCCGAGCTCGACCGGGCCGACGCCACCAGCGAGACCGTGATGCTCGCCGCCACCCGAGGAACAGCCGCATGAGCACCGCCCAGGCACCGACGCAGAAGCGCGTGCCCGCCGCCAAGCCCAACGCCTTCGCCTCCGGCTTCGGCTCCTTCGTCCGGGCCCGCGAGACGGGCATCCTGCTCGCGCTGGTCCTCGTCGTCATCGCGACGACCGCGAAGAACCCGACCTTCCTCTTCTCCCCCGACGGCTGGCGCGACCTGCTGCTGACGCCGTCGATCCTGATCCTGATCGCGGTCGGCCAGGCCATCGTGATCATCACCCGCTCGGTCGACCTCTCGGTCGGCTCGATCCTGGGGCTGACCGCCTACCTCACCGGCCGGCTGTTCCTCGACGTGCCGGGGATCCCGATCCTCGCGGTCTTCGCCGCCGGCGTCGTCTTCGGCGGACTGCTCGGGCTGATCAACGGCGCGCTCGTCGCGTTCGCGAAGGTCCCGGCACTGGTGATCACCCTCGGCACGCTCTACGCCTACCGCGGCATCAATGTCGCCTGGACCGGCAGCGACCGGATCAACGCGTCCGACATGCCCAAGGACTTCCTCGCGCTGGGCACCGGGCAGTTCCTCACCATCCCGTACCTCACGATCATCGCGCTCGTCGTGCTGGTCGCCGCGGGCTGGTACCTGCGCAACCAGCGCGCCGGCCGCGAGTTCTACGCGATCGGCTCCGACCCGGACGCGGCGCGGCTCTACGGCCTGCCCGTCACCCGGCGCATCCTGGTCGCCTTCGTCGTCTCCGGCGCGCTGACCGGCCTGGCCGGCGTGCTCTACGCCGCGCGCTACGGCACCGTCAACTCGCAGGCCGGCTCCGGCTACGAGCTCGACGCGGTCGGCGCCGCGGTGATCGGCGGCGTCGCGATCTTCGGCGGCTCCGGCACGGTCTGGGGCGCGGCGATCGGCGCGGTGCTGCTGCTCACCATCAACCGGGCCCTGCCGATCCTGGGCGTGCCCGACTTCTGGCAGCGCGCGGTCGTCGGCGTGCTGATCATCGGCGCGATCGTGCTCGACCGCGTGCTCTCCCTCCGACAGTCCCGCAAGCTCCTCGAAGAGAGGGACGACTCCTGATGAGCCTCGTCACCGACACCACCGCCGTGCGCACCGCGCGCGAGTACCGCGACTACGCCCGGCCGGCCTGGCAGCGCGTCCTGTTCAGCCGCGAGACCGCGATCGTCGTGCTGCTGATCCTCGTGATCGCCGTCGCCTCCGCCTCGGTGAAGAGCTTCGACAAGCCGATCACCATCACCTACCTCTTCCTCGACATCGCGCCGACGCTGCTGATCGCGCTGCCGATGACGCTGATCATCATCACCGGCGAGATCGACCTGTCGGTCGCCTCCACCGTCGGGCTGGCGAGCGTGCTCACCGGCACGCTGCACCAGGCCGGAGTGCCGTTCGAGGTCGCCGCGCTGGTCGCGATCGTGGCCGGCGCCGTCGGTGGAGCGCTGAACGGCTTCCTGGTCACCGTCGTCGGACTGCCCTCGCTCGCCGTCACGATCGGCACGCTCGCGCTCTACCGCGGGCTCGCGGTCGGACTGCTCGGCACCACCGCGGTCACCGACTTCCCCGAGTTCTGGACCGACCTCGCGAAGGCGAAGCTCGTCGGCCCGGTGCCGCTCGTGGTGCTGCCGTTCGCGATCCTGGCGATCGTCTTCGCAGTGGTCCTGCACTCCACCCGTTTCGGCCGTGGCGTCTTCGCCATCGGCCTGAACGACGAGGCGGCGATCTTCTCCGGCGTGAACGTGAACCGCACCAAGTTCATCCTCTTCGTGGTCTCCGGCGCCGTCTCCGCGCTGGCCGGCATCTACTACACGCTCCGCTACGGCTCCGCCCGCGGCGACAACGCGACCGGGCTCGAGCTGCAGGTGATCGCGGCCGTCCTGCTGGGCGGCGTCTCGATCTTCGGCGGCCGCGGCGCCCTGCACGGCGTGATCGCCGGCGTGATCCTGATCGGCGTGATCGCCTCGGCCCTGCGCCTCGCGAACGTCACCTCCGACGTCATCAACATCATCACCGGAGTGCTGCTCGTGCACTCGGTGGTGTCCACCAGCTTCCTGGCCTGGCTGTCGCGACTGCGGCGCTCGGGCAGGAG
Organism: Rathayibacter sp. VKM Ac-2926; assembly: GCF_022815565.1. Taxonomy (NCBI): domain Bacteria; kingdom Bacillati; phylum Actinomycetota; class Actinomycetes; order Micrococcales; family Microbacteriaceae; genus Rathayibacter; species Rathayibacter sp. VKM Ac-2926. The sequence continues at coordinate 69,296 of NZ_JALGRS010000002.1, read as the reverse complement.
ACGCCCCTGATCCCGCATCACCGGCACAGCACCCTCACCACCCCGCACCACCCCCACAGCACCTCGACGAAAGGCAGACGATGATGTTCTCCTCCCGTGGGCGCCGCCTCGGCACCCTCACCGCACTGGCCGTCTCGGTCGCGCTCGTCGCGACCGGCTGCTCCGCCTCCGACGGCGACGCCGGCGGCGACTCCGGTGGCGACGCCGGCTCCGGCTCCGGCTCCGGCGACTACTCGATCACCTTCCTGCCGAAGAACCTCGGCAACGCGTACTTCGACACCTCCGACGCCGGCGGCGAGAAGGCCATCGAGGAGTTCGGCGGCACCTACGCCGAGGTCGGGCCCGCCGAGGCCTCCCCCGACGCGCAGGTCTCCTACATCAACACGCTCACCCAGCAGGGCGCCGGAGCGATCGTCGTCTCGGCGAACGACCCGAAAGCGATCTGCGACGCGCTGAACGAGGCGCGCGACAACGGCACCAAGGTCGTCACCTTCGACTCCGACACCAACGCCGACTGCCGCGACCTCTACATCAACCAGGCCACCGCCGAGGGCATCGCCAAGGCGCAGGTCGACCTGATCACCGAGCAGATCGGCGACAGCGGCGAGGTCGCGATCCTCTCCGCCTCCGCGAACGCCACGAACCAGAACGCCTGGATCGAGCTGATGGAGGAGGAGCTCACCGCGAACCACCCGGACGTGACGCTCGTCGACACCGTCTACGGCGACGACGACGACCAGACCTCGTTCGACAAGACCGCGGCCCTGCTGCAGACCCACCCCGACCTCAAGGGCATCATCTCGCCCACGACGGTCGGCATCGCCGCCGCCGCCCGCTACCTCTCCACCTCGGACTTCAAGGGCAAGGTCGCGCTGACCGGTCTCGGCACGCCGAACCAGATGCGCGAGTTCGTCGAGGACGGCACCGTCACCGCGTTCGCGCTGTGGAACCCGGGAGACCTCGGCTACCTCGCCGCCTACGCCTCGAAGGCCCTGATCGACGGCGACATCACCGGCGCCGAGGGCGACACCTTCGAGGCCGGCGACCTCGGCTCCTTCACGGTCGACGCCGACGGCACCGTCCTGCTCGGCGACCCCTTCACCTTCACCGCCGACAACATCGCCGACTTCGACTTCTGACCCGTTCCGCAGCCCTGCTGATCGAGTAGCGCCCACAGTGCGACGCCGTCCATGCTGATCGAGTAGCGCCCACAGGGCGACCCCGTTCATGCTGATCGAGTAGCGCCCACAGGGCGCGTATCGAGATCCACCGTCCATGAAACGGTGGGTCTCGATACGCCGCTCCGCGGCTACTCGACCAGCATGAAGTCACGCCGATCGAACGGCGCCTGCGCGGCATGCTTGTGAATCAGCCGCCTGCAGGGCGACCCTGTTCATGCTGATCGAGTAGCGCCCGCAGGGCGCGTATCGAGATCCCCCACCGAAAGGCCCCACCCCATGCAGCGCGTCTGCTTCCAGCTCCAGGTGCGACCCGAGCGCATCCCCGAGTACACCCGCCGGCACGCCGCGATCTGGCCCGACATGGCCGCCGCCCTGAAGGCCACCGGCTGGAACAACTACTCCCTCTTCCTCCGCCCCGACGGTCTGCTGATCGGCTACTTCGAGACCCCGTCGCTCGAGGCCGCCCGCGCCGGGATGGCCGCCACCGAGGTCAACGCCCGCTGGCAGGCCGAGATGGCCGAGTTCTTCGTCGAGCTCGACGGCGCTCCCGACACCGGCTTCCTGCAGCTGACCGAGGTCTTCCACCTCGAGGACCAGCTGCCCTGACTCCTCCCCTCCTCCCCGACACCCATCGGACAGAGCCGCGGCTCCGAATGATGCACGGGGCCGATCGAGGAGGTAGTGCGGGATGTCGTTCAACAGCCGCCGCTGGCAGGTCCGCACCATCGTGGCGCGGGTCCAGGCCACCGCAGCACTCAGCACGTCGACGCTGGACACGGCCGCTCGCGCCGACCGCAAGCTCGAGATCCTCCGGATCGCGGACGGCGTCGACGCCGGGCGGGTCAGCAACGACGAGGCCGTCGCCGCGTTCGAGCGCCTGGCCCAGGACGTCGGCCACACTCCCGAGGCGCGGCTCGGTTGACGCCTCCGCACCCGGGCGCACCGTGACGGACGGCGCCACGTCCGCGCAGGACGACCTCGTCCCGACGCTCGCCGACGGCGACCACGCCGCGTTCCGCCGGCTCTACGAGCGCACCGTCCGCCGCGTCCGCTCGATCACCGTCGGCATCCTGCAGGACCACGCGCAGGCCGAGGAGGTCGCGCAGGAGACCTACTTCGAGCTCTGGCGCTCCGCCGGCCGGCACGCGGTCCTCGAGGAGCAGCAGCACCTCGTCGCCGTCATCGCCCGCCGCCGCGCCATCGACCGGGTCCGCGCCGCGCAGTCCTCCCGTGAGCGCGACCACCGCTACGCGATCCACAGCTACCTCCGCGAGATCGACGAGGCGGAGTCGCACGGCGAGATCGCCGGCGAGTTCCGCCGCGCCGCGGCCGAGATCCGCCGCCTCGCCCCGAAGCACCGCGACCTGCTCTTCCTCGCCTACGTCCGCGGCCTGACCCACGCCGAGATCGCCACCGAGCTCGGCCTGCCGATCGGCACCGTCAAGACCCGCCTCCGCGACACCCTCGCCCGCCTCCGCCGCGAGCTGACGCCCCCGTCCCCCTGACCCGCACTGCACGCCGGTCGAGCACCCGCGCAGCGCCCCTGCATGCCGGTCGAGCACCCGCGCAGCACCCTTGCATGCTGGTCGAGCAGCCGCGCAGCGGCGTATCGAGACCACCCACGCCGAACCCCCGCCCTCCGAAAGTGGAGAGCGGGGGCCACTGCGAGACCGTCAGCGCGTCAGAGCGTCTGCGCGAACGGGTCGAAGTCCACCGGCACCGCGGGCACCGGCGCGGACAGCGTGCTGTCGATCGCGACGAACTCGCCGCTCTCGGCCGACTCCTGCGCCGACAGCATGACGTCGAGCACGTGGAAGCCGAGCTCGCCGGTCGCGACGTGCGGGCGGTCCTCGGCGATCGCGCGGACCATGTCGAGCAGGCCGAGGCCGCGGCCGACGACCGTGCCCTTCTGCTCGATCTCGGTCCACTCCTGCTCGCCCCACTGGCCGTCGGCAATCGAGGTGCGGGCCTTCACGTAGGCGGTGCGCCCCTCGAACTGGTTCGGGTCGGGGATCACGATCGACCCCTCCGTGCCGTGGATCTCGAAGACGCCGTGGCGCTCGAGCGCGGAGTCGAAGCTGAGCAGGCTCGACGCCTGCGGCCCGGCCGCGAACGAGGTCAGCACCTGCAGCGAGGTGGGCACCTCGACCGGGAACGTCGTCCCCGCGTCGGGGCCGGAGCGGATGACCCGCTCCTCGAGCTTCTTGCGGCCGAGGGCCGCGACCCGCTGAACCGGTCCGAACAGGCTGACGAGTCCGGTGAAGTAGTAAGGACCCATGTCCAGCAGCGGGCCCGCGCCCTCCGCGAAGAGGAACGCCGGGCTCGGGTGCCAGAGGTCCGGTCCGACCGTCTGGAAGACGGTGGACGCGAACATCGGCTCGCCGATCACACCGTCCGCGATCGCGCGCTTCGCGGTCTGGAAGCCCGGGCCGAGCAGCGTGTCCGGCGCCGAGCCGACGCGCAGCCCCTTGGCGGCGGCGTCCTGCAGCAGCTGCGCGGTGCCGGCGCGGTCCAGGCCCAGCGGCTTCTCGCTCCAGACGTGCTTGCCCGCGGCGATCGCCGCGGCCGAGACCTCGACGTGCGCGGCGGGGATGGTCAGGTTGACGACGACCTGCACGCCGGCGTGCGCGAGGACGTCCTCCGCCGAGCCCCAGGCGGGGACGCCGTGCTTCTCGGCCTGGCTCTTCGCCCGGTCGAGCAGCAGGTCGCCGACGATCAGGACCTCGACGTCCGGGAAGGACGCGAGGTTCTCGAGGTAGGTGTCGCTGATGACGCCGACGCCGATGACGCCGATCCCGATGGGCCCGCTCATGCCGCGTACCCGCCCTTCACGAGGAAGTCGTAGCTGGCCTGGATGTCCGCGAAGACGTCGCCGGGGGCGTTGTCGTACTCGATGACGGCGTACTTGATCGCGCCCTCGCCGGCCTTCAGCGCCTCGACGAGCGGCACGTCGCCCTCGCCCGGGCGGCGCTGGTCGAGGGTGTCCGAGCCCAAGGCCGCGGCGCCGGGGGCGAACGGGTTCTCGGCCGGCGCGATGCCGTCCTTGACGTGCACCGCGACCAGGCGCGAGCCCAGCTTCGACACCAGCGCGGGGCCGTCCTGGCCGCCGGTCAGCGCCCAGAACAGGTCGAGCTCGATCTCGACGCGCTCGTCGGTGGTCGCGACGAAGCGCTCGTAGGCGGTCCGGCCGTCGAAGGAGGCGATGAACTCCTGCGCGTGATTGTGGTAGCCGACCTTCAGGCCGAAGGTCGCGGCGACCTCGGCGGCCTTGTTCAGGCGGTCGGCGATGTCCGCCACGCCGTCCTCGGTCAGCCAGCGCTTGGCCGAGACGAAGGGGTCGATGACGGTCTGGATGCCGATCTGCGCGGCCGCCTCGAAGACGACCTCGGGGGCGGGGGTCGGGATGGATCCGTCCGGCGTCCACAGCTCGTCGGAGAGCAGCGGAGCGTGGCCGGTCGGCGAGGCGAGACCGCTCGCGTCGAGCGCGGCGCGGATCTCGGCGGGACGGCGGACGAAGTCGAACGCCTCGACGTTCTTCAGTCCGATCGCCGCGAGCTTCTCGAGCGAGCCGTTCGGGTCCTCGGAGAACTCCTTGGCCAGCGTGTAGAGCTGGATGGAGGCCAGGGGCAGAGTCATGATCGATGTCGCTTTCACTGGTGATGGTGGTGCGGGCAGGACTGTCGTCTCCGACCAGCCTGTCCTATGGACGTCCGAGAAAGGCCTATCGGACTCTCTTGATGGGGAGGATGACGAGTGCGCCGACCACTGCGGCCAGTGCGCAGACCGTGAACCACAGCCCGTAGTTGTTGCCGGTCGGGTCGCTGACGTAGACGAGGATGCCGCCGACCAGCGGCGCGAGCGTCTGCGGCAGCGCGTTGGCGATGTTGAAGACGCCGAGGTCCTTGCCGGAGTCGTCGGGGTTCGGCAGCACGTCGACGACGAGCGCCAGGTCCACGCCGACGTAGATGCCGTAGGCGAGTCCGAGGACCGCCTCGAGGACGTAGAAGGCGCCGATGTCCTGCACGAAGATCAGCGCGAAGGTGCCGACCGCGAAGAGCGCGGTCGAGCTCCAGACGAACACCTTGCGGCGCCCGATCCGGTCGGAGAGCCAGCCGGCGAAGTAGCTCGCGCCGACGAGGGTCACCGTGTAGATCAGCACGCTGGTGGTGATCACGGCCGGGATGCTCCCCTCCTCCACGCCGATGTGGTTGAGGAGGTAGAAGAAGCGGAAGGTGGTGAAGCCGAAGCTCGCGAAGATGATCAGGAAGCGCGACCACCACGCGAGCGCGTAGTCGGGGTTCTTCACCGGGCTGACCCAGAAGGTCTCGGCCCAGTCGCGCAGCGTCGCGCGCGGCGGCGCCTGCGGCAGGCGCTTGTCGGGCAGCACGACCGCGAAGACGACCATGGCGACGATCGCGAGGATCGACGGGGCGACGAACATCACGACCAGCTGACCGGCGAACGCCTGGGCCACGTAGGTGCCGCCGAGGATGCCGACGTTCTGCGCGATGCCGAGCGCCGCGGTGATCTTGCCGCGCTGGAACTTCGGTACCTGGTCGGCGAGCGTCGCGGTGAAGGGGGCGAGCGTCATGTTCGCGCCGAGCTGGGCGAGCGACCAGCCGACGGTCGCGACGAGCAGGGTGGGGGCGAGCGCCATGATCGCGAAGGCGACCGTCATCAGCACCGTGCCGGTCACGATCCAGATCCGGCGCCGGCCGAAGCGGCTCGTCGTGCGGTCGGAGAGGCGGCCGACGACGACGTTCGCGATCGTGGCGAAGAGGGCGCCGAAGCCGCCGAGCACCGCCGCGGCGCCGGTCGCGCCGTCCTGCGCGATCTCGCCCGACTCGACGAGCGACTGGATCTTGAGGCCGATGCCGACGACCGCCGGCCCGAGCAGGGCGATGAAGAAGATCAGCTGCGCCGCGAGCAGCCAGAAGACGTAGCCCTTCGTCGCCGGCTCGGTCGGCTCGGAGAACGAGTGGTGCCCCCGCACCGTCGCCGTCGCGGTGGTCATGCCCGAGGGCATCCCCGCCGCGGATCCGCTGGACGTCGTCATGATCGTTCCCTCTCGTCATCGAGTGTGCAGAATCGAGCGGTCGTGCCCAAAACCTTGCGTCGTGTGGTTTTGAGTATGCAGGGCGGCTCACCTCGCCGCAACCGTCGGCCGCCCGAGCCCGGCCCCCGAGTTGCGCAAGATCCTGCGACGACGACGCTAGCCCTCCCCCTCGCGCCACCGCCGCCCCTCACCCGAGCTGGCGCGCGACGTCCGCGCCTGCAAGAACCTGCAGCACACGCGCCCGAATCACCGACGTGAGAGATGATCGAAGGTCTGTACGTTTCGAATAGCGAATTGTACAATCGGTTCATGTCGACCATGACCGTCTCGGATGCGCGAGCCAACTTCTCAGAACTGATCACACGCTCGCAGACCGAAGCGGTCTTCGTGGAGCGTCACGGTCATCCGGAGGCCGTCGTCGTCAGCCCGGAGCAGTACGAGCGGATGATGGACGCCCTCGAGGACGTCGAAGACGCGCATGCCTTCGACGCGGCCATGGCGGAGGAAGGCGACAACATCCCATGGGCGCAGGCCAAAGCGGACCTCGGCTGGGAATGAGCCGCTACAAAATCGAGCTGCGGCCTGCCGCCCTGAAGGCGCTACGGAAGATCGATCCGAACGATCGGAAGCGGATACAGGGGGTCATCGCCCTGCTCGGCGAGGACCCTCGACCACCGGGCGCGAAGGCGCTGCAGGGGCGGGCAGGTCTCCGCGTCCGCGTCGGCAACTACCGGATCGTGTATACGATCGACGACGGAGTACTCTCGATCGTCGTGGTGACACTGGGCCACAGGCGTGACGTCTACGACCGCTGAAGAACCCGAGCTCCGAATCGAACCGGAGTGCAGCAAGCCGATCGAGAACCGCCATCAACCAAGAACGGCCCGCCGAAGCGGGCCGTCCTGTTCTGTCTCAACCAGAGTGCGCCCGGAGGGATTCGAACCCCCAACCTTCTGATCCGTAGAAAAAGTCGTGACGTCCACCGGGGTCCAGGGGTCGTGTGTAGCTGCACGTCAGGCGTCCACATGATGCGCTCCGACAGCGATGCGGTCGAGTTGCTGTCACGGTTGCCGCCTATGCCTGGTCGGTGACCCTGTGATGGATCAGGACTGAACCAGCTTTTCCTGCCGACCCTCATGTTCGATACTCCAGCCGGTCACCCGCGTATGCGGCCCGATGCCCTTCCTCCAAGCGTCTTCGGCTCGAACATCCGGGGCATTGCTCGTGAATCCGAGTGGGACAGGATTCTTCTCGCGGTTTCTGCACGCGCCGGGAAGCTCTGCGAGATCTGCGGCGACCAGTCTCACGGTCCCTTCGGCAAGATTCAGCACCCCGACTGCCACGAGATCTGTTGATTCGAGATGCGCGACGGCGCAGTGACCCATGTGCTCGCTGGCCTCGTCGCCCACTACAAGAGGTGCCACAACATCCAGCACATCGGCCGCGCGCCAGACCTTGAGGACGTCAATGAGCGACTGCAACTTGTGAACGGCTGGACCCACGCGTCGACTCAGACAGACATTCGTCGCGCGTTCCGACGCCTCAAGCTTCTGAAGGGTCTCGACGTAGATCTCAACTTGTTGAGCCTGCTTGGTCAGCTCGCCGTCCCAGGCTCGCCGGACCTGCATGACAGCGATCAAGGCCTGTTCCCCAGGCCACGCAACTCGACCTCGGGCTCGGCTAAATCAAGAGACCGACGTAAGCTACAACAGCGGACTCGCCCCACACACGTGGAACGGCGGGTCTTGCTGTTTAACTGTGCAACCGGTCAGCGCCTCGAACTCATCGAGGAGCGCCCGGGCCGGAGCGAAGCGAGGACCGGACGCACCGCAGGTGGGTCCGCCAGGCAGAGCCCGGCCCGGACACACCGCAGGTGGGTCCGCCAGGCAGAGCCCGGCCCGGACACACCGCAGGTGGGTCCGCCAGGCAGAGCCCGGCCCGGACACACCGCAGGTGGGTCCGCCAGGCGGAGCCCGGCCTTGAACGAGTAAAGAACGTTCTCACCAGGATCCCCGAGCCGCTCGTGACGCTCGGATAGAGTATGACGCGACCGCCAAGGTTCAAGGAGACGATGATGGCCCGTTCTGATCTCCTGCTCGATTTGATCGAAGCAGAACAAAGAGGGGACAAAACGCGTTTCCGTGGTCTGGTCGAGACAATCATCGCCGAGGAGCGCGCGAACCAGCATCATCTGCTAGCCGACAGGCTCGCGCAATTGATTACCACACATGGACAGGCCGGCTCGACGCAGCGTGACAGCTATAGCTCTGCCGTGTCTGATCTGGTCCACGAGGTGGTGCCTCGTAGACGGGTCGACGACTTGCGACTTGAGCCGCTCGTGCAACAAAGTGTCCGGGAGCTGATCGAAGAGCATCACCGCGGCGACCTCCTACGCAGCTACGGTATCGAGCCCCGCAATCGCGTGCTTTTCGAAGGGCCTCCTGGTAACGGAAAAACGTCTTTGGCTGAAGCCATAGCCACAGAACTGATGCTACCGTTCTACACCGTGCGATACGAAGGCATCGTCTCGAGCTTCCTCGGCGAGACTACGGCGCGACTTGACCAGGTCTTCGATTTCGCCAGAACCCGACGTTGCGTCCTATTCTTCGATGAACTCGACACTTTGGCGAAGGAACGCGCAGACGCACACGAAACTGGAGAGATCAAGCGAGTCGTGTCGACGTTGCTGATGCAAATCGACCGGCTCCCGGCGCACGTCATATTGATAGGTGCAACTAATCACGGCGAACTCCTGGATCGCGCCGCGTGGCGCCGATTCCAAGTACGCGTGACGCTCCAAAGCCCTACCCGATCAAAGATGACCGAGTTCCTCGAAGTTCTCACGAACCAGTTAGGTGGGAACTTGGGGTTCTCTCCCCGCACTCTTGCCGACAAGCTTGCTGGAGCTAGCTACGCCGAAATCGAGGAGTTCGCGAAAGATGTGCGACGACGCATGATTCTTGAAGGCCCCGGCGCCGACACCTCATCCATAGTTCAAGCGAGGATCGCCATGTGGCGCAGCCAGGCATCATCTTGAGCGACCCGAAACCCTACCTTGCGTTCCCGGTCTCCACACCGTTGGTCCGTCCCGCAGGATCTCCAGCTACGCCGCCTCGAGTAGTTGGACCTGCTCCCGCAGATCAAGTAGCAAGAATCGGCCCCAAGCTCGCTCGCCTCCAGAGCGCGCTCGAGAACCGTCGTGTTGCCGCAAAGGGCAGTTCCGACGAGAGCAATCCGTCACTAATAGTCGTGTTCGACCTAGCTGGTAGTGTCGATGATTTCCATAAGGCCGTTTCGCATGTGCCGGGGCTTGAGTACCTCCTAGAGATGGATGAGGAAAAGAGCGCACCCGACGAACTCTTCCACACCGAAACGAATGAAGGCCCCACCAACAAGCCTGTCCAGCGGACAGTCCATGTCGTCATGTCTGACGCCGCGGCGGCTCAACAGCTGGTGAGTCTTTTCGATACTTGGCAGACCAATCCGAGCGTGACGCTGGAGCGAGGGCTTGCACCCCTAAAACGAGTCTTCGCCCAGCTTCGAGACGTTCGACCATGGAGCGCTCAGGATCGAGTGAGAGAGACCGGGTTGCTCGAGCAGTGGCGAGATGACCTTGCTGCCGCGGGACCATACGTCAGCTTCAAGCGTGTCGAGATCGAGCTTTGGTTCAGGCAGTCAGTGAGCCTTAGAACCGCAGCAGAGAGCATTGTCCGCACGCTCGTCGTCGAAAGCGGCGGCACCGTGGTCACGTCAACAGTCATCTCCGGCGCGGGCTACCACGCGATACTCGCCGACATTCCGATCCAGAAAGTTGAGCAGGTCGTTGCGGACGGGGCGAACCAGCTTGCTGTTCTCACAACAGACGCGGTCATGTTCGTGAGTCCGTTTCGACCCATGTCATTCGAACCTGCCAGTGATGTCGAGCAGATCGTAAGCTCTACGCCCATTTCACCCGACAATTCGCCGCCACGTGTGGCCTTACTCGACGGCCTCCCCATCGCGAATCACCCGCACCTAGTGGGACGCGTACTCGTCGATGACCCCGATGACCTCACTCCGTCGTATCCCATTCCGAGCAGGACGCATGGGACCGCAATGGCGTCGCTCATCATCCGGGGAGACTTGCACGATCAGACTCAAAACCCAGCGCGACGGATTTACGCACGTCCAATTCTCGTGCCACACGAGTTTAATGAACGTCACGAAGTTTCCATGAGCGACGTCCTTTTTCCAGATCTCCTCCATCGCGCGATTCGCCGCATGGTGGCAGGAGAGAACGACACGCCGGCTGCCGCGCCCAGTGTGCGCATCGTCAACCTTTCGATTGGCGATGACAGCAAGGCGTTCATCGATCGGATGAGTCCGGCAGCGCGTGTGATCGACTGGCTTTCATACACGTACAACCTGTTGATCGTTGTTAGTGCTGGCAACCACAGCTACCCGCCGCTCGAAGTCAGCAGGGAAAGCCTGTCCGACATCACCCAGATGCGCTCCGCGGCCCGGCGAGCGGCGTTCGCGTCGGCTCGCCATCGCGGTCTACTGTCGCCCGCGGAAGCCATCAACGCTCTGACGGTCGGGGCGGTGCACACTGACAGCTCAGAGGCCGATCTGCCAGACACAGTCATTGATCCAACCCAGGACGGTAGTCCGGCGCTCTACAGCGCGCTCGGGCTCGGATATCGGCGCTCCGTGAAGCCAGAAGTCTTCATGTCCGGCGGGCGTTCCACTTACTTACGACCAGTGGGTGACTCGCCGTCGGCACGCCTCGATCTCGCGCAACCTGGTGCTACGGGTCCCGGTCATCTGGTTGCCGCTCCGACCCGGGCCGGCGTAGAGGTAGGAATCAGTTACACGCATGGGTCGAGCAATGCCGCAGCTCTGGCAACACGCGCCGCAAACGAGATTTTCGAGATCCTGGAGGATCCCAGTCGCGTAGATGCCCCATTCCCTTGGCCGGACGCACAGTACCACCCAGTTGTCACGAAGGCCCTGCTGGTTCATTCGGCCAGATGGGGTGCAATGAAGGACCACATGATTTCGGAGCTTGGGGACACGCACGATACCTCGAGAAGCAGCAGAAACCTGACTAAATTGCTCGGCTACGGCCGTGTCTCCTTTGACCAGGTGCTTTCGGCGCTCTCGAACAGGGCAATGGTTGTCGGGGCTGGGTCCTTGCGCCCAGACCAGCGCCAGACATTCAATTTTCCGCTCCCAGAAGATCTACGTGCCTCTGCCGCGTGGCGACGACTCACAATCACACTGGCATGGTTCACTCCCGTCGATGCGAAGTCTCGAAAGTACAGGGGAACGAAGCTCAAATTCGAGGCGCCGAAGCTCGCTGACATCGGAGCCACGCCATCTGAGGCCGAACACTGGACAACGCGCATGGGCACCGTGCAGCATCAAGTCTTAGAGGGCACGGGTGCGGTTGCTTTCTCAGACGACGGCACCATATCTATAAACGTCGACTCTCAAGTGGACGCGACCAAATTCCGTGAGCCTGTTCGCTTTGGCCTTGTGGCGTCGCTCGAGGTTGCTCCAGAGACCTCGGTTGCGATCTTCGATCAGATCCGTGCCGGGCTGCAAGTTCAGGCGCGTGCTCGCGCCACAGCACAGGTGCGTGCTCGCTAGGCCTTGCTTCTTGGAGGGATACTCGCTCCCCGAGTAGGTATGACATCCACTGCGGCAGCCTTGCCTGATTGATTTGACTGCAGGAGAATCTGTATCGGGTCATATCCAAAAGAAGCCTGCCGCGCGGCAGATAGATCGCCGGCATAGCTTCGGTCCCACATGGCAATTACTGGCAAGCGAGCGCTTCGACGCAGCCAGCGGCACGAGTCGTTCGCGGAGACGACGCTCCTCGCGGCGCATCCGCGTACTGAGCCTCGCCGTCGACTCCGCTGAAGCGACCCCATCAACGGGTGCCAGCCCTGAAGATGACGATCGAATCCCCCTGCTCAAGGCGGAGTTACTGTCCGGAGCGCTGACACTCAATTCTCTCCGACCTGAACTACAGTTCGCTCGATGAACGAATCCAACAGGATTCAATCAAGGGGTTATGAGTAACATCATCCTGAAACACAGGTTGTGCGCATCTGCGCATCCGACCCAGGAGGAACACTGGCCGGTGACAAAATCAGGACTGCCGGAGAACCGCGAGAGCTACTTCGGCGGGCCGGCTTACGCTGTCGGCGACGCGGAGCCGCTCATCGAATTCGTCGATGGGAAGCCTGCCGGCCTGCAGCACGACAGGGACACAGGAAAGCCGCTGTGGACGGTCCGGGTATTTGACACCGATCCTGAGGCTTCCAAGGGCCAGGGCGAGGTCACAGTCAAGGTCGTGGCAGCTGCACCGCCCGCTCTGCCCGCGGGACTGCCCGGGCTACCCTTCCGCCCGGTGATCTTCGATGATCTCGTGGTCGTGCCCTACGTCAAGGAGGGGAACGGCCGACCCCGCGTCGCGTACTCGTTGCGCGCAAGCGCTATCTGCCCCGCCGCTTCTCGGAAGGCCGGCGACTCATGATCATCGCAGAACTCCGGAACTACGGTGCTGCGCTGCGAGTGGTCTTCAGCCGAAACAAGATGCCTTTGGTTCTTCTCGTCGCGACGATCGTCTTCCTGGGACAGTGGCGACCCGCCCAACTCGTTATGGGCGCGACACTACTCATTCTCATCCTCATCACCCTCGTCTGGCGGTACCGGGACGGCCAAACCTCGCCCGCCACCAGTTCCATGTCTGGCGGCGACGTCAGTTCGCGTACATCCTTGCCGTCTGGTCCGAGCTGATGCTCTGGCTTGGGATCGCCGTCCGAGTCGCGCAGTCTGCACCGAAAGTTCCTACGATCCGGTCGGCACCGTGGACTGCTCAATCTCAGGTGCTCAGTGTCCTGATCCTACGGGCCTGGAGCGAGACCGGCTCGCGCGAGCAGCGTCGGCCATTGCGGAGTCGCTTGGATCCGTGGCCGTCACCGTTGATGCAACACCGGGCGGAGCGAACGTGACAATTCAGTTCGCGGATCGGCTCTCAGCCGGTCATGGTTCCTCCGTCGCGCCGGACAACGGCGAAGATCCCATCCGGGTCCGTGCCGGCTGTGCCTCCGACGAAGCCATTCGGTACACCGCGTCGCGATACCCGGCTCCGCGGCACGAGGTCGTTCTCGCGCCGGTTCCCTCGACCGTCGATCCAGAATCCGCGACATCGCGACCACGCCGGCCGCGTCGCAGCCGCCAGGCAGGAGAAGCAGAATGAACACCAAGACTCATATCCGATGGTTCATCGGACTCCGGCGTCAAGGAATATGTGAAGCACTGGATCGACCTCTTCATCATTCGACGCAGGCGTGTTCCTCCAGGAGAAGACCAGGGAAGTCCCCTTGTGATTGCGAGCTTCAGCCAACGATTGGTCGAACGCACGCAGAAACGAACGTTCGAGCGCCTGAGCAAACAGCTCGTCGGGGGTGCCGTCAACACGAAACGGTCGTTCCAAGGACTGGTTCTGAGCATCGTCCCCGCTGATTAGAACATTTACTGCGACCTAGCTCGGCGACTCAACATGGTCAGACGATACCGCCGCGGTTCGAAGACGTTGCTGTCGCGTTAGCTGTCAGCCGTCCATCCAAGAGCGCAAGACGCCGTCTCCGACTGAGATTCACCATGAAAATCAGGGATGAAAAATAATCATTCACAAGCCAGAACAAGAACGGCCCGCCGAAGCGGGCCGTCCTGTTCTGTCTCAACCAGAGTGCGCCCGGAGGGATTCGAACCCCCAACCTTCTGATCCGTAGTCAGATGCTCTATCCGTTGAGCTACGGGCGCAGTCCATCGCGTGGCCTTGGGGGGCGCACGCAACGAGGTACGACTATACACATCGGGGAGCCCCTCCGCGAATCGAGCGGGCGCCCGCCCGGGCCCGCGTACCGTGGCAGGCATGGAGGCCGCCGCGATCGAGCTCGTGCGCTTCGTCGTCTCGCCGCTGCACCGGTTCGAGGGGCGGCCGGCGGACGGCCCGATCCCCTCCGAGGGCAACGAGCAGCCCGAGCGGATCGAGATCCGCGCGGGACTCGGCATCGTCGGCGACCGCTACTTCGCCCAGCGCGCGCATCGCACCGCCGCGGTCACCCTCTTCGCGATCGAGTCGCTCGAGCACGTCGCGGCGGAGCTCGGCCGTGCCGCGTTCGACCCCGCCGACACCCGCCGCAACATCATCGTGCGCGGCGCCGACATCGACGCGCTCGCCGGCCGCACCTTCGCGGTGGAGCAGGGCGGCGAGCGGATCGAGTTCCAGGGCGGCCGCCCGGCCAACCCCTGCGCCTGGATGGACGTCTCGCTCGCGCCCGGCGCCTTCAAGGCGATGCGGCGCCGCGGCGGCGTCCGCTGCGCTCCGCTCACCAACGGCGTCCTCCACATCGGGCCCGCCCGGCTGATCCTCCACCGCTCCGAGGACATGCTGATCTGAGCGGATCGGCCAGCGCCTAGGCTCTCCCCCGACCCGTTCCCGCCAGGCCGCTGCGCCGCGACACCCGAGGAGGCGCCCGTGCCCTACCCCGGCCGCCCCCTGCGCGCCCTCGCCTCGAGCGTCCGCCACGGCCTGCGCGACGTCTTCTCCACCACGCGCTCCCGCCGGCGCGACCCGCGCCGCCGCTACAAGAACACCGACGTCTCCGTCCTCCGCGTCCACCGCCGCGACGTCTACGCCCGCGTCAACACCGTCGGCCACACCGGCGAGCGCACCTTCGTCCTCGTCCCGGGCATCGGCGTCGCCGCCACCTACTTCGAGCGGCTCGCCCCGGCGCTCAACGAGTTCGGCCCCGTGCACGCCCTCGACCTGCCCGGCTTCGGCGGCGTCCCGCACCCGCCGAACGCCCGGCACATGACCATCGGCGACTACGCCGAGCTCGTCGGCGCGGTCATCGACGACCTCGGCCTCGACGACCCGGTCGTCCTCGGCCACTCGATGGGCACGCAGGTCGTCGCCGAGCTCGCCGCGCGCCGGCCCGAGCTCACCACGATCGTCCTGCTCGGCCCGGTGATGAACCCGCACGAGCGCCGCATCCCCGTCGCCGCCTGGCGCTTCCTCCAGTCGAGCGTCCGCGAGCCGGTCCAGGTCGCCGTCCTCGCCGCCGCCGCGTACCTGCTCTGCGGCCCGCGCTGGTTCTCGCGGGTGCTGCCCGAGATGATGCAGTACCGGATCGAGGACGTCCTGCCCCGGATCCGCGCCTCCACGCTGGTCATCCGCGGCGAGTTCGACCGCCTCGTCCCGCGGGAGTGGGCCGAGGAGGTCGCCGAGTCGATCCCGCACGCGCGCGCCTGGGAGATCCCGGACGCCTCGCACTCCGTGATGCACGCCCACGCGGAGGAGGTCGCCCGGCTCTGCGTCGAGCACGCCCGCGCGCCGCAGCCCGACCGCGACGAGGCCTCGCTGCGCCGCTTCCCGGACGACGAGATCGACCGCTCGCAGGAGGACGCCCCGATCGAGGACCCGCTGGGCGCGATCCGCGGCCGGGTGACCGAGCTCGCCGGCATCCTCGTCGACGACGACTCGCTGATCGCCGAGGGCAAGACCCAGCACGCGGAGGCGACCGACCCGGCCGCCCTGCAGGAGTCCGACACCGATGCCGGAGACGGCGACTCCGGGCCCGGCCTCTTCGACACGCCCGCCGCACGCTGAGCGCGGAGCCCGCTCAGGACTCCTCGCCCACGATCTCCTCGCGGATGCGCCGCAGGTCCTCGGCGAGCGCCCCCAGCAGGATCCAGTGCTCCGGGTGCGGGGTCACGATCACCAGCGGGGCGGTCAGCGCCGGCAGCTCATCGGTGATCGGCTCGGGTTCCGGCACCGCGACCGAGGACTGCACGAGCAGCCGCAGGTCGTGCGCCGCCCGGTGCAGCTGCACCGCGATGTCCCCGATCGTCGGCTCGCCCACCAGGTC
The DNA here is from genome assembly GCF_022815565.1 of Rathayibacter sp. VKM Ac-2926. Taxonomy (NCBI): domain Bacteria; kingdom Bacillati; phylum Actinomycetota; class Actinomycetes; order Micrococcales; family Microbacteriaceae; genus Rathayibacter; species Rathayibacter sp. VKM Ac-2926. The sequence continues at coordinate 53,133 of NZ_JALGRS010000002.1, read as the reverse complement.
CTGGTCGTAGAGGTCGTGCACCGTGCGGGTCATCCCGCGCACGCGCGTCACGATGCGGGCGAGCCGCGGAGTGACGGAGTCCAGCGCCAGCAGCCGGTCGCGGTGCGCGGAGCGGCGCGGGTTGAGCCGCAGCGACTCCTCACCGGTCGCGATCGCCTCCTCCGCCTTGGTCTGCATGGTCTGCAGCAGCCGCGCGTTGATCAGCAGCTCGCTGAGGCGCTCCCGGCCGACCCTCGTCTCGAGCACGTCGGCCAGGTCGTCGAGCGCCGCGGCGAGCTGCGCGGTGAGGTCGCCGACGGCCCGCTCCGCCGGTGCGAGGGTGATCGGCGGGACGATCAGCGCGTTGACGACGATCCCGACGGCCGCGCCGATCAGCGTCTCGAGGATCCGGTCCACGGCGTAGTTCGGCGTCACCGAGCCGACCGAGAGCACGAGCATCGCGCTGATCGGGATCTGCACCGCGGAGGCGGGTGTCAGCCGGACCGCCCAGCCCACGGCGATCGCGGCGACGATCGCGCCGAGGACGATCGCACTGTCGTCGCCGAAGAGCGTCCCGATCAGCGACCCGACGACGACGCCGATGATCACGCCGACGCTGCGCTCGAGCGCCTTGGAGAACGACTGGTTCACGCTGGGCGCGACCACCAGCAGCGCCGCGATGGCGCCGAAGACGGGCAGCGTCCCGGGGAAGATCAGCGCGGCGATGATCCAGGTGACGACGGTCGCCGCCGCCGTCTTGACCAGCTGCAGCACCGGCGGCCGCGTGTCCACGGTGAAGCTGGACGTGAGGCGCATGGCTCCACGGTAGCCGCGGCGTGCGGGCGCGGTCACTGCTTCGGCGCCGCCTCGATGCTGGCGAGCACCGCCCGCAGCCCCCGGGCGGCGTCGTCGCGGAGCGCGTCGGGCACCGCGGCGAGCAGTTCCCGCTCCACGTCGAGCACCTCGGGGAAGGCGGCGTCGACCAGCGCGGTCCCCTCGGCGGTCAGCGCGATCAGCGCGCCGCGCCCGTCCGCCGGGTTCGCGGTCCGCAGCACCAGCCCGCGGCGCTCGAGCGCGTGCAGCCGCTTCGTCACGGCCGGGGCGGAGGCGAGGCCGATCGTCCGCAGCGTCGTCGGCGACTGCGGTGCGGCGAGCCGGCGCAGCGTCGTCAGCACGTCGAACTCGCCGCGGGTCAGCTCGAAGGCGGCGAGCCGCTCCTCGGTCGCGCGCACCAACAGGGCGGAGGCGCGGATCATGCGACCCGCGACGTCCACCGCCGAGGTGTCCAGCTCGGGCCGCAGCCGGCGCCAGCCCGCACGGATCTCATCGACGGCGTCCGGAGCCGCGCCGGGGTCCGGACGCGACGAGTCGCTCGACAGAAGATGATTCACGAGTAAAGTATATCTGGTTCACCCGTGAACGACCTCTCCGGCCAGTGCCGCTCGGATCCACCCGCCGACCCGAGGACTCCGATGCCCGCCACCCCCTCCCTCCGCAGCGCGCTGCCGCACCCCCGCGAGCTGGTCACCTTCGGCCCGCACGACGGCGCCCACCGCGTCGCCCTGCGCGCCGGGATCTCGATGGCGGTGCCGCTCCTCCTCCTCTGGGTCTTCGGCCGCACCGACCTCGCCCTCTACGCCACCTTCGGCGCCTTCACCGCGCTCTACGGACGCCGGCACACCCACCGCCCGCGCCTGCTGATGCAGGCCTCGGCGGCCGCCTACCTCGTGGCGATGGTGACGATCGGCACCGCCGTCGCCCTGTCGCCGCAGCGCGACTGGCTGATCATCCCGGTGGTCACCCTCGCCGCCGTCGGCGCCGCCTACCTCAGCGACGCTCTGCACTGGCACCCGCCCGGCCCGCTCTTCCCGGTGTTCGCCGTCACCGCCTGCGCCTCGGTGCCGGTCGAGGCGACGCGGATCCCGGAGGCGTTCGCCCTCGCCGCCGCCTCCGCCGCCTTCTCGCTGCTCATCGGAGTGAGCGGGATCGCCGCCCCGCGAGCCCGGCTGCTGCCCGCGACGCCCTGGCGCCCCTCCTTCCGCGCCGCCGCCGTCCGCTCCACGACCCGCGCCGGGATGCTCCGCTTCGGCGCCGTCGTGCTGATCGCCGGCGCGATCCCCACCGCGACCGGTCTCGGCCACCCCTACTGGGCGATGGTCTCCGCCGTCGCGGCGGTCTCGGGTGCCGACGCGACCGCCCGCCTCGTCCGCGCCGGCCACCGGATGCTCGGCACCGTCATCGGCGTCGCGATCGCCGCCGCGCTGCTCGCCCTGCCGCTGTCCCCGCTGGCCACGATCGGCGTCGTCGTGCTGCTGCAGATGCTCGCCGAGCTCGTCGTCGGCCGCAACTACGGCCTGACCCTCGCCCTGATCACCCCGCTCGCGATCCTGATGGTCGAGCTCGCCCACCACACCGACGAGTTCGTCCTCCTGCGCGACCGCGCCCTCGAGACCGCCATCGGCGTCGCGGTCGGCGTGGCCGCCACCCTGCTGGCCCATGCGGTCGCCTCGCGCACGCACAGCGGAACCGCCGCCACCCGCTGACCGACGACGCGCATGCAGAGCACGTCACCCACCTCCAGATCTGCTCCAGATCGTGACAGAATCTGGAGCAACGAGAGGCGGGTGCGACGGTGAAGGTCCCCATGCCGCCCCCCGACTGGGCAGCGGTCCTGCACGGCGAAGGCCGAGATCGGATCGTCTCGGCGATGGTCGGCGCCGATCTCGACGACAGCGCCTACCTGCCCTGGGACAAGATCCGCTACCGGACTCCTCCCGCCGGCCTCACCGTCCAGGAACTCTGGGCGGCCCTCAAGCTCCGTCGTCAGTCCGGGCTGCGCACGGTCGCCCTCTTGTCGAAGGAAGGCAAGGCCTTCTCGTACACGCTCACCGATCACCTCCTCCGGAGGTGCGAGGAGATCGCGGCCCGCGCGAGCGGCACGATCTCGATGCCCGAGCTCGCCGTCTCTCAGGGGGACCGAGACCGCTACGTCGTCAGCTCGCTCATCGAAGAGGCGATCACCTCCAGTCAGCTGGAGGGCGCCTCCACCTCGCGCCGCGTGGCCAAGGAGATGCTCGTCTCCGGTCGCCGCCCCGTGACGAGGAGCGAGCGCATGATCCTGAACAACTACCGCGCGATGGAGCGCATCCGAGAGGTGGCCGAGGAGCGGCTCACCCCGGAGCTCGTCCTCGAGCTGCACCGCATCGTGACCGATGGCACGCTGGACGATCCCGAGGACGCCGGACGCCTCCAGCAGGAGAGCGACGAGCGCGTCCGCATCTTCGGAGACGACGACCAGATCCTGCACGTGCCGCCGCCGGCCGCCGAGCTCGCCGATCGGCTCGAGGCACTCTGCCGTTTCGCGAACGGCGAGGACGGCGACACCGCCTATCTCCCCGCTCCGCTCCGCTCGATCGTCCTGCACTTCATGGTCGGCTACGACCACTACTTCGCCGACGGCAACGGCCGGACCGCGCGGATCCTCTTCTACTGGAGCATGCTCCGGCAGGGGTACTGGGTGACGGAGTACCTCACCGTCTCTCGGATCCTCAAGAACGCTCCGGCCAGGTATGCGGGCGCGTACCTGCTCACCGAGGACGACGACGGTGATCTCACGTACTTCCTCACTCACCACGTCGACGTCTACACGCGGGCGCTCGACGACCTGCAGAGACACCTCCAGCGCAAGAGCGCTGAACTGCGGGACATGAGAGCCCTGCTCGATCGCCGATCGAACGACCTCAATCCTCGGCAGCTCGCCGCACTGGAGTCGGCACTCCGCGATCCGCAGTCGGAGTTCACCGTGCACGGCCATGCCACCACTCACCGCGTCTCCGGAGAGACCGCTCGAGTCGACCTCCTCGGCCTCGAGGAAGCGGGCCTGTTCGTGCGCTCCCGGCGGAGCAAGAGCTATGTCTGGCGTCCGGCCGGGGACGCGGGCCGCGTGGTCGAGAACGCTGCGGAGGAATGACCGCTCGCGCCTCCGTCCGATCCGGATGCGGGTGAGGAGCCCGATCGCCCCTCACCCGAGCACGACGGAACCCCCGGTCGGCTCGCGCTGACCGAGGGTTCCACCGGCGGGGGTCGGCGGGCGCCGGACCCGATGGGCCCGCCCGCCCCCGCACGAGGCGCGGGGTCGCGCGGCGGTTCCCCCCACCGCGCGACCCTCACGCCTCAGCTAGGCGACGAAGCTCCACTTCTGGTGGTTGCCTCCGTTGCAGGACCAGGTCCCGAGCTGACGACCCGCGGTCGTGCTCTCGTCGGGCACGTCGAGGCAGGCGCCGCTCGCGCGGTTGACGATCGTCTGACCGCTCACCTGCCACTGCGACGTCTGTCCGGACGTGCAGGGCGCCTGCACCAGCGCGCCACCGGAACCCGAGCTCCCCGACTGCGCGAGGCAGAGCCCGCTGTGCTGCGTCTGGAACTGCACGTAGCCACCGGCCGACGCCCGGGCGAACACGGCGTTCGACCCGTTGCCGCAGGTCCACTGGACCACCTTCGAGCCGGTCGCGGTCGAGTCGTCCGCGACGTTCACGCAGAGTCCGCTCGAGGCCGACTTGATCGTCGACCGGGGCAGCGCCGGGGCGGCGTTCACCGTTCCCGCCGCGGTGTCGATGACGACCCCGTCCACCTCGGGCATGGCGACCGAGGTGTTCGACGGGAACTGCAGCGGCTGCCAGACGTAGCTGGAGTCGTTGACCGCGCCGTTGTTGGCGCCCGCCCAGCGGTCGCCCATGTAGAGGTAGGACGTGCCGGCGCTGCCGCTGATGGTCGCGACGTAGGTCGGCTGCGAGCGGTTGCCGGTCGGCCCGCCGAAGTCGGTCGGCGTCGACCACGGCCCGGTGATCTTCGTGGCCGTGGAGTATTTGTTCTGGTTCGGGCTCCAGCCGGTGGTCCCGGACGAGAGCGCGAAGTAGACGCCGTTGCGCTTGAAGATCGTCGGCGCCTCACGCGACTGGTTCTCCCAGTGCAGGCCCTGGAACGACTCGACGTTCGTGTACGACGCGTTGAGCTTGAAGATCGCCGTCGACGCGTTCGTCGTGGGGATGGCCGTCGACGAGAAGAGGTACGCCGAGCCGTCGTCGTCCTGGTACACCGTCATGTCGCGCGACTCGTAGCCCTGCGGCCGGAAGCTGCCCTGGTAGGCGTAGGAGCCGTCGATCGTGCTCGAGGTCGCGACCGCGACCCGGCCCTCCCAGTAGTTCTGCCCGTTCTCCCAGTGCATCCAGAGCACGTACTTCTGCGTCGCGGCGTTGTAGACCAGCTTCGGCCGCTCGATCGTGGAGACGTTCAGCTCCGGCGCCGAGTTCTTGGTGAGGATGTCGCCGCGGAACTCCCAGTTCTTGAAGTCGGTGGAGCGGTAGAGCGGGACCGAGATGAACCGGTTGTCCGCGTCGGTGCTCTGACCGACCCAGTAGTAGTACTGCCCCACCTTGAGCAGCCCGGCGCCGTGCCCGTGGATCGGCTGGCCCTGGGTGGTGAGGAACTGCGTGCCGTTCGTGACGGTCTGCGGCGCCGCAGTCGCGGGCGCCAGGCCCGTGACCGCGACCAGCGCCGCCGTGGCGAGCGCCATGAGCGCCAGCCTGATCCGTCCTCGTCGTTTCGTCATTGAAACTCTCCTTCTAGTTGAGGGTCATCGAGGGGACGACCCACGTGGTGGTCGACATCGCCGGAGCGGATGCCGTGAATCGGTTGCCGGCGAGCGCGGCCGAGGGCAGCGCCGCGAGGTCCTGGGAGCCACTGGTGCGCACCCCCGAGGCGGTCGCGGTGGCGGGAGCGAAGCGGCTGAGGTCGTAGGTGACCGTCGCCGGCGTCGAGGTGGTGTTCACCGTGACGAGGACGACGCGCCTGCCGGCCTCGTCGTGGAAGGCGACGGTGTCGTTGTCGCTCACGCCGATCACCCGGTAGCCGCGGCGGATGTAGCGGCTCCACTGCGCCATCGCCCAGAACTTCTTGTTCCGGGTGTAGCTCGACAGGTCCGCGGAGGCGTTGTTGAGGTCGGTGTCGAGCATCCCCCAGCCCCCGGAGTCGACCGCCTGCCAGTAGGCGAACGCGCTCGCGCCGAGCCACTTCACGTCCCAGAGGATGTTCTGCGAGAGGGTCGTGCCGCTGGCGTCGCCGTTGCCGTGCTCGGAGTCCCAGATCCGCGTGCCGCGCGCGGCGGTCTTGAAGCCGGTCCGGTCGGAGCCCTCGTAGCTGTGCACGTTGTACTGCCCGACGAGGGCGCGGGTCTGCGCGGACCAGCTGTTCACCGTGTCCCGGCCGACGTCGATGCTCGTCTCGTCCGACGCCGCGATCCGCGTCGGCGACCCCTGCCGCGCGAGCTCGTCCGCCAGCGCCTCGAGCATGATCGCCTGGTTCGCCGGGAGCATCCGGTTGCCCTCCTGGCGGTTGCCGAAGGTCCAGTAGGCGGCGCTCGGCTCGTTCACCGGCGACAGGGTGCGGAACGGGACACCCCAGGTCGTGCGGAAGCGCTCGTTCACCGTCACGAGGTAGCGGGCGAAGGCCTCGAAGCTGTCGGGGCGCAGGTTCTCGGCGGCGTTCCTCCCCCCGGTGACGCTGCCCGAGATCGTCATCCACCAGGGTGGCGAGTTCGCGAACGACTCGGCGAGGAACTCGCTGGCCGGGATCCGCGACTTCGCTGCCTGCAGGAACCAGCGCTGATTCGGATCCGCCGACCAGTCGTAGGCCGCCGAGGCGGACGCGAGGTAGCCGGGGATGCGGGCGCGCAGGTCCATGTGCCCGGGGTAGGCCGGGTTCTCGCCGCCGCCGATGTTGTAGCGGACGATGTTCAGCCCGAGACCCTTGTCGCGGTCGAAGAGCAGATCGGCGTAGGTGTCGCGCACCGCCTGCGTGCCGCCGATGCGGTGCGCGAACCAGCAGAGCGCCGTGCCGAAGCCCTCCCACACCGGTCCGCGCTGCGCCGGGTCGACGACCGCCGTGCCGGTGGCGGCGTGCGCGGGTGCGGCGCCCGGCCCGGCCACCGCCGTGACCGCGCCCGTGAGCGCTGCCGTGCCCGCGAGGGCGAGAAGCCCTCTCCTGTCCATCTTCATGGGTACCTCCTTGTACCTGTGGTGCTCGTGCAGCGGCGCTCGATCGGCGTCTCCACTGCGCGGATGTCCACGTCAACATCACTTCGGTGAACGTAGCATGGCAGCGCAACCATCGCCAGTACGATGCGCGCCACGATGGTCAGGAGCCTCGGACGGGGGTCACTCACGTCCACGGGAGGATCGTCGTCCCCGAGCACCAGGAGCGACGCACCCGGGAACGACAGAACCCCCGGTCGGCTCTCGCTGACTCGGGGGTTCTGACTGGCGGTACCGATCGGGCCCGCCGCGGTGCATGCCGGCTCAGGTCACCGGTCTCATCGACCTTGCCGCCCCTCACCGCTGAGACGACGAGCGCACCAGAGCTGATCACCGCAGGAACGAAGCTGAGCAATGACTCCGCTGGGAAGCCCTGCACGATGAGCACGACACCGGCTGCGAGACCTCCGATGGCGAGGAGCTGCGACCCGATCGCTCCGACGATCACACCGACGGATTCCGCCCTGGTGAGCCGAGTCAGCGCTCCTGCGCGAGCATGTTCATTGGCGACACGCGCATCGACGATCTTCTCGGCACTGCCCGGGACGACGCGCTCGTATCCCTCGATCATCGCGACCGGAGGGAGAGGACCTCGAAACGATCGGCTTCGAGCGATCGCCTCTACCGTGCCGGAGCGTTCAGATTCTTCTTCGATTTCGGCGTCGATCGTTCGATCGATGAGACCTCGGTCGGCGTCGGGTGACCAAGCGCCTTCTTCATCTCGCCCAGGCGCCGCCTGTCGCCCGTCATTCCCACGAATGCTCCATGGGTCAGGCCCCTCATCGCTGCTCGAGCTGTCGGTGTCATCTGGCAAACCTACGTCCTCCGCCGGGCGAGAAGGAGCTCTCGCCATGTCATCGACCGAGAGCCTAGGCAGCTCAGGCACCGGGGGTACGAGAGACGCGTTTCCTCTGTCGCTCCACGTGACCAGCCCCCTCCTCGAGAGCTCGACAGCTGTCACCATCCGCCTCCGCCGACGGTGTCGCGCGGTCCGGGAACGACAGAACCCCCGGTCGGCTCTCGCTGACTCGGGGGTTCTGACTGGCGGTACCGGTGGGATTTGAACCCACGGTGGACGCAAGCCCACACATGTTTTCGAGACATGCTCCTTCGGCCGCTCGGACACGGTACCGAGGACGAGTGTACGCGAGGCTCAGGAATCCCGCCAATCGGCGCGGGAACCGCGGCCGAGCGCGGGCGTGCGGCCGGCGACGAGGCGTCAGGCGGGCTCGGGCAGGAGGAAGGCGAGCACCCGGTCCCACTCGGAGACGGCGAGGAGATGGCCTCGGCCGGGCACGATCTCGAGGCGCGAGTCGGGCAGGCGGGCGGCGTACCACTCGCCGTGCTGGCGGCCGACGGTCGCGTCCTCGCCGCCGTAGAGGAGGAGCGCCGGGGCGTCGACCGTCTCGACCGCGAAGCCCCACTCCTGGAGGGTGTAGCCGACGATGTCCGCGGCCTGGCCGAGATTGCCCTGGGCGGCGGCGCGCTCGAGCATCACCAGGAGCCGCTCGCGGACGCCCGGCGCCTCGAGCACGTCCTCGTCAGCGGCGTCCCCTCCGAGCACGCCGAGCAGCGACTCGGGGGTGGGTGACGGACCGAACGCCGTGTCGAGCGCGGCGGCGAGGGAGCGGACGGCCTCGTCCACCGGCAGCTCGCGCAGCTGCTCGAGCATCGCCCGGTTCTGCTCGCCGACCCACGGCACGGCGTCGTCGGGCGCGGGAGTGCCGAGGACGGCGACGCGCCCGACCAGGCCCGGGTAGTTGGCCGAGAGGGCGAGGGCGACGCGGCCGCCCGCCGACCAGCCGGCCGCGGTGACCGAGGCGATGCCCGCGGTGGCCAGGTACTCGGCGATGTCGGCGGCGGCCTGCTCCGGGCTCGCCCCGGCACCGGCGCCGGCGGGATCGCCGTCGGTCAGCAGCTCCGAGGCACCGTAGCCGGGGCGGTCGAACGAGAGCAGCCGCACGCCGTGGCGGGCGGTGGCCGCGGGTTCGGGGTCGAGACCGGCGGCGCCGGGTGCGGGGTGCGCGAGCACGACGACGTGCTCGGCGTCCTCCGGGCCGGACCAGGCGACTCCGAGCGCGCGGCCGGACTTGAGCGTGTGCACCGTCGAGGTCATGGGCCCAGTCTCCCGCAGACGACCGACACCGCCCGTGCGCCGCTCTGGTGCCGCCGGGACTCCTCCCCACCGGGACGTCCGCCCGGCTGTCCACCGACCGGGCGCGGCGCGTTCGCATGTCGGCGGTGCCCGCTAGTGTCGAAGACACGTTCGAAGGAGCGCTCCGATGTCGGAGGCCGGCCGTAGCGTCGCCGGTGCTCCCTCGCTCCACCACTGCCCCGCACTCCACCACTGCCCCGCACTCCCCCGGCCCGGAAGGACCCCATGGCCTCCTCGAAGACGCGCACCGCCGCCTACCGCTGCTCCGAGTGCGGCTGGACGACCGCGAAGTGGGTCGGCCGCTGCGGCGAGTGCCAGCAGTGGGGCTCGGTGATCGAGAGCACCGAGCGCACCGGCCTCGTCCGCGCGGTCGCCGCCGTCGCCCCCACGGCGGCGCGGCTCGCCAAGCCGATCACGCAGATCGAGACCACCTCCGCGGCGCACCGCCCCACGGGCGTCGGCGAGCTCGACCGGGTGCTCGGCGGCGGCATCGTCAACGGGGCCGTCGTCCTCCTCTCCGGCGAGCCCGGCGTCGGCAAGTCGACGCTGCTGCTCGAGGTCGCCTCCCGCGCCGCCGCCGAGGGCCAGCGCGTCCTCTACGTCAGCGCGGAGGAGTCCGCCGCCCAGGTGCGGATGCGCGCCGAGCGCACCGGCGCCATGCACGACAGCCTCTTCCTCGCCGCCGAGACCGACCTCGCCACCGTCCTCGGCCAGATCGACGAGGTCCGCCCGGACCTCCTGATCGTCGACTCCGTGCAGACCGTGGCGAGCGACACGGTGGACGGCCTGCCCGGCGGTCCGAGCCAGGTCCGCGAGGTCGCCGCGACGCTGATCCGCGTCTGCAAGGAGCGCGCGCTGCCCCTCGTGCTCGTCGGCCACGTCACCAAGGACGGCTCGATCGCCGGCCCGCGCCTGCTCGAGCACCTCGTCGACGTCGTCTGCCACTTCGAGGGCGACCGCCAGACGGCGCTGCGCTTCGTCCGCTCCCTCAAGAACCGCTTCGGCCCGACCGACGAGGTCGGCTGCTTCGAGATGACCGCCGAGGGCATCGCCGAGATCCCCGACCCCAGCGGCCTCTTCCTCAGCCGCACCCGCTTCCCCACCCCGGGCATCTGCGTCACCGTCGCGATGGAGGGGCGCCGCGCCCTGCCCGTCGAAATCCAGGCCCTCGTCATCGCGAACGACGGCGACCACCCGCGCCGGGTGACCAACGGCGTGGACGCCTCCCGCGTCGCGATGATCCTCGCGGTGCTCGAGCGCCAGGCGGGCATCCCGCTCCGCCGCTGCGACGTCTACGTCTCGACCGTCGGCGGCGTGAAGCTGATGGAGCCGGCCGCCGACCTCGCCATCGCCGTCGCGATCGCCTCGGCCCACGCCTACACGCCGCTGCGCCCCGGCATCGCGGCCTTCGGCGAGATCAGCCTCTCCGGCGACATCCGTCCGGCATCCGGCGCGAAGCAGCGCGCCAACGAGGCCACCCGGCTCGGCCACCCCTCCCACCTGGATTCCAGCGCCTTCACCCTCTCGAGCGCGATCACCCACGCCCTCGTGCCGGTGCCCACCCGCATCCCCGTCGGCTGACGGCCCCCGCGCCGGACCGCCGCCCTAGGCTGACGCCGTGAGCAGCGACACCGAGCGGGCCGGCACCGACCAGGACCGTCCCGCCACGGACGGAGACTCCACCCCCGCCTCCGCACCGGCGGGCCGCCGCCGCCGCTTCCCGATCCCCGCGCTGCTCGACCAGGCCTTCTTCGTCCTCGGCGGCGTGGCCGCGACCCTCCTCGCCGTCGTCCTCGTCACCGACGGCGTCCGCTCCGGCTGGGCCCAGATCGGCTTCTACGTCGCCGTCTGGGTCCTCGTCGCCTACCTCGTGCTGCCGCGGCTGCACCGGATCCTCACCCGGCTCTACGTGCCCGACTACTTCATCGGCCGCGCGCGCACCAGCGACGGCCTGCTCGGCGACCCGGTCAACCTCGCCTTCCAGGGCAGCGACGCGCAGCTGGTCCACGCGATGACCTCCTCCGGCTGGACCCGCGCCGACGAGGTCACGGTGCGCAGCAGCCGGCGGATCATCACCGCCACGCTCACCCGCCGCAGCTACCACCGCGCCCCCGTCTCGCCGCTCTTCGTGTTCGGGCGGCAGCAGGACGTCGCGTTCCAGCAGGAGGTCGCCGGCAACCCGGGCAAGCGCCACCACGTGCGCTTCTGGCGCTGCCCCGAGAACTGGTTCCTGCCCGGCGGATTCCCCGTCGAGTGGGTCGCCGCCGGCACCTTCGACCGCAGCGTCGGACTGTCGCTCTTCACCCTCCAGGTCACGCACAAGATCTCCCCCGACACCGACCAGGAGCGCGACCACATCGTGGCGAGCCTCCGCGAGCACCACCCCGAGGTGACGGTCGACGTCATCCAGGACTTCTCCACCGGCTACCACTCCCGCAACGGCGGCGGCGACTCCATCGTCACCGACGGCGATCTGCCGGTCGTCGACCTCCGCGCGATCCCCCTGCCGTCCGGGGCCGCCGAGCGCGACGCGATCGCCCCCGTCGCCGCCACCGAGCTCGCCGGTGCACTCGGCACCTCGTCCGCGACGGTCCTCCGCCGGCCCGTCACCACCCACGTCGGCGCCCTGATGCTCGTCGCCCGCGGCCTCGCGTACGCGCTCCAGGCCGTGCTGCTGCTCGCCGGCGCCGCCTCGCTCGACGACCTGACCTGGCTCGACGGCGGCACCGCCACCGCGGGCGGCTCCACGCTCGACGAGGCCTCCACCCGGCCGATCGCCGCAGCCCTCCTCGGGGCGGCGACGCTCCTCTGGCTGCTCCTCGGCGCACTCGTGCTCCGCGGCTCCGGCACGGCCCGCCTGCTCGCCCTCTCCTCCAGCCTGCTCAGCACGATCACCGCCTTCGCCGCGGTGCTCCAGGGCGGCGCGGCGATCAGCCTGCAGACCAACCTCGGCAGCGTCGCCTTCGACATCCTCGTGCTGCTCGCCCTCTCGAGCCGCAGCTCCCGCGACTACGCGGCCGCGAAGAGCCGGCTCCGCGCCGACCGCCGCGCCGAGAGCAGGTCGAGACGGGCTGCTCGCAGCCGGACGGGCTAGACCCCGCCACCTCCGCCGCCGCCCCCGCCACCGCCGGAGCTGCCGCCACCGCCCGCGCCGCCGCTCGACGAGCTCGACGAGGAGCCGACGAAGCTCGACGCGGTCGAGGAGAACGAGGAGATGCTCCCCGCGAACGCCGCGGCGTGGAACCCCGTCGACCCCGAGTACCAGACCGGGCTCTCGCCGGTCTGCTCGTAGGCGGTCGCGAGCGCCGCCGACCACTCCTTCTCCAGCCCGAGGAGCACCGCCCACGGCAGCAGCCGCTCGGTCACCTCGACGACCTCGACCGGACCGACGCTGCGCCGGTCGGCACCGCGGGGCGACTGCAGCATCGCGAACCGGTCCGCCTCCGCCAGCCGCAGGTACAGCTCGAGACCCTTCAGGTGGTCGCGCAGCTCCGCGCCGGCCGCGGTCAGCGGCACCTTCGCGAGCAGGACGCAGACCAGCGCCCCCACGACCAGCGCCGAGAGGAGCAGCACGATCGGCAGAGCCCCGCCGAGCGCCGCCCCGAGCAGGAGCGCCCCGGACAGCACGACGCCGACGACGGCGACCACCGCGAGCACGATCAGCAGCACGGAGCCGCGCACCGTCCCGGAGCGCCGCAGTCCCTCCTCCACGACCCGCGCGGCCATCACCGTCTGGAAGGACGACACCGCCTTCCCGAACTCCTTGTCCTTCCCGCTCAGATCACGGACGGCGCCCGGCGTGGGCGACGCTCCGAACGCGATGTCGAAGAACTCCCGGTCGACGGGAGGGACGACCCGTGGTCGGCCGGCCCGTCGCGGCGCGGCCGTCGCCGGATCGAGCACGCGGAGCAGGAAGCCCGGCTTCCTCCCCGAGTCCTTCTCCTCGACCCGGACCAGCCCGCGGACCGCCGCGTCGAGCAGCGCCGCGGCCGGTGCGCGCGACGACCGCCCGCGCAGCGCCGCGGAGAGGAAGAGCCCCTGCGCGGGCGGCTCGTACTCGGCGATCACCGTCGGGCGCCCTGGAGCATCGCGCAGCACGGTCGCACGCCGACGGATCGCCGCGACGAGCACGCCGAGCAGCACGAGCATCGACGCCAGCTGCACCCAGGCCCAGCCCGAGGCGAAGTAGCCGTCGTCGCGCGGCGTGAAGGTCCCCGGCGCGAAGCCGATCGCGACAGTCACGTTCTCGTACGCCTCCAGGTCGGTCCCGCTCGCGGTCACCACGGCGCCGTCGCGGCCGATCGAGCAGCCGTCGGTGGAGCCGGCCGCGCCGCGGTAGCACGCAGCGGTGCCGGTCGCCGCCTCGGCCAGGCCGCCGGTGAGCCGGATCCGGACGTCGTAGCGGTCGAAGGGCTGCCGCCACTGCGTGCCGTTCGCGTCCCAGTAGAACTCGTCCTCGCCGCTCCTCGTGCCGGAGCCGGGCAGCGTCACGTCGTGCTGGGTGTAAGTGAAGACGTAGGTCTGGCTGCCGCTGACGAAGCCGTCCGCGGCGCTCGTCACGAGGAGGATCCCGTCCTCGGTCTCGGTGTCGACGGGCCGAGCCCGTCCCGTCTCGTCCGTCACCGACACCAGGTCGACGCCGGTCGGGTAGCCCTGGTACTCGAGCGGGATCGCCCGCTGCATCCCGCGGTTCTGGTCCTCGGGGAACTCCGCGACGAACGTCTCGACCGTCGTCAGCGTCGAGCGCCCCTCGGCGTCGCGGCCGAGGTCGTAGTCGACGGCGTAGCGCGAGAAGCGGAAGTCGTCGACGCCGCGTGCTGGTCCGCCGACGGCAGCGGCGCCGATGGCGGCGGCGCCGACGGCAGCGGCGGCGACCGGCTCACCCACGTGGACCGCCCGCAGTGGCCCGGCCGCCGCCGTGGGCGCCCCCGCCAGCGCGGCCGCGAGCAGCATCCCCGCCGCTCCCGCGGACAGCCCGGGTCCGCGCGCTCCGGAGCCCCGCCCCCTCGGCGTGATCGCGGACAGGAGCCGGCGGAGCGTCCTCATCATGTCCGTGAGCGTACGCGCGCGTGTTCCGCGCCACCTCCCCCTGAAGGGCGACAGGCGGGACGGACTACTGCAGCAGGAACTGCGTCGTCGACCCCGACGGGATGCCCGCGACCGAGACCGACAGGTTGTACGCCGCGCCGCCCCCCTCGACCGCCTCGCGCCCGCCGGAGCAGGTGTCCGGCGAGGAGCGGGTGCGGTCCCAGGTGATCGAGCTGCCCGTCACCGAGGTGCCGGCCGGGAGCAGGATCTCCAGGGACGACGCACCCGTCTGGCAGTCGGTCGAGGTCCAGACCGGGTCGGACCCGCTGGTGATCGTGAAGACCTGTCCGCTCGTCCCGGCGTCGATCACGCAGTCGGTGCTCGAGATGTTCGCGAGCGACAGCGAGAGCTGCGGCGCCTCGTCCGGCCCGTAGCTCGTCGCGTCGGTGACGGCCGTGACCGCGACGGTGTCGGCGGTGCAGGCGGCGGCGTCGGCGGGCGGCGAGCCCTCCGGCGCCGTCGAGGGGTAGAGCGTCGGCAGCGACGAGGCCGTCGGGCTCGCGCTCTCAGCGGCTCCGCGCGCGCCCGCCCACGGCTGCAGCGAGACCAGCGCGGCGATCCCGGCGATGATCACCAGGAGCGCGAGGATCAGGCCGGCCCTGCGCCGCCGGTAGACCCGGGAGGGCAGGCGGCGGGGAGGCGGAGTCACCGACACAGGCTACGACGCGCGAGCGCTCAGAGCGTCTTGAGCATGCGGGTGTTGCCGAGCGTGTTCGGCTTCACCCGGGCGAGGTCGAGGAACTCGGCGACGCCCTCATCGGGAGAGCGCAGCAGCTCCGCGTACACCTCGGGGTCGACGACCTTCTCGCCGATCGGCGCGTAGCCGTGGCGCTCGAAGAAGCCGACCTCGAAGGTCAGGCAGAACAGGCGCTTGAGCCCGAGCTCCCGCGCGTCGTTCTCCAGGCGCTCCAGGATGTGGTGGCCGACGCCCCGGCCGAGCCAGTCCTTCGCGACGGCGAGCGTGCGGACCTCCGCGATGTCGTCCCACATCACGTGCAGCGCGCCGCAGCCGATGGCGGTGCCGTCACCGGACTCCGCGATGCGGAACTCCTGCACGGCGCCGTAGAGCACCACGCGGTCCTTGCCGAGGAGGATGCGCTCGTTGACGAGCGGCTCGCTGAGCTCCTGGATGAAGGGGACGTCGCTCGTGCGCGCGCGGCGCACCGGGTACTTCCAATCGGCCATCCGACAAGCGTACGGCCGAACGACGACGAGCCCGTCCCTCCGCGAGGAGGAACGGGCTCGCTGTCGTGCTGTGCGGGTGCTACGCCATCAGGTCGGGCGTCGCCGGGCCGGCGGTCGCCGCTCCCGCCGTCGCACCGGCGCTGATCGAGATCAGGCGCGGCGTCGTCGTGAAGACGAACTTGCCCTCCGCGAAGTCCACGTGCACGTGGTCTCCGGCACCGAGCTGGCCGTGCAGGATCTGCTCGGACAGCTGGTCCTCGATCTCGCGCTGGATCGCGCGGCGCAGCGGGCGGGCGCCGAGGGCCGGGTCGAACCCGACCTCGATCAGCCGCTCCTTGGCCGACTGCGTCAGCTCCACCGTCATGTCGCGGTCCAGCAGGCGGTCGCCGAGGCGGCCGATGAACAGGTCGACGATCTGGAGCAGCTCGGGCTTCGACAGCTGCGGGAAGACGATGACGTCGTCCACGCGGTTGAGGAACTCGGGCTTGAAGTGCTTCTTCAGCTCCTCGTTGACCTTGCCGCGCATGCGGTCGTAGCCGGTGGCGTTCTCGCCCTCGATCTGGAACCCGACGGGACCACCGGCGATGTCACGCGCACCGAGGTTGGTGGTCATGATGATGACGGTGTTCTTGAAGTCGACGACGCGCCCCTGGCCGTCGGTCAGACGACCCTCCTCGAGGATCTGGAGGAGCGAGTTGAAGATGTCGGGGTGGGCCTTCTCGATCTCGTCGAAGAGGACCACGCTGAACGGCTTGCGGCGGACCTTCTCGGTGAGCTGGCCGCCCTCCTCGAAGCCGACGAACCCGGGAGGGGCACCGAACAGCCGCGAGACGGTGTGCTTCTCGCCGTACTCCGACATATCGAGCGAGATCATCGCGTTCTCGTCGTCGAAGAGGAACTCGGCGAGCGCCTTGGCGAGCTCGGTCTTTCCGACGCCGGTGGGGCCGGCGAAGATGAACGATCCCGAGGGGCGCTTGGGGTCCTTGAGCCCGGCGCGGGTGCGGCGGATGGTCCGCGAGAGGGCCGCGATGGCCTCCTCCTGGCCGATGACGCGCTGGTGCAGCGCCTTCTCCATGAAGACGAGCCGCGAGGACTCCTCCTCGGTCAGCTTGAAGACCGGGATGCCGGTCGCCTGGGCGAGGACCTCGGCGATCAAGCCCTCGTCGACGACACCGGTCGCCTTGACGTCGCCCGACTTCCACTTCTTCTCCAGGCGCAGGCGCTCACCGAGCAGCTGCTTCTCCTCGTCGCGGAGCGACGCGGCCTTCTCGAAGTCCTGGTCCTCGATCGCGGCCTCCTTCGCGGTGCGGACGACGGCGATCTTGTCGTCGAACTCGCGCAGCTCCGGCGGGGCCGAGAGGATCGAGAGGCGCAGGCGGGCGCCGGCCTCGTCGATCAGGTCGATGGCCTTGTCGGGGAGGAAGCGGTCGCTGATGTAGCGGTCCGCGAGGTTGGCGGCCGAGACGATGGCGCCGTCGGTGATGGACACCTTGTGGTGCGCCTCGTAGCGGTCGCGCAGGCCCTTGAGGATGTTGATGGTGTGGGGCAGCGACGGCTCCGCGACCTGGATCGGCTGGAAGCGGCGCTCGAGCGCGGCGTCCTTCTCGAAGTGCTTGCGGTACTCGTCGAGCGTGGTCGCGCCGATGGTCTGCAGCTCGCCGCGGGCGAGCAGCGGCTTGAGGATCGAGGCGGCGTCGATCGCGCCCTCCGCGGCCCCTGCGCCGACGAGGGTGTGGATCTCGTCGATGAAGGTGATGATGTCGCCGCGGGTGCGGATCTCCTTCGTCACCTTCTTGAGGCGCTCCTCGAAGTCTCCGCGGTAGCGGGAGCCGGCGATGAGCGAGCCGAGGTCGAGCGTGTAGAGCTGCTTGTCCTTGAGCGTCTCGGGCACGTCGCCGCGCACGATCGCCTGGGCGAGGCCCTCGACGACGGCGGTCTTGCCGACGCCGGGCTCGCCGATCAGGACGGGGTTGTTCTTGGAGCGGCGGGAGAGGATCTGCATGACCCGCTCGATCTCCTTCTCGCGCCCGATGACCGGGTCGAGCTTGTTGTCGCGCGCCGCCTGCGTGAGGTTGCGTCCGAACTGGTCGAGGATCTGCGAGCCGCCCTGAGGCTGCTGCTGCTCACCACCCACGGCGACCTGCTCCTTGCCCTGGTAGCCCGAGAGGAGCTGGATGACCTGCTGGCGCACCCGGTTGAGGTCGGCGCCCAGCTTGACGAGCACCTGTGCGGCGACGCCCTCGCCCTCGCGGATGAGGCCGAGCAGGATGTGCTCGGTCCCGATGTAGTTGTGGCCGAGCTGCAGCGCTTCGCGCAGGGACAGCTCGAGGACCTTCTTCGCACGCGGCGTGAAGGGGATGTGGCCGGTGGGCTGCTGCTGCCCCTGGCCGATGATGTCCTGGACCTGCTCGCGCACCGCGTCGAGCGAGATGCCGAGGGATTCGAGCGCCTTGGCGGCCACTCCCTCGCCCTCGTGGATCAGGCCGAGCAGGATGTGCTCGGTCCCGATGTAGTTGTGATTGAGCATCTTGGCCTCTTCTTGGGCCAGGACGACGACGCGCCGTGCGCGATCGGTGAATCTCTCGAACATGCTGTCACTCCCTACAGAACCCGCAGGGGTGGGCTCCGATAGCTCGACTGTAGCCAGCGCTTCCCCCGGTCGGACCCCCTGTTCGCCCTGGGCGTGAGGACCGATTTCTATGCACAGACATAGACTTCCGCTATGAGCAATCTGGAGGAGCATCCGGACGAGCACGCGGTCGCGTCCGAGCCGGTCGCCGCGTCTCCCGTCGAGATCCTCGAGGCGCGACTCGTACCGCTCGGCGGAGCCCGCGCCATCGAGGTGCGGCGCACCCTCCCCCAGCGCTCGCGCTCCACGATCGGCGCCTGGTGCTTCGCGGACCACTACGGTCCGGTGCACCTCGGCGAGGACGCGGGGATGGACGTCCCGCCGCACCCGCACACCGGACTGCAGACGGTCAGCTGGCTCTTCGAGGGCGAGATCGACCACCGCGACAGCGTCGGGAGCCACCAGCTGGTGCGCCCGGGCGAGCTCAATCTGATGACCGCCGGGCGCGGCATCTCGCACTCCGAGGTCTCCACCGGCGCCGAGCCCGTTCTGCACGGCGTGCAGCTCTGGGTGGCGCTGCCCGAGGAGGCGCGTCTGGGCGAGCCGTTCTTCGAGCACCACCGTGGCGTGCGGGTGGAGCTGCCCGGTGCGACGGCGCAGGTCTTCGTCGGCGAGCTGCTCGGCGCCTCCGTGCCCGCGAGCGTGTTCACCCCGCTCGTCGCCGCGCAGCTCGACCTCGAGCCGGGCGCCCGCGTCGAGATCCCGCTCGAGACCGCGTGGGAGCACGGAGTGCTGGTCGACGCCGGCCCGCTCCAGGTGGACGGCGTCGACGTCCCCCGCTCCGACCTCGCCTACCTCGCGCCGGGTCGCGACGTGCTGGTGCTGACGGCCGGGGACGCGGGCGCCCGGGTCGTGCTGATCGGCGGCGAGCCGTTCCCGGACCAGCTGGTGATGTGGTGGAACTTCGTCGGCCGCAGCCACGACGACGTCGCCGCCGCGCGCGAGCGCTGGCAGAGCGACGTCATCGCGGGCGGTGACGCGGACGGGCCGTTCGGCAGGGTCGCGGACTACCCCGGCCGGGCACTGCCGGCGCCGACCCTGCCGACCGTCCGGCTGAAGCCGCGCCGACGCGCCTGAGCGCGCCGGCGCCGGTCCGGCTCAGGAGGTCCGGCTCAGGAGGCTCCGGCCGCCTTCTCCTTCTCCTTCGCCGCGCGCTTCTCCGCCGCCTCGCGGTCCGTCGCCTCGGCGGTCTCGCGGAATGCGCGGCGCGGATCCTGGAGCGCGCTCATCGGTGACAGGTCGCGGCGCGAGACCGCGTCGACGACCCAGCCGGCGATGATGCGCCACTTGCGGTCGAACGTCGGCACGGCCGCCCCGTGGTACGCCCGGTGCGCGAGCCAGGCGGGCACTCCGCGGAGCTTCACGCCCTTGATGACCCCCGCGCCCTTGCCGATCCCGTACTCGGCGACCGTGCCGACGGACACGTGCCGGTACTCCTCGACCGGGCCGCCGGTGATGTCGGCGATGATGTTGCGCGCCAGCAGCTTGGCCTGGCGGACGGCGTTCTGGGCGTTCGGCGGGTAGTACGCGGGCTGCTTCGCGGCGGTGAGGTCGGGAACCTGCGCGCCATCGCCGGCCGCCCAGGCCGAGCCGACGGGCTCGCCGTCCTCGGTGATCACCCGGAGGCGCGCGTCGGCCATCACGTGGCCCTTCGGCCCGCGCGGCGCGTCCGTCGCGTCGAGGATCGGGTTGGGCTTCACGCCCGCGGTCCAGACGATCGTCGCGGCGGGGATCCGCTCGCCGCTGGAGAGCTCGACCACGCCGTCCTCGCAGGAGGGCATCGTCGTCTTCAGGTGCACGTGCACGCCGCGCTCGCGGAGGTGGTCGAGCGTCCAGACCGAGAGCTCCGGGCCGACCTCGGGCGCGACGCGGTCGAGCGCCTCGACGAGGTGCCAGGTGACGTCGCCCATCGAGAGCGACGGCTGCGCGGCGAGGGTGCGGCGGCTGAGGTCGAGCAGCTCGCTGAGCGCCTCGACCCCGGTGTAGCCGCCGCCGACGAAGACGAAGGTGAGCAGGCGCCGGCGCTCGGTCGGATCGGTGGTCAGCGCGGCCTTCGCGATGTTCTCGATGACGCGGTCGCGCAGGTGCGCCGCCTCCTCGACCGTCTTGAAGCCGATGGCGTGCTCGGCGAGACCGGGCGTCGGGAAGGTGCGGGTCACCGCGCCGAGCGCGAAGACGACGTGGTCGAAGGGCAGCGTGCGGCTGGTGCCGTCCATCGCCGCGACGGTGGCCGAGCGCTCGGCCAGGCTGACTCCGGTGATCGCGCCGCGGACGATGCGGGTGCGCTTCAGCGCCTGCACCAGCGGGACCGTGACGTGGCGCGGCTGGACGTGCCCGCCGGCCACCTCGGGGAGGAGCGGCTGGTAGGTCATGTAGGGGTTCGGCTCGACGACGGTGACGTCGATCGGCGTCGCTCCGCGGAGCTTCTCGAGGCCCCAGGCCGTGTAGAGGCCGACGTAGCCGCCGCCGAGGATGAGGATGCGCGTCGTTCTGCTCGCCGCCATGACGTTCCCTTCTGAAGTGCCGGCCCCGGAAGGACCGACGGCCCACCGTGCTGAGGACGCTCCGACGCTACGCCGGGCGCCTCGGGCAGCACAGGGCCTTGCGCGAGTCGCCGTCACCCGCAAGCGACGAGGGCGGGCGAGGACGGGCGGCACAGCGCACGAGGGCCGGCTCAGCCCGCGGCGAGGTCCTCCCCGTTCAGACGGCGGCGGTACTCGCTCGGGGACAGTCCCGTCTCGGTCGCGATCGCGCGCCGCAGCCGCTCGGGCGACGAGAAGCCGGAGCGCCGCGCGATGTCGCTGAGCGGGAGGATGCTCGACTCCGGCGTGCCGACCAGCCGCAGGGCGTTCTCGGTGCGGACGTCGGAGATGAGCCTGCGCAGGGTCGAGCCGCGCTCGTCGGCCACCGCGCGCTGCAGCGTGCGCAGGCTGACCCGGCAGCGCCGCGCCACCGTGCTCGGGTCGAGCGTCGGGTCGCTGTAGTCGGCCTGGATGACCTGCAGGGCGGCCTCGACCATCTCGTGCAGACCGAGGCGCTCGCGCGAGCCCTCCTCCCGCTCCGAGCCGAGCAGCCGGGCGAGGCGCAGGACGGTGCCCTCGAGGTACTCGGCCTGCACCGGGTTCTCGGGGTCGAGCTCGGCGAGGAACGCCCGCAGCATCGTCCGCGCGGTGTTCGTCGTCGAGGTGGCGGGGACGAGCCGCACCGGATCGGCGCGGCGGCGCTCGGAGACGCCGTTGTCGGCGCAGAGCACGAGGAAGCGGGCCGGACGGGACGTGCGGACGACGACCGGATCCTCCGAGGAGAGGGCGAGCCCGCCCTCCTCGACCTCGAGCAGGCCGGACGACGTGTCGACGGCGAGGACGCCGTCCATCGGCAGGAGGAAGACCGAGGAGCCGTCGACGGCGCTCGCTCCGGGCCAGCGGACGGCGAACGGCGTCGAGACGACGTGGACCACGCGGACGCGCTCGGTCGCGGCGATGGCGAGGTCCATCCGGAAGCCGGACGACGTCGGCACGGAGACGTCCACCGTGCGGCGCAGTGCCACGGCGCCCGCTGAGCCCCGGAGCCGCACGGCGCGGGCTCCGGCACTCAGCGGGACGCAGAGCGGATTCAGATGGGAGGGACGAGGGATCACGAGGGCGACTCCGATCGAAGAGGAGCGGACGTCGAGGAACGTTCGCCTTCGGAGCGTAACAAGAAGTGAGAGAGTCTCGCCATTCCTGAGCGAAGCTCGAGCCTCCCCTATTGGAGGGCCGAGGTGAGCCGCGCCAGATTGTCGAGGATCGTCGAGCGCAGCGGCTGCTGGCGCCACTCGCGCAGTGTCAGCTCGCGGGAGTGCTCCCGGTAGTCCTGCTGCACCTCGCGCAGGTCCTCGACGAAGTCGGAGCCGCGCACCATCAGCGACACCTCGAGGTTGAGCGTGAAGGAGCGCATGTCCATGTTGCTCGAGCCGATCACGGCGACGTCGTCGTCGATGGTGAAGTGCTTCGCGTGCAGGATCGTGGGCTTGCGGTACATCCAGATCCGCACGCCGGCGGTGAGCAGCGTCTCGTAGTAGGAGCGCTGCGCGTGGTAGACGACGGCCTGGTCGCCGATCTCGGAGACGAAGAGCTCGACGTGCACGCCGCGGCGGGTCGCGGTCGTGATCGCGTAGAGCATCGCCTCGTCGGGGACGAAGTAGGGGCTCGTGATGATGATCGACTTCTGCGCCGAGTAGAGCAGCGCGAGGAAGAGCCGGAGGTTGTTCTCGCCGTCGAAGCCCGGACCGCTCGGCACCACCTGGCAGTCGATGGTGTCGCGCTGCTGCAGCGCCTCCATCGGCTCGGACTCGCGCAGGAGCAGCTCGTCCGTCTCGCTGTACCAGTCGGTGATGAAGATCGCGTTGATGCCCTGCACCACCGGGCCCTCGAGGCGCACCATCAGGTCGTGCCAGTGCAGGCCGCGGCGGATGTTGCCGCGCTTGTTGTAGCTCGAGTCGACGACGTTCTGCGAGCCCATGAACGCCGCGTTGCCGTCCACGATCAGCAGCTTGCGGTGGTTGCGGAGGTCCGGGCGCTGGTACTGGCCGAGCCACGGGCGGACGGGGAGCATGTAGGACCAGCGCGCACCGGCCCGCTCCAGCGCCCTCAGGCGGCGGTGCGTCCCGGTGTAGTAGCCGGGGACGCGGATCGACGCGATGTGGTCCAGCAGGATCCGCACCGTCACGCCGCGGGCGACGGCGCGGTCGAGCGCGTCGAAGAACGGGGCCGTCGTCGCGTCGGCGGCGAGGATGTAGAACTCGCAGTGCACGTAGCGGCGGGCGCGGTCGATCTCGTCGGCCATCGCGCGGATGGTCTGCTCGTAGCCGCCCTGCAGGCGGGCGTCGTTGCCGCCGACGAGGGGCATCGCGCCGAGGTTGCGGTTGAGGGTGACGACGGACTCGAGCCAGAGCGGCCAGGGGTGGTCGCGGGCGACCCGGTCGATGCCCTCGGTCGACTCGAGGATGAAGCGGTTGATCTCCTCCTGCTTGCGCCGGCGCTTGCGCGGCAGCCGGTAGCTGCCGATGAAGAGGAAGAGCAGGATGCCGACGTAGGGGATCAGGAAGATCGCCATCAGCCAGGCGAGGCCGGTGGTCGGGCGGCGGTTGCGCGGGACGACGATGACCGCGATCACGCGGACGACGAGCTCCACGACGATCGCGCCGACCGCGAGGACCAGCGACCAGTCGGGAGTGTTCACGCGGGCTCTACGCCGCGTCGCGCGGGGGCAGACCGCGGCGGGCCCGCTCCTGCGCCTCGATGCGGTCGTAGGCGCGGCGCTCGTTGCGGTCCGAGCGGATCAGCGCGCGCATGATGAACCAGAAGAGGAGCCCGATGGTGACGGTCGGCACGAGTGCCCACAGTCCTTGATTCCACAGCTCCCAGTCCATGGGGGCGATCCTACCCGGCCCGGCCGGGAGCGGGCCCGGAGCGGCCGCTCAGCGAACGGGACGGACGGACCGGTCCCCCGGCGGCCCGGTGCGGCTCAGCTGCTCTCGATCGACTGGTTGAGCGCCGACGCATCGGCGTTCAGCCCCTCGAGCTCCGCGCGCAGGCCGTCGTAGACCGCGACGTCGGTGTCGATCGCGGCCCGGGTGGCGTCGATCGCCGCTCCCCGCGCGAGCAGGTCGGCCCGCTCGGCGTCGAAGGCGGCGTCCGAGGCGAAGTCGCCGCTGTCCGCCCGGGCGTTGAAGGAGTCGATCTCGGCGTTCAGCGCGTCGTACTCGGCGTTGTTGGCGTCGATGCGCGCGGTGAGGTCCGCGTACATCGCGTCGATGCGGGCGACCAGCTCGGTGATGCGGTCCTCGAGGTCGGTGAAGACCGCCTCGTACTGGGCGTTCAGGCCGACCACGACCGAGCGGTCGGCGAAGTACTCGGCGTAGTGCGCCTCGAGCGCGGGCGGCAGGTCGGCGACCTCGGTGCCGAGGATCGAGTGCAGCTCGTTGACGCGCTCGCCGAGGCCACCGGTGCGGTAGAGCTCCAGGCGCTCGGCGATCGGGCCGTCCTGCGGCAGGGCGGCGTAGGCCGCCTCGAGCTGCGCACCGACCTCGGCCTGCTCGGCGGCGTCCATCCGGACCCACGCGGCGTGCAGCATCTCGTGCGCGGCGGTCACGTCGCGGATCCCGTCGAGGTCGGGGTTCTCGACGTCCGAGATGTAGATGTCGCTGCCGGTGTAGCAGCCGAGCACGATCTCGTCCGAGGCGCCGTAGCCGCAGAGCGCGTTGAAGCCGGCCGTCGGCTCGACCGAGGGGTTCGAGGCGTAGTAGAGGGCGCGGCCGCGAGTGGACATCGCGGTGCGGTCCGCGAAACCGGTGATCGTGCCGTCGGGGGTGAACGACTCCGCCGCCCGCTGATCCGCCAGCGCACGGCCGACATCGGCGGAGTCGACGAGCACCGAGCCGGCGACCGCCGCGCCCACGCCGAACTGCGCGAGGGTGAGGACGCCGGCGACGACCGTCGCGACGATGCTGGATGCCCTGACCACGCCTCGAACCTACTTGACCAGCGGGAAGAGGATGGTCTCGCGGATCCCGAGACCGGTGACGGCCATCAGCAGCCGGTCGATGCCCATGCCCATGCCGCCGGTCGGGGGCATGCCGTGCTCGAGCGCGCGGAGGAAGTCCTCGTCGAGGCGCATCGCCTCGTCGTCGCCGGCCGCGGCCTGGAGCGCCTGCTCGACGAAGCGCTCGCGCTGGACGACCGGGTCGATCAGCTCGGAGTAGCCGGTGGCCAGCTCGAAGCCGCGGACGTAGAGGTCCCACTTCTCCACGACGCCCGGGACGCTGCGGTGCGCGCGCACCAGCGGCGAGGTGTCGACGGGGAAGTCCATCACGAAGGTGGGCCGGACGAGACCGCCCTTGACGAAGTGCTCCCAGAGCTCCTCGACGTACTTGCCGTGGGTGGGCACGTGCACCTCGACGCCCTCGCGCGCGGCGAGCGTCTCGAGCTCGACCAGCGGGGTCTGCGGGGTGATCGCGATGCCGGCGGCCAGCGAGAGGCTCTCGTACATCGAGATGCGGTCCCACTCGCCGCCGAGGTCGTACTCGGTGCCGTCGGCCCAGGTGACCACGTGCGAGCCGGCGACGGCGAGCGCCGCGTTCTGGATCAGCTCCTGGGTGAGGTCGGCGATGCTCGAGTAGTCGCCGTAGGCCTGGTACGCCTCGAGCATCGCGAACTCGGGCGAGTGCGTCGAGTCGGCGCCCTCGTTGCGGAAATTGCGGTTGATCTCGAAGACCCGGTCGATGCCGCCGACGACGGCGCGCTTGAGGTAGAGCTCCGGCGCGATGCGGAGGTAGAGCTCGGTGTCGAAGGCGTTCGAGTGCGTGGCGAAGGGGCGGGCCGAGGCGCCGCCGTGCATCACCTGCAGCATCGGGGTCTCGACCTCGAGGAAGCCGTTTTCGACGAAGGTCTTCCGGAGGGACGCGTTCACGGTCGACCGGGCGATCACGGTCTCGCGGGCCTGCGGCCGCACGATCAGGTCGAGGTAGCGCTGGCGCATCCGGGTCTCGTCGCCGAGCTCGTTGTGCAGGTTCGGCAGCGGGAGGATCGCCTTGGCCGCGATGCTCCACTCCGACACCCAGACGGAGAGCTCACCGCGCTTGCTGGAGAGCACCTCGCCGGCGACGAAGAGGTGGTCGCCCAGGTCGACGAGCTCCTTCCAGCTCGCCAGCGACTCCTCGCCGACGTCGCCGAGCGAGACCATCGCCTGGATCCGCGAGCCGTCGCCGGCCTGCAGCGTCGCGAAGCAGAGCTTGCCGGTGTTGCGCTGGAAGACGACGCGGCCGGCGAGGCCGACCCGCTCGCCGGTCTTGACGTCCGGCTCGATGCCCTCGTGGCGCGCGCGGACGGCCGCGATGGTGTCGGTGACCGCGACGGACACCGGGTAGGCGCCGCCGCCGAGGTCGTCGCCGGCCAGCTCGATCAGGCGCTCGCGCTTGGCCAGGCGGACGGCCTTCTGCTCGGAGGCCTCCTCGGGCGTGGGCTCGGACGGGGGCACGGGGGCGCCGGGAGTGTCGACCATGTCAGAACGCGGGTGCTTTCGGTTGGAGGCGGCGGGCGCGATCAGGCGAGCAGGATCGGGCCGTTGTCGAGGAGCCGGGTGGAGCCGACGACCGCGGCGACGAGCACGAGGGCCGGGCCGCGGTGGTCGTCGTCGACCGGCAGGAGCGTCGCCGGGTTCGCGACGACGAGGTAGTCCAGCTTAACCAGCGGCTCGCCCATCGAGGCGGACTGCGCGGCGGCGATCACGGCGTCGATGCCGCGGTCCGCGGCGGAGGCCGCGGCCTCGAGCAGCAACGGGATCGTCCGGGCGGCGCGGCGCTCGCGGGCGTCGAGGTAGCGGTTGCGGCTGGAGAGCGCGAGGCCGTCCTCCTCGCGGACGGTGTCCACGCCCTCGATCGCGACGGGCAGATCGAGGTCGCGCACCATCCGGCGGACGAGGAAGAGCTGCTGCGCGTCCTTCTGGCCGAACATCGCGACGTCCGGCTGGACGATGTGCAGGAGCTTCGAGACGACGGTCAGCATGCCGTCGAAGTGGCCGGGGCGCGAGCGGCCCTCGTAGAGCGAGCCGACCTTCCCGGCGACGACGCGGGTGGAGGAGGGGCCGTCCGGGTACATCTCGGCGACGCTCGGCGCGAAGACGTGGGCGACGCCGCGCTCCTCGAGCAGGGCGACGTCGGCCGCGAGGTCGCGCGGATAGCGGTCGAGGTCCTCGTTCGGACCGAACTGCAGCGGATTCACGAAGATCGAGACGACGACGACGTCCGCGATCTCCCGCGCCCGGTCGACGAGCGCGAGGTGCCCGTCGTGCAACGCGCCCATGGTCGGCACGAGGGCGATCCGCGCCCCGGCGCGCCGCGCCTCCTGAAGGGTCTCCCGGAGCTCGCCGATGCGTTCGATGGTGCTGATCACCCGAGAACCCTACCGGCGAGGTGGAGTCCGGTGATCGAGGAGCCCGCGCAGCGGGCACCCTCCATGCTGATCGAGTAGCCCGCGCAACGGGCGTATCGAGATCCACCAGCGTCAGAGCAGAGGTCTGCAGGACCGATGTCCTGGCGACGCCGGGTCTCGATACGCGCCTCCGGCGCTACTCGACCAGCATGAGGGGGGCGCTTGCAGCGCTGCTCGAGTACCCCGCGCAGCGGGCGCCTTTCATGCTGATCGAGTAGCCCGCGCAGCGGGCGTATCGAGATCCACCACCGTCAGAACACGAGTCTGCAGACCCGCACTGCTGATGACGGCGGGTCTCGATACGCGCCTCCGGCGCTACTCGACCAGCATGGGGCGCGCCTCCGGCGCTCCTCCGTCGGCGGGGCGGCGTCAGCCGGCCGCGCGGATGGGGCGCGCCTGCGGCGCTCCTCGGCCGGCGGGGCGGCGTCAGCCGCCCGCCGGCACGGAGGGCGGCGTCAGCCGGCCGCGCGGCGGAGGGCGTCGTCGACGGAGGAGCGGACGAGGCTGGAGAGGAAGAAGCCGGGCTTGTCGACGCCGATGCCGGCGAGGAGGCCGGCGGCCTGCTCGACGATGGCGGTGGAGAACGTGGTCGCGGTGGAGACGGCCTCGGCGTAGGCGGGGCGGTCCGCCTCCGCGACGGTGACCGGCTCGCCGCCCATCTCGACGACGAGGGCCTGCGCGATCGGCAGCACCGGGCCGGGCGCGGTCACGGCGAAGTACGTCTCCGCCAGGCGCGCCAGGTCGAGGCTGGTCCCGGTGAACGTCATCGCCGGGTGCACGGCGAGCGGGATGACGCCCGAGGCCAGGGCGGGCGCCAGCACGCCGAAGCCGTGCTCCGCCGCGGTGTGCAGCACGAGCTGCCCGGGCTGCCAGGCCCCGGTGGCGGCGAGACCGGCGACGAGCGCCGCGATCTCGGCGCCGGGGACGGCGATGATCACCAGCTCGCTCCGCTCGACGAGATCGGGGATCGCGAGCACCGGAGCGCCGGGCAGCAGGGCGTCGACGCGCTCGCGGCCGGCGTCGCTCGTCGTGGCGACGCCGACCACGGCGTGCCCGGCGTTGGCGAGCGCGGCACCGAGCACCGGGCCGACGGGTCCGGCCCCGATGATCCCGACGCCGAGGCGTCCGTCGCGGCGGGCGTCAGGCATACGGGTCCCCCTCGGGTGCGGCCCACGCGTCGCGGGGCGTCGGATTGGCGGCGGCGCGCCGCCCCCAGTGGTGGCTGGCGTCGCGCTCGGCCGCAGCGGTCCCGGCTCGACCCACGCTCTCGAAGAAGGCGACTCCGTCGGCGACGCTCATCACCGGCACCAGCGGCGTGACCGGGCCGGCGACCGTGTGCACGCGCGCCGAGGCCAGCCCGAGCATCCGCTGCAGCGGCCCCTGCTGCACGCCGACGCTCTGCATCCGGGCGAGCGGGACGACCGTGACGCGGCGCCAGACGGCTCCGCTGCGCAGGACCACGACGTCCTCCGCCAGCCGGAAGCCGGTGCGCCGCCAGGAGAACGGCCGCAGCAGCATCGCCGAGCGCGGCGCGCTGGTGAAGCCGGGGGCGTCCCGGCGGCGCAGCGCGTCGCCGACCGGGGTCGCCTCGGCGCCCTCGTCGTCGCCGGGAAGCAGCAGCGAGAGCACCCGCTCGACGGCGGCGAGGTCGCCGACCGGGAGGATCGTGGTGTTCGGCTCGCCGTTCGCCCCGCGGGACGCCGCGTGGCCGGCCCGGTCGATCTTCACCTGCCACCAGCCGAACGGCCGCCAGAGCAGCGGCTGGGTGATCTCCACCGCGTGGATCCGGCCGGGCGGCAGGGTGTCGCTGCTGGTCGAGAGCACGCCGTAGCCGACGCGCACGCCGTCCGGCGTCGCGGCGATCGAGTAGCGCAGCGAGCGGACGAACTGGCGGATGTAGTAGCTGCCGGAGCCGATCAGGCCGGGCAGGATCGCGATCAGCACGTAGGGCGAGCCGTAGACCGAGGTGAGGACGACGGCCACGATCGCCACCACCAGGAAGACGGTGAAGACGCTGAACACCAGGGAGCCGAGCAGCCGCCCGGGCGGGATGGAGACGACCGACTCGGGCGGCGCCTGCTCCTCCGGCTCGGCGAACTCCTCCAGCCGGCGCGCCAGGAAGCCGCCGGCCGGCGCCTCCCCCGCGACCGCCTCCCGCTCGCGCACCCCCGACGCCAGCCGCAGGATGTCACGCCGCAGCGCGTCGACCAGCCGCGAGCCGAGGTAGGAGAGCTGCACGTTCGCGTCCTGCCCGGCGACGCTGACCTCGAGCTTGGCCGCGCCGAAGAGCCGGGCGAACAGCGGGCGCTGCACGGCGATGCCCTGGATGCGGTCGAGCCGCGCTCGCCGGTTGGTGCGGAACAGCACTCCCGAGCGCACCTCGACGATCTCGTCCGTGATGCGGAAGGTGTGCATCCGCCAGGACAGCCAGAAGGCGAACACGGCGACCGCGAGACCGGCCGCCACGGCGAGCAGCGCCCAGCCGATCAGCCCGCGATCGATCAGGGCGTCGACCGGGTCGCCGCTCTCGTAATCGCCCGGGCCGGGGAGGAAGAGCTCGAGCAGGCGCTCGCGGAGGTTCGTGATCAGGATGCCGAGGACCACCAGCAGGCCGATCCCGCCCTTGAGCACGGGCGTCGCGGGGTGCAGGCGGTGCCACTCGCCGTCGGCGAGGTCGGTCTCGATGCCGCGGACGGCCGCAGGAGCCTCGTTCACAGGCCGGCCCGGCGCGACTCCGCCAGTTCGACGAGCCGATCGCGCAGCTCCTCCGCGTCGCCGTCGACGAGCCCGGGGATGCTGACACCGGTCGCCGCGGCGGCGGTCACGAAGCGCAGGTCGGCCAGGCCGAGGGCGCGGGCGAGCGGCCCGCGGTTGACGTCGATCAGCTGCATGCGGCCGTAGGGCACCGAGACGAAGCGCTGGAACATGATGCCGCGGCGGAAGAGCAGGTCGTCCTCGCGCAGCCGGTAGCCGTACGCGCGAGCGCGTCGAGGCGCCACGATCAGGAGGGTGACGGCGAGGATCGCCGCCGCGAGGACGAGGATCCAGGCCCAGTCGACGCCGATCAGCAGCAGGAAGGACGGCACGGCGAGGAGCACCACGCTGGAGACGACGGCCGAGACGACCTCGACGGCCACGTACTTCGGCGAGACGCGCCGCCACGGACCGGCGAGGTCGAGGCGGCCACCGGTCGCGCGCTCGGGACCGGCGGAGTCGAGCCCGACGCCCTCCGGGTGGACCGCGTCACGCCCCGGCTGACTCGCGTCAGGCTCCGGCTGAACCGCGTCCCGCACGGGCCGGACCGACTCGCGCTCCTGCTCGAGCGCCGCCTCGCGGCTCCGCGCCTCACGCCGGCTCAGCGGCTCCGGAACGGCCGCGGGGGTCGCCTCCTGGTCGTCGGCCATGATGACGTCCTCCCTGCCTGCGTCCGAGCGGGCGTCGGCGTCAGGCGTGGTTCACCTCGCCGACAGCGGGGTCGTCGTCGTCGGTCGGCGGGATGGTGCACAGGTGCTCGGCGACCAGACCGGCCACCAGCAGGACGATCGCGCCGACGATGGCGGCCACGTCCTGCCACACGGAGCCTAGCGAAGGCACCACGGGCCGGCTCAGCAGGTAGACGAGCACCCCGCCGGAGGCCCCGAGGAGCAGGGCGCCGACGAGACTCGACGCCTTGGCCAGCACGACGACGCGCATCGCGCGGAACGGGTCGAGGGGGCGGCGGAGCGTCCCCTTGGTCGCCCGGTGGATCGGGATCGCGAAGCCGATCACGAGCGCCGCGACCACCACGAGCGTCAGCGGGACGGTGAGCGGCGGGATCAGCACCGGGCGCCCCGCGGAGGCGATGGCCAGGTCGATCAGGAAGCCGGCGACGGCGCCGACGAGGGCCAGGCCGAGCAGGGAGCTGATGCGGGTGCGCTTCACGGAGTGCTGCTCTCGGGGTCGGTGCGGCCGGGGGCGGGGGCGGTCTCGGAGGTTCGCGGGCGCCGCCACGCTATCGCCTCGGACCGGTCCGTCACCCGGTCCGTCGCGCGGGCGCGCAGCTCGGCGATCGGGCCGCGCCCCGGCAGGATGGCGTGCGGCTCCACGTCGAGCCACGGCTCGAGCACGAAGGCGCGCTCACCGGCGCGGGGGTGCGGGAGTGTGAGGTACGCGTCGTCGCGGACGACCCCGCCGACCGCGATCAGGTCGATGTCGAGCGTGCGGTCGCCCCAGCGCTCCTCGCCGTCGCCGCGGATCCGCCCGCCGGCGCGCTCGATCGCGGCGGTGGCGGCGAGCAGGTCGTCGGGCTCGAGGGTCGTCGAGCCGATCACGACCGCGTTGAAGTAGGCGGGCGCGTCCTCGTCGACGCCGTCGAGCTTCCAGGCCGGCGACTCGACCACCTTCGAGACCGCGTCGAGGCGGAGCCCGGGCGTCGTCGCGAGCGCACGCACGGCGGCCTCGAGGTGCGCGAGCCGGTCGCCCAGGTTGCTGCCGAGGGCGAGGACGACGCGGCGCTCGGGCAGCAGCCGCTGCTGCCGCGGCCTCACGGGCGGACCCGGGTGATCTGCACCGCGACGTCGTCGAACGGCAGTGGGATGGGCGCGTCGGGCTTGTGCACGGTGATCCGCACCACCTCGGCGGCGGCGAAGCTCAGCGCGACCGCGGCCAGGCGCTCCGCGACGGTCTCGATCAGGTCGACCGGGTCGCGGGTGACGGCGTCGGCGAGGGCGATCGCCAGCTCCCCGTAGTGCACCGTCTCGGCCAGCGCGTCGCCGCTCGCCGCCGGAGCGAGGTCGAGCCAGACCGTGGCGTCGATGACGAAGTCCTGGCCGTTCTCGCGCTCGAAGTCGAAGACGCCGTGGTGCGCGCGCACCCGCAGGCCCGTCAGGGTGATCGAGTCGCGCAGCGCGAGCGCGGCGGCGTCGAGCGTCGGCGGAGTGGCGGCGGAGCGGGCGGGGTCGGTCACGGGAGCTCCTCCTGGAGGCGGGCGCCGAGCGCGAGGGCGCGGGCGCTCGAGCGGACGTCGTGCACCCGGACGCCCCAGGCGCCGCGGTCGACGGCGGCGAGGCTCAGCAGCGCCGTCACGTCGTCGCGCTCCGCCGCGGTCGAGCCGGCCGGCGCGAAGGGCGCGAGGAAGCGCTTGCGGGAGTGGCCGACCAGCACGGGCAGGCCCAGCGAGACGATCGCATCGAGGTGCGCGAGCAGCGCCCAGTCGTGGCCGCCGTCCTTCGCGAAGCCGAGTCCGGGGTCGAGGATCAGGTGCTCGTCGCGGATGCCCGCCGCGCGAGCGGCGTCCACGCGGCGCTCCAGCTCGGAGCGCACCTCGGCGACCACGTCGGCGTAGGAGGCGAGCTCCGTCATCCCGGCGCTGTGACCGCGCCAGTGCATGGCGATGTAGACCGCGCCTCGCTCCGCGACGAGCGGCAGCATCGCCGGGTCGGCGAGCCCGCCGGAGACGTCGTTGACGACGACCGCGCCCGCGTCCAGGGCGGCCTCCGCCGTCGCGGCGCTCATGGTGTCGATGCTGACCCGGACACCCTCGGCCGCGAGCGCGCGGACGACGGGCAGCACCCGCCCCTGCTCAGCAGCGGCGTCGACGCGCGCGGCGCCGGGCCGGGTCGACTCCCCGCCGACGTCGACGAGGTCGGCGCCGAAGGACGCGGGGCCGTCGCCGATGGGGCGGGTCATCCCGAGTCCGTGCTCGACCGCGTCGTCGACGGACAGCCAGCGACCGCCGTCGCTGAAGGAGTCGGGGGTGACGTTGAGGATCCCGAGGAGCGCGGCGCGATGGCCGGGTGCGAGATCGGTGACGGCGAGGCCCACGTCAGGCCTCCCGGGCGGCGCCGATCAGCGCGATGATCTCGGCGCGCGCGGCGGGGTCGGCGAGGGTGCCGCGGGCGGCGACGGTGACGGTCGAGCTGGCCCTCTGGCGCGCGCCGCGCAGCCGGACGCAGCCGTGCTCGGCGTCGACGACGACCAGGACGCCCTCGGGCGAGAGGCCGGCGTCGAGGACGTCCGCGATCTGCTCGGTGAGCCGCTCCTGCAACTGCGGCCTGGACGCGACGGTCTCGACGACCCGCGGGAGCTTGCCGAGGCCGACGACCCGCTCACCCGCGCGGTAGGCGATGTGCGCGACGCCGGCGAAGGGCAGCAGGTGGTGCTCGCAGACGGAGCGGAAGGCCAGGTCGCGGACGACGACCGTCTGGGTCGCCGGCGGCTGCTCCCCCTCCTCGACGACCGCGAAGGTCTCGGCGAGGTGCGAGGCCGGGTCGAGGTCGAACTCGCCGAAGAACTCCTCGTAGGAGTCGGCGAAGCGCTGCGGGGTTGTCGAGAGCCCCTCGCGGCCCGGGTCCTCCCCGATGGCCGCGAGGAGCTCGGCGACGGCGGCCTCGATGCGCGCCCTGTCGACCGGCACGGTGCTGCTACGCCGTCGTCGGGCGCGGGTTGATCAGCGGCGGCCGCTGCGGGGCAGCGGGCTCGGAGCTCTCCGAGACGACCGCGCCGTCGGTGGCGCCGGCGTCGATCGGCGCCTTGGCGGGCGGCATGGCGATCGGCGGGAGGTCGGAGAGCGGGCGCTTGTCGCTCGAGAGCCACTGCGGGCGCTCGTCGATCTTGCGGACGTCCTTGAAGATCTCGGCCAGCTGGTCGTGGTCGAGGGTCTCCTTCTCGAGGAGGTCGGCGGCGAGGCGGTCGAGGATGTCGCGGTTGGCGTTGATGACCTGCCAGGCCTCGTCGTGCGCCTGCTCGATCAGCTGCCGGGTCTCGAGGTCGACGCGCTCGGCGACCTGCTCGGAGTAGTCGCGCTGGTGGCCCATGTCGCGGCCGAGGAACATCTCGCCCGAGGAGGAGCCGAGCTTCACCGCGCCCACGTTCGAGGACATGCCGAACTCGGTGACCATCTTGCGGGCGATCGAGGTCGCCTTCTCGATGTCGTTCGAGGCGCCGGTGGTCGGGTCGTGGAAGACGATCTCCTCCGCGACACGGCCGCCCATCGCGTAGGCGAGCTGGTCGAGCAGCTCGTTGCGGGTGGTCGAGTACTTGTCCTCGAGCGGCAGGACCATCGTGTAGCCGAGGGCTCGGCCGCGCGGGAGGATCGTGACCTTCGTGACGGGGTCGGTGTGGCGCATCGCCGCGGCGGCGAGGGCGTGGCCGCCCTCGTGGTACGCCGTGATCAGCTTCTCCTTGTCGCGCATGACGCGCGTGCGGCGCTGCGGACCGGCGATGACGCGGTCGATCGCCTCGTCGAGCGCGCGGTTGTCGATCAGCTGCGCGTTGGAGCGGGCGGTGAGCAGCGCGGCCTCGTTGAGGACGTTCGCGAGGTCGGCGCCGGTGAAGCCCGGGGTCTTGCGGGCGACGACCTCGAGGTCGACTCCGCCGGCCAGCGGCTTGCCGCGGCCGTGCACCTCGAGGATCTTCTTGCGGCCGAGCATGTCGGGGGCGTCGACGCCGATCTGGCGGTCGAAGCGGCCCGGGCGCAGCAGCGCGGGGTCGAGGATGTCGGGGCGGTTGGTCGCCGCGATCAGGATGACGTTGGTCTTGACGTCGAAGCCGTCCATCTCGACCAGCAGCTGGTTGAGGGTCTGCTCGCGCTCGTCGTGCCCGCCACCCATGCCGGCGCCGCGGTGGCGGCCGACGGCGTCGATCTCGTCGACGAAGATGATGGCCGGCGAGTTCTCCTTGGCCTGCTGGAACAGGTCGCGCACGCGGCTCGCGCCGACGCCGACGAACATCTCGACGAAGTCGGAGCCGGAGATCGAGTAGAAGGGGACGCCCGCCTCACCCGCGACGGCGCGGGCCAGCAGGGTCTTGCCGGTGCCGGGAGGGCCGTAGAGCAGGACGCCCTTCGGGATCCGCGCGCCGACGGCCTGGAACTTGGCGGGCTCCTTGAGGAACTCCTTGATCTCGTGCAGCTCCTCGATCGCCTCGTCGGCGCCGGCGACGTCGCCGAACGTGACCTTGGGCGACTCCTTCGAGACCAGCTTCGCCTTCGACTTGCCGAACTGCATGACGCGGTTGCCGCCGCCCTGCATGCCCGAGAGCATCAGCCAGAAGAACGCGCCGATCAGGAGGATCGGGAGGAGGAAGCCGAGAGCGGAGAGGAACCAGTTGGTCTGCGGGACCTCGTCGTCGTAGCCGTCGGACGGAGCAGCGGTGGTGACCGCGTCCACGACCTCGGCGCCGCGCGGTGCCACGTAGTAGAACTGCACCTGCTTGCCGTTGTCGCCGTCGTCCTGCGCGAGGGTCAGGTCGACGCGCTGCTCGCCGTCGACGATCTTCGCGGAGTCGACCTTGCCGTCGGAGAGGAGCTGGAGCCCCTCCTGCGTGCTGATCTGCCGGAAGCCCGACATCGTGATCAGCGAGGAGCCGATCCAGACCGCCACGATCGCGAGGACGACGTAGAGAATGGGACCCCGGAAGATGCGCTTGACGTTCATGAATGTTGCGGGCGCAGGCCCGGCACCTTTCTGACGAGGAAATGTGAGTGTCAGGCTACCTCCCGCTCTCTGAGCGCGCGCCACGCGTTCGCCCTGGGCGGAGGAGGCGCGGGCTGGGCGCGGGGCGGCGGCTGTTCGGCGCGCGGGACCGACTCCGGCACGCTGCCTCCACGCTGATCGAGTAGCCCGCCCAGCGGGTCCGCCCCATGCTGATCGAGTAGCCCGCCCAGCGGGGTTCATGCTGATCGAGTAGCCCGCGCAGCGGGCGTATCGAGATCCACCAGCGTCAGAAGACGAGTCTGCAGACCCGTCGTGCTGATGACGGCGGGTCTCGATACGCCGCTGCGCGGCTACTCGACCAGCATGCTGGGCGCCACCGCCGCAGGCGTCCTCCGGTCACGCCGTCGACCAGCATGCTGGGCCGCTCCGGTCACGCCGTCTCGAGGAGGGGCTCCGGGTCGCGCAGCGCCGGCGTCAGGCCGCGGCGGCGGCGGGCGGCGGCCAGCACGGTGACGGCGAGGGCGCCGAGCAGCCAGAGCGAGAGCACCAGCACGGCGTTCGCGACGCCGATGCTGCCGCCGGCGATCAGGGAGCGGAACGCCTCGACCGTGTAGGTCAGCGGCAGCACCCCGTGCACGGCCTGGAAGAAGGCGGGCGCCGTCTCGATCGGATAGGTGCCGCCCGCCGAGGAGAGCTGGAGCACGATCAGCAGCAGCGCGAGGAAGCGGCCGGGCGCGTCGAGCAGGGCGATCAGCGCCTGGTTGATCGCGACGAAGGTCAGGCTGGTGAGGACCGCGATCCCCATCAGCGCCGGGAGCTGCGCCATGTCGACGCCGACGCCGAAGCGGATCACCAGCGCGGCGAGCACGCCCTGCGCCACCGCCATCAGCGCGCCGGGGAGGTAGCTGCGCAGCGCGACCACCCAGGCGGGCCGGCGGGCGGCGAGCAGGCGCTCGCTCAGCGGCGCACTCATCAGGTAGAAGGCGAGGGCGCCGACCCAGAGCGCGAGGGCCATGAAGTAGGGCGCGAGTCCGGAACCGTACTCGGGCACGCGGTTCAGGCGCTCGGTGTCGAGCGCGACGGGGGCCGCGGCGACGGCGCTGAGCGCGTCCGCCTGGTCCGACGTGTAGGAGGGGACGTCGGCGGCGCCGTCGGCCAGCTTCCCGGACAGGGTCTCGGAGCCGGTGGCGAGGGAGGCGATGCCCGAGGCGAGGCTGCCGGCGCCGGTCGCGGCGTCCGCGCTGCCCTGCGCGGCGGAGTCGGCACCGGTGGCGAGGGCGTCGGAACCGGAGGCGAGGGAGGCGGTGCCCGAGGCGAGCGCTCCGGCCCCGCTCGCGGCGGAGTCGAGGCCGGTCGTCAGCGGGCCGACGCTGCCGGCGAGGGTGCCGGTGCCGGCGGCGACCTGCGCCGCTCCGGAGTCGAGGGAGGCGGCGCCGGTCGCGAGGGACTGCGCCCCGGTGCTGAGCGACTGCGCGCCGGAGTCGGCGGACGCGGCTCCGGCGGCGAGCGACTGCACGCCGGTGGTGAGGTCGGCGGCTCCGGAGGACACGGAGGCGGCGCCCGCGGCGAGTGCGGTCAGCCCGCCCGAGGAGTCGCCGACGAGCGCCGAGGACCCGGCGGCGAGGGTCTGCGCGCCCTGGTCCGCGGCGGTCGCTCCGGCCGAGACTCCGGCAGCTCCCGACTCGAGCTGCGTGAGGAGGGCGAGGCGCTCGGTGTCGGTGAGGGTGCCGTAGCCGGCGATCAGCGACCGGAGGCCGGTGTCGACCGTCGCCGCTCCGGTGGCCAGGGCGGGAGTGCTCGCGGCCAGCGCCGCCGAGCCGTCGCGCAGCGTCCCGGCACCGGCGAGCGCCGCCGTCGCGCCGTCGGAGACGGAGGAGGCGCCCTCGGCGAGGGACTGCGCGCCGGTCGCGGCCGTCGCCGCTCCGGAGGACAGGGCGGCGGTGCCGTCGGCGAGGGTCGCCGCTCCGGTCGCCAGGTCCACGGCTCCACCGTCGAGCGACTGCGCACCCGTGGCGACCGACTGCGCTCCGGTGTTCAGCGCGGCGGCGGACGACGGCAGCGCGGCCGTCCCGTCGGCGAGCTGCTGAAGCCCGGAGGAGAGGGTCGCCGCTCCGTCCGCGGCAGAGCCGGCCCCGGCGCGGAGCGAGTCCGCACCGGTGGCGAGCTGCGCGGTGCCGTCCTGCAGCTGCTCGAGACCGACCACGAGCTCGTCCGAGCCGCTCGACGCGGTGGCCGCGCCGTCGGCGAGCTGCGTCGCGCCGTCGGCGGCCTGCTCCAGGCTGTCGTGCACGTCCGTGAAGCCGACGTAGACGTTCTTCAGGTACTCCTCGCCGACCTGCTTCTCGAGGGTCTGGGTCACCGTGCTGCCGATCGTCGCGGCGATGTTGCCGACGATCAGGTTGGCGCCGTCGTTCGTCGCGATCGACAGCCGAGCCTCGGTCGCGGCCGACGGGTCGTCCCCGCCGACGGAGGCGACGTCGGCCGAGAAGCCGGCCGGCACGGTCAGCACTGCGTAGACGGCGCCGGAGGCGAGCTCGCTCGCGGCCTCGTCGGCGTCGGTCCGCGTCCAGTCGAAGTTCGAGGCGGAGGTGCTCGTCGTCAGCTCGTCGGTCAGCGCGTCGCCGAGCGCGAGGGCCGAGCCGTCGGCGGCGGTCGCGCCGGTGTCCTCGTTCACGATCGCCGCGGGGACGGTGTCGAGGTGGTGGGTCGGGTCGAGGTTCGCCGAGGTCAGCAGGCCCGCGTAGATCAGCGGGATGAGCGCGATCGCGGAGAAGACGACGACGAGGCGCGGGGAGACGGAGCGCAGACGGTGGAGGAGCCGGGGTGAGCGGCGGGCGGCGGAGGCGGGCATGGTCCTTCTACTTCGAGGAGTCGGGGGCGGGGGCGGTGAGCCGCGGCGATGCGACTCCGGTGACGAGGAGCTCGGCGATCTCGGCCGAGGCGGAGGCGACCGGGCGGCGGTCGTCGCCGTCGAGCAGCCAGCCGACGACGAGCCAGACGGTCCCGGCGGCGAGGAAGACGGCGAAGCGCTCGACCCGGGCGCGGTCGCCCGCCTCCTGCGCGGCCAGCGGCGAGAAGGCGAGCAGCCGCTGGGCGAGGAAGGCGACGACCGACTCCTGGACGGAGCGGGCGGCGCCTCCGCTCAGCGCGCGGCGGTAGAAGTCGGCGTGCTCGAGGAGTCCCGAGAGCAGGCCGCGGACGACGCGGGGCACCGCGGTCTCCCAGTCGTCCTGCGGCGAGGGCGGCACGACGGCGGCGAACAGCGCGTGCATGCGCTCGAGCGCGGCGGCCTCGACCAGCGAGGGCACGTCGCCGAAGTGCTGGTAGAAGGTCGGCCGGCTGACGCGGGCGGCGGAGCAGAGGTCGGTGATCGACGGCTGCTCGTCGCCGGGGTGATCGAGCGCGACCGTGATCGCGGCGATCAGCTGCTCGCGTGAGCGGGCGAGGCGGGGGTCGGTCATGGTGCCTCCTTTACGTTCGTAATCTACATTACAACCGTAAAGGAGCGGGAGGAAGCATTGCGGTGGAGCGAGCAGTTCGCGCCGCCTACATGCCGATCGCGGAGCACCCCTTCATGCTGATCGAGTAGCCCGCGCAGCGGGCGTATCGAGATCCACCGTCACCGGACGTCGAGTCTGCAGACCTTCCTGCTGACGACGCCGGGTCTCGATACGCCCCTCCGGGGCTACTCGACCAGCATGAGGGGGAGACAGCAGCACTCTCGTTGCATGCTGATCGAGTAGCCCGCGCAGCGGGCGTCTCGAGATCCACCGTCACCGGACGTCGAGTCTGCAGACCTCCCTGCTGATGACGGCGGGTCTCGATACGCCCCTGCGGCGCTACTCGACCAGCATGGTGGCGCTCGGAGCGTCAGGTGGTCGGTGCCGCTCCGTCGGGCTCGGCGGCGAGGATCGTCGCGATCTCGGTGGTGTCGATCACGAGGGTGTCGTGCGGGGTGAGGCCCGGGCTCTTCGGGGTCGGCACGGGCAGGCGGACGAGCAGCGCGCCGGGGTCGACGCTGAAGCGGCCGCTCGTGGTGCGGCCGATCGGGTCGCCGTCG
Organism: Rathayibacter sp. VKM Ac-2926; assembly: GCF_022815565.1. Taxonomy (NCBI): domain Bacteria; kingdom Bacillati; phylum Actinomycetota; class Actinomycetes; order Micrococcales; family Microbacteriaceae; genus Rathayibacter; species Rathayibacter sp. VKM Ac-2926. The sequence goes on along the minus strand of NZ_JALGRS010000002.1, from coordinate 13,566 downwards.
AGCTCGGCGAGCACGGGCTGGTCGAGCGAGAAGGAGAACTCGCGCCCCGGCCACTGGTGCAGGGACGCGAGGCCGTTGCGGTTGCCGGTCGCGACGTCGAGAGCGAGGCCGAAGCGGCGGCGCAGCAGCACCAGCTCGAGGTCGCCGTCGTCGAGGACCGCGCCGGCGGCGAGCTCGATGTTCGCCACGACCGAGCTGCAGTTGCAGGCCAGCACCATCAGGGTGCGGGTCGGCGGCTCCGGCTTGCCGTCGATCGTCAGCGTCACCTCGAAGCCGGCCTTGAACATCACCTCGGCGCCTGCCGCCACGTAGGCGCCCCAGCCGACCCGCTTCTTCAGCTCGTCGTCGGTCTTGTCCATGATCTCCGCGTCCAGGCCCACGCCGCCCATCACCATGAAGACGCGCTCCTCGCCGTCGTCGAAGGTCGCCGTTCCGACGTCGATCGCCCGGTCCTGCCCGAGCAGCGCGATCTCGACCGCGTCGGCGAGCGCACCGAGCGGGATCCCGAGGTTGCGGGCGAGAAGGTTGCCGGTGCCGCTGGGCAGCAGTCCGTAGGGGACGGACGTGCCGCGCAGCACCGAGGCGACAGCGCGCACGGTGCCGTCGCCGCCCATCGCGCAGACGAGGTCGGCGCCCGACTCCAGCGCGGCCCGCGCGGCTCCGGCTCCGGAGTCGTCGACGCTGGTCTCGAACCAGAGCGGCTCGCGCCAGCCGGCGCGGCGGGCGACCGTGGCGACCACGTCCTGCGCGGCGCCGACGTCGTCGAACTTGCTCGGATTGATGACGACGGCGACCACGGGTCGCGCGGCCGTGGATCTCGCGGAAGGGGCTCTCACGCTCTCAGTCTGCTGTGCCGGGCGCCGCGTCCCGCACCGTGCGCCGCTCGAGGGTCGCCGCCGCCTCCGTCGCGAGGACCGCGCCGATCTCGGCCGAGAGCGTCGCGGGCAGGGTCGGCGGGGCGTCCCAGCGCGGCCCGGCGAGCAGGATCCCGCCGCGCTCGCTCGAGCGCCAGAGGGCGTCGACGCTGCCGGTGACGAAGCGGCGGATCCGCGTGGCGGACGCGGCGTCGACCCCGTCCGCCGTCGCGAGGTCGACCAGGTGCCGGTAGGCGATCCCGCCGAAGAGCGCGCCGTCGCCCGCGCCCTGGTCGACGAAGACGCCGTCGGGTGCGAGGCGCGTGAGCAGGTCGTCGGCGGTGCGGGAGGCGTGCGCGAGCAGCCGTGCATCCGGGCGCAGCCGGTGCAGCGCCAGCGCCGCGCCGATGTAGACGCCGTGGTTGTAGCTGAACGCCCAGTCGTCGCGGGCCGAGCCGCCCTCGCGGCCGATGCCGTCGGCGACGAAGCCGGTGTCGTCGTCGCGCAGGCGCACGTGCAGCCAGTCGAAGGCGGCGCGGGCCAGCTCCTCGCGGCCGTCGGGGCGGAGCCGCTCCAGCCGCGCGCCGAGGATCGCGAACGGCCCGTTCGCCGGTGCGTTCTTGTAGTCGAGCTGGCGGCGACGCCAGGCCAGGCTCGCGCCGTGCCGGAGGTTCCAGCCTCGTGCGACCGCGAAGCGCCAGAGCCGGTCCGCGCGGTCGAGCCAGCGCCCCTCCCCCGTCGCCTCGCCCAGACGGGCGAGCGCGCCGCCGAGCCACATCATGTCGTCGAAGTAGCCGTTGACCAGCCGGCCGCCGTTGCGGAGCCGGACGGCGCTGTGGATCCGCGAAGCGCGCTCGAGGTGCCCGGTGTCCCCGGTGCGCTCGAACGCGTCGACGGCGGCGTCGATCGCGTGCGCGAGCCACCAGTAGTCGAACTCGAGATCCGCGCGCAGCGACGTCGGATAGCTCACGTGGTAGCCGAGCACCGGCACGGCGAACAGCCGCTCGAGGCTCGACTGCGCCGCGTCCGCGCGGGCGTCGGCCCCGGCCCGGTCAGGCGTAGACGTGGGGAGCGAGGATCGCGACATCGCGGAGGTTGCGGTAGCGCTCGGCGTAGTCGAGGCCGTAGCCGATGACGAAGTCGTTCGGGATGTCGAAGCCCACGTACGCGACGTCGACCTCGACCTTGGCGGCGCGGGGCTTGCGGAAGAGCGCGCAGATCTCGACGGACTCCGCGCCGCGGCTGCGCAGGTTGCCCTGCAGCCAGGAGAGCGTGAGGCCGGAGTCGATGATGTCCTCGACGATCAGCACCTTGCGGTCGGTGATGTCGGTGTCGAGGTCCTTGAGGATCCGCACCACGCCGGAGGACTTCGTGCTGCTGCCGTAGGAGGAGACGGCCATCCAGTCCATCACGATGTCGAGCTTGAGCTCGCGGGCGAGGTCCGCCATCACCATCACGGCACCGCGGAGCACCCCCACGATGAGCAGGTTCTCGCCGGCGTAGTCGCGCTCGATGGCGCGGGCCAGGTCGCGGATCCGCTCGTGGATCTCGGCCTCGGTGAAGAGGACCTCGGTGATGTCGTCGGCGATGTCGGCTGCTTCCACCCGGCCACTCTACGGGCGGGGACGCCCTGCTCCCCTCCGCGAGATGCCACTTGTGCACGCCTTCCACGGCGTGTCGCGTGCACAAGTGGCATCTCGCGGCGGGGAGATCACACGGGGGCGAAGACGAGAGTTGCGGAGACCCGGGTGGCGCGGACTCCGGGGAGGTCGACGCCCTTCTGGCCGTGCCAGTCGGTGACGAGGGCGGCGACGGCGAGGGTCTGGGCGCGGGAGAGGGCGACGCCGAACTCGTTCTGCACGACGAGGCGGATGATCCGCTGGCGCAGCGCCGGCGGGTCGGCGGCGAGGCCGCGCGCGTCGACCGTTACGTGGCCGTCGTCGTTCTGGCCGACGAGCTCGAGCGCCCAGTCGAGCGCCATCGCGTCGAGCGCGTCGCCGTCCTCGCGGAGCTGGTCGGCCGTGCGGGCGAGCGCCTCGGCGACTCCCGGGCCGAGCTCGTCCTCGAGCACCGGCAGCACCGAGCGGCGGACGCGGACGCGGGTGTAGCGCGGATCGTCGTTGTGCGGATCACTCCAGGGCTCCAGCCCGGCGTCCGCGCAGGCGGCCACGGTGCTCGAGCGCCGGATGCCGAGCAGAGGGCGCCGCAGCACCCCGCTCACCGCCGCCATGCCGTGCAGACTCGCGGCGCCCGCGCCCCGGGCCAGCCCGAGCAGCACCGTCTCGGCCTGGTCGTCGAGCGTGTGGGCGAGGAGGACCGCCGCGGCGCCCGTCGCCTCGACCGCGTCGTCGAAAGCGCGGTACCGCGCCGTGCGCGCCGCCGCCTCCGGGCCGTCTCCGTCCGGCAGCACCGACACGACCTCGCGCAGCACGGGGGCGAGGCCGAGGGTGTGCGCCTGCTCCGATGCGCGTCGCGCGACCTCCGCCGATCCGTCCTGGAGACCGTGGTCGACGACCACGGCGCCGGCCCGCCGGCCGCCGCGCTCGGCCTCGAAGGCGACCGCGGCGGCGAGGGCCAGCGAGTCGGCTCCGCCGCTCAGCGCGACGAGCACCAGGGCTCCGGATTCGAGCTCGTCGAGGCTCGCGCGCACCGCGCGCCGGATGTCGGCGACGGCGGGAGTCAGGCGGGGGCGATCGGGCACATCAAGTAACGTTAGGCCAGCGATCCGGCCTGCGAGCGCGCGTGTCCGCGCGCACTCCCCCGGCCGGTCCGACCCGCCGATGCGCCGCCCGCGGCGCCACCGACTCAAGGAGCGAACATGGCCGCATACGACGTCGTCGTAGAGATCCCCAAGGGCAGCCGCAACAAGTACGAGGTCGATCACGAGACCGGTCGCGTCTACCTCGACCGCGTGCTCTTCACCTCCTTCGTCTACCCGACGGACTACGGCTACTTCGAGAACACCCTCGGCCTCGACGGCGACCCCGTCGACGCGCTGGTGCTGCTCGAGTACCCCGTCTTCCCGGGCGTGGGCGTCTCCGTCCGCCCGGTCGGCGTGCTCAACATGAGCGACGAGGCCGGCTCCGACGCCAAGGTGATCGTGGTCCCCGCGAAGGACCCGCGCTGGCAGCACATCCAGGACATCACGGACGTCCCGGAGCAGACCAAGAACGAGATCAAGCACTTCTTCGAGCGCTACAAGGACCTCGAGCCCAACAAGTGGGTCAAGGTCGAGGCCTGGGGCGACGCGGCCGAGGCCGAGCAGATCGTCCAGGACGGCATCAAGAAGCTGGCCGAAGAGGGCCACTGACCCTCACGGGTCTTCTCACGACGGAACCCGCCCCGTCGAGTCGACCGGCTGCTGCCGGCGCCTCGAGGGGGCGGGTTCTCGTGTCTTCGGGCGGTGCTGCCCGGGCGGAGCCGCGCGGGCGGCGCTACGCCGTCGGGCGGCCGACCATGCCGGTCGGAGTGCCCCAGATGGAGTGCACGCGCACCGGCGAGTTGGGGTTCGGCGCCTCGATCATCTGGCCGTCGCCGAGGTAGATGGCGACGTGGTAGTAGTCACCGGGCGAGTCCGACCAGAAGAGCAGGTCGCCGCGCTGACGCTGGCTGTAGGGGACGAGCTTGCCCTCGTTCGCCATGGTGTTGTACTGGTTCGTCGCGGAGTGCGTGCCGATGTACTCGCCGGCGCTCGCGTACGACTGCTTGGTGAGACCCGAGCAGTCCCAGACGTCCGGACCCATGCCGCCGAGCACGTAGCGCTCGCCGAGCTGCGCCATCGCGTAGGAGATCGCGGTCTCCACCTGGTCGACCTGCGGCTCCGGGTTCGCCACCGGGACCGGCGCGGGCTGCGGTGCGGCCGGCTGCGGGAGCTGGACGGCGGGCTGCTGCGCGGGGGCCGCCGGCGCAGCGGGCTGCTGCGGTGCCGGCTGCTGCTGCGGCGCCTCGGGCTGGGGGGCGACCGGCTGCTGCACGACCGGCGCCGAGGGCTGGTTCGCGGCCGGCGCGGCCGGGCGGGAGCCGGAGGACGAGGAGCCGGACGACGAGGAGTCGGACGACGGCTGAGCCGCGACGGGAGCGCTCGCGGCGGGCTGGGCGGCCGCAGCGTCGGCCTCGGCCTTCGCGGCGGCTGCGGCAGCGGCCGCGGCGGCCTTGCGCTCCTGCTCGCCGGCGAGGAACGCGGTCTCGATCTCGACGGTGGAGTCCTTGAGCAGGGCGAGCTGCGCGATGAGCTCCTCCGACTTCGCCTCCTGCGCCGCGAGGGCGCTCCGGGCGGAGGCTGCGGCGGCGTCGGCGCCCGTGCGGGCCTCGTCCGCGGCGTCGGACAGCTTCTGGTGCTCCACGACGGCGACGTCGGCCTGCTCGGCGAGCGACTCCGCGGTCTGCTTGTCGGCGAGGGCGTCGGCGTAGACGCGCTGCGACTGCTCGGAGAGCTGCGACATGGCGCCGAGCTGGTAGAGCAGGTCGCCCGCGTCCTGGCCCTTCGCGACGAGGCTCATCGAGAGGTCGCCGCCGGCGGAGCGGGAGAGGTGCGCGGCGAGGAGGCCGGCCCGCATCTGCGACGTGTGCGCCGTCGACGCCGCCGCGTTCGCGCGGTCCTCGAGCTCGGTGACGGCGGCGGCCGCGGCGTCGAGCGCCTCCTGGGCCTGGCGCCAGGCCTCCGCCTTCTTCATCGCGACGAGCGAGGCGTCGTCGACCGAGGTCTGCAGCCCGCCGATCAGCGCGGTGATCGAGTCGATCTCGGCCTGCTTGCTGGCCTCGTCGGTCTTCGCGTTCTGGACGTCGTCCCACGAGGGGTACGACGGGTCGTCGGCCTGAGCCGGCACGATGCCGAGCGACGCCGTGACGGCCGTCACCGCGAAGGCGGCCGAGACCGCCAGCGGAAGACGGCCCTTCCAGGCCCGCTCACGCGGGGCGGGGGTGAAGCTGCGGGCGGTCTTCTGCGCGTCAACCAAGTGTGACTCCTCGTGCGGCCATGAAGGGCTGAGCGTCGACGGCGGTGCCGTTGACGCGGGTCTCGTAGTGCAGGTGGCAGCCGGTCGAGGCGCCGGTGGTGCCGACGGCGGCGATCTGCTGGCCCGCCTCGACCCGCTGGCCGACGCTGACGTAGATGCCGCCAGGCATGATGTGCGCGTAGCCGGTGCTGATGCCGTCGCCGTTGCTGATCTCGATCCAGTTGCCGTAGGTGCCGAACCAGCCGGCGTAGGTCACCGTTCCGCTGTGGGCGGCGAAGATCGGGATGCCGCAGCCGCCGGCGATGTCGGTGCCGCGGTGGTACGAGCTGGTCGAGCCGCCGCCGGTGGAGAGGCTGCCGCGGGGGCCGAAGGTGCCGGTGATGCGGCCCGAGGCGGGGAGCACCCAGCCGGAGTCGCTGACCGCGGTCGAGCCGCCACCCGGAGACGGGGCGACCGGGGCGCTGTAGCCACCGCCGCCGCCGGATCCGCGGGAGGGAGCCGCTGCTGCTGCCGCCGCCGCGGCCTCTCGGGCTGCTGCGGCCCGCTGGCGGGCGAGCTCGGCCTGCGCCTGACGGGCGGCCTCCTGCTCGGCGAGGATGCGCTGGCGCTCGGCCTCGCGGGCGGCGACGCCGGCCTCGTAGTCGGCGACGGTCGTCGACTCCGTGTCGCGGAGGGCGGCCAGCTGCTGCTCGAGCACGATGCTCTGGTTCTGCTGCTCGGTGAGCGCGGCCTCCGAGGCGGCCTGCGCGGCCGTGGCCTCGGCGAGCTTCGACTCGGCGGCGACGCGGAGCTTCTCCCGCTCGGCCTGCGCGACCTTCGCCTGGTCGCCGAGCGACTCGGCGGTGTTCTTGGTGGTGCTGGCCTGCTCGTAGATGGCGTTGGAGCGCTCGACGAGCTTGGTCATGTTGCCGATGCGGCCGAGGAGGTCGTCGGCCTTGCCGCCCTCGCCGTCGAGGAAGATGTTGACCGAGAGGTCGGTGCCGGTGGTGCGGTAGAGCTGAGCGGCCAGGAGGCCCGCCTGCTGCGTCGCGGCGTCGGCCTGATCGGCACTGGCGGTGGCCTTGGCCTCGAGCTCGCTCGCCCGATCGGAGGCGTCGTCGAAGTCCTGCTGCGCCGCGAAGTACTCCTCGCCGCGCTGCTCGGCGACCTGCTGCGCCGCCGCGACCTCGCTCTGCAGGCCGTCGATCAGCGAGAGGATGCTGTCCACCTGCGCGGCCGCCGCCTGGGTGTTGCCCTTCGCCGCCTCGACGTCGGCCCAGCTGGGGTACTCGACCGCCTGCGCGGGAGTGGCGACCAGCAGGCCCGCGACCAGGGCCACCGCGGCCGAGACGAGGGCGGTGCCGCGGAGACGGCCGATCCGCGGCGCGCCGGAGCGGCGTGCGGGGCGGTTTCGGCGCGAAGAGTGGATCATGGGACCTCGGTGCTGGAGACGGACTACTCCCCCGGCGGCGGTGCGGCTCCGTCGCGAGGAAGTGGCGATTCCGACCCACACTAGTCAAGCCCTCCCCGTACGCCTAGGGATCGGCGTCGCCCGTCCGGGGCACAGGCGCGCATCGACGTGCGGCGGCCGACCCGCGATCGGCGCCCCTCCAGGGCCGATTTTGCATATCCGGCCGGCTGTCCCTATGCTTGCGTGTCGGTAGTCATGGTGGGTCGGCCGCAGGGTCGCCCCGGCGAGCTTCCGGCCCCATCGTTTAGTGGCCTAGGACACCGCCCTTTCACGGCGGCAGCACGGGTTCGAATCCCGTTGGGGTCACGGATGAGGACTACCACCGCAAGAGAAGTGCACCACCGCAGAACGGCCGGAGACGGACGGGATGTGAAAATCGAACAGCCTCGAAGGCAGTATGCTTGTCTTCGCAACGAGGCCCTGTAGCGCAGCTGGTTAGCGTGCCGCCCTGTCACGGCGGAGGTCGCGGGTTCAAGTCCCGTCAGGGTCGCAGAGAGGCCCTTCCGAGAGGAAGGGCCTTTTCCAGGAGACGACTCGTTCGTCTCCTCGCGGCATCGATGTCCTCGGGCATCCTCGGCTGCAACGGCTCTGTAGCTCAGTTGGTAGAGCGCACGACTGAAAATCGTGAGGTCACGGGATCGACGCCCGTCGGAGCCACGGAAACCCTCGCCTAGCTTCTACATGGCGGGGGTTTCTTCCGTTAACTGGTCGGCCCGATCGCCGCGTGAGCCACCGTCCGGCCGCCGGCGCGTGACGCTCCTGCCTCGGTCCCCTCCGGGACGGGTCAGTAGAGCTTCGACCGAACGGCATCCACGAAGTCCGGCACCCCGGCGCGGGTGAGCGCGAGCAGGAAGTCGTCGACGGTCATCGCCGGAGAGTCGTACCCCTCGACGAGTTCGACAAGAGCGCGGAGCGTCGGCGCGCGGTAGAGGTCGAGCTGGTCCAGCAGGAAGGCGTCGGGATGGACGATCTCGAGGTCGAACGGCTCGACGGACGCCGGCGGGAAGTCCTTCGTGTTGAACGTCACCAGCACCTCTGCACCGCCACGGACGGCGGCCGCGAGGACGTGCCGATCCTTCTCGTCGTTCGCCATCGTCGGTACCAGGTCGTCGTAGCCGGAGACCATGGCGTCGGCGAAGTAGCGCTCCATCGTCCCGACGCGCTTCTCGACGAGAAGCGGATCCTCCCCGTTCTTCACCAGGTTCTTCGCGAGCTCGAACAGGACGTCCTTCGACCACAGCGGCCGGTAGAGCCCGCGATCAGCGAGTTCGAGGACGACGTCGTTGAGCAGAGCGCCGTAGAGGACGTTGTTGTCGAAGAAGGCCGGGAATCTCACTCAGCGTCGAGCTCCGCACGCCGCTTCACCGCGGCAGGATCGCCCACCTGGACCTTCGCGCTCAGACTCGCCTGCCGCAGCTCGCGCAGCGCGGCGCGGCGTTCGGCGCGGAAGTCCGCCTGGTAGGCGACCAGGTCCTCCAACCGGACCCGACGGTGACGACCGGGCTTGTCATGAGCGATGTCGCCCGCTTCCAGCAGGCGGACCAGCGTCGGGCGACTGATCCCGAGGAAGTCCGCGGCCTGCTGCGTCGTCATCGTCGTCCCCTGCGGGACGACCGTGATGCCCTCGCCCGCGGCGAGGGAGTTCGTCACCTGATCGAGGATGCGGAAGATCTCATCGGGGATGGGGCGGGCCCTGCCCTGGGGGTCGACGAGCGCCGCCTTCGACGAGTTCTGCGCGAGGAAGATCTCGAGCTCTCGCATCAGCGCGGCGAAGTCGAGGATTTCGTCCCGGGCGGCGGCCTCGGGGAGGTACGTCTGGGCCTTGCGGGCACCGCGCGGTCGATCGGTGGACGTGCTCATGGCGTCGATGATACTCGGGAGAAACGAAAGAATCGAACATTTCCGAGGGGCCGAGAGGTTCGTCCTCGTGCGGCACCGATGCTCTCGCGCATCCCCGCCCCTACGGAATCCTCGGCTCGTCGAATCGGCCTCGGCTCGCGAGAACGGCGCGAACCGGCGTGCCGGACGTGGTTCTGCGAGCCCGAGGTGCGCTCCGGGCGCTCAGCTGGGCTGCGTAGCCTGGGCGGGCCATGAATCCCGCCGCCTTTCCGCCGCCCGATCCGTCGACCGTCGCCCCCGAGCAGCCTGCCGTCGCCGCCGCGCCGGCGCAGGGTGGGCCCGTCTTCGCCTGGGCACCGCCGCCCGAGCCGCAGCCGTCGGTCGACGCTCCGTACTCCTCTCTCCTCTATCTGCCGGATCCGCGGGTGCGCTGGGGACTGCCGACGGCGGCGCTCACGATCGCCGGGATCGTGCTGCCGCTCGCGCTGCTGATCGTGCTGTTCGGCTTCGGGGTGCTGCCCTACTCCCCCGGGCTCGTGTTCGCGGGGTCGTTCGCCAGCTACCTGGTCGCGCTCGTCATCCCGTTCGCCGCATCGAAGCTGCGCGGGCTGGGGTCGCTCGCGGCCGACTACGGGCTGCGGTTCCGCTGGATCGACGTGCCGATCGGCATCGGGCTGGGGATCGGCGTGCGGCTCGCGATCGTCGCCGTGCTGATCGTGTTCTCGCCGCTGCTGGGCGAGGCGGAGAGCAACCTCGAGCTCGACCCCGATCCGCTGTGGTTCGTGCTGAGCTCCGTGATGATCCCGGTGCTGGTCGCTCCGATCGTCGAGGAGATCCTCTGCCGCGGGGTCGTCATGCGGGCGGTCCGCAACCGGATGCTGCGGACGAAGGGCGATGCGGCACCGCCGACCCGCGGACGGCGCGTCTGGGCGGCGTTGTTCAGCGTGATCGCGTCGACGCTGGTCTTCGCCCTGCTGCACGGGCACCAGATGGTGAACCCCGCGACGGTGGTCACGCTGGGGACGACGACGGTGATCGCCGGGCTCGCGCACGGCTGGATCTCGACGGTGACCGGGCGGCTCGGCGCGGCGATCGTGTCGCACGCGACGCTGAACGGTTCCGCAGTGCTGCTGCTGGTGCTGGTGACGGCGCTGGGGTAGCCCCGGCGACGGTGGATCTCGATACGCCCGCTGCGCGGGCTACTCGATCAGCATGGCGTCGGAGCGGGCTGCTTGAACGGTGCAGCGGGTCAGACGTCGAGGATGCGGAGGACCGGGTCGAGAGGGAGCTCGCCGCGGACCTGGCGGTGCAGGCGCTCCATGTCGGCATCGAGGGCGGCGGCGGTGCGCGCGGCGTCGGACAGGCCGTCGAGCAGCTGCTGCGGGACCTGGCGGTCGTACTTGTAGTAGATCTTGTGCTCGAGGCTCGCCCAGAAATCCATCGCGATGGTGCGGAACTGGACTTCGACGCAGACGTCGACCGAGCCTCCCGAGAGGAACACCGGCACCTCGACGATCGCGTGCAGGCTCTTGTAGCCGTTCTCCTTCGGAGTGGCGATGTAGTCCTTCACCTCGAGGACGCGGACGTCGGCCTGCGAGGTGAGCATGTCGAAGACGCGGTAGACGTCCGAGACGAAGCTGCAGGTGATCCGGACGCCCGCGATGTCGGTGACGGCGGCGGCGATGCCCTCGAAGGAGGTGTCGCAGCCCTTGCGCTCGATCTTCTCGATCAGGCTGTCGGCCGACTTCAGCCGGCTCGACACGTGCTCGATCGGGTTGTACTCCCGCATCTCGCGGAACTCCTCCTGCAGGATCGTCACCTTCGTGACGATCTCGTCCATGCCGAACTTGTACTGCAGCATGAACCGCGCGAAGTCGTCGCGGAGGGCGCGGATCTCGGCGACCGTGCCGGCGTCGAGCGCCTGCGCGACCTCGTCGCTGAGCGGGGGGACGGCGGGCGCCGCGCGGTCGGGAGATCGGGGTTCCACGGGGAGTCACCCTACGCGCGGGCACCTCGGGCCCGGATGTGAAGCGCCATCGGGGTTCCGAGGAGTCCCGGCTCCGTCCTGCGGGGGACGATCCGCGCAACCCCCGCTGGCTAGCGTCGGAGGATGTTCTCCGCTCTGAACGTCTTCGGCATCCTCTACATCGTCGCGGCCATCGCGGTCGTCGTGATCATGCTCGTGCTCGCCGTGCTGCTCTGCCGGCTCGCGATCGCCGCGCGAGAGAACCAGCTGGCGACCGTGCGCCTGCGCGAGCTGCAGATCGAGCGGCTGCTCCTCGACGAGGAGTGAGCACGGCGGGCTGCGCGGCGCTCGGGTGAGCACACCGGCCGGAAGCACCGGTCAGGGCAGCGCCGGACGCACCTCCGGGCGGGACACCTTCGGGATCAGCAGCCCGAGCACCACGGCGACCACCGCGCCGATCGCGCCGATGACGAACGTCGTCTCGAACGCCTCCGAGCTCGGCAGGTCGACGGCGCCGACCGAGACGGTCAGCTGCGCCAGCACGGCCGCGGTCACCGCGGACGAGAGCGTAGTGCCGAGGGTGCGCATCAGCGAGTTCAGGCCGTTCGCCGCCGCGGTCTCGGAGGCCGGCACCGCGTGCATGATCAGGGTCGGCATCGCGGCGTAGGCGAGGCCGAGGCCGACGCCGATCAGCGCGTTGATCACGAGGATCTGCCAGACCTCTGCGCCGAACGGGAGGATCAGCAGGTACGACACCGCGATCAGCGCCGCTCCCGAGACCAGCACCAGACGCGGTCCGGACTGCGCCGAGAGCCGGGCGGCGAGCGGCGAGGTCGCCATCATCGCCAGGCCCGAGGGCGCCAGGACCAGGCTCGCCACGATGAGGCTGAGGCCGAAGCCGACTCCGGACGCGGCCGGCAGCTCGAGGCGCTGCGGCAGGGTGATCTGCGCGCCGAAGAAGGCGAAGCCGACGGCCACCGAGGCGAGGTTGGTGAACAGCACCGCGGGGCGGGCGGCGACCCGGAGGTCGACGAGCGGGCTCTCCTGGCGCAGCTCGTACCAGCCCCAGATCAGCAGGACCGCGACGCCGCCGAGGCCGGAGCCGAGGATGCCGGGGCTCGTCCAGCCCGCGTCGTTGCCGCGGGAGACGGCGATCAGGATGCCGCTGAGTCCGATGGCGAGGCCGATCGTGCCGACGACGTCGAAGCGGCCGGGCGAGCGCAGGGTCGAGACGGGGATGACGAGGAGCACGAGGACGATGTCGAGGACGCCGAGTCCGGCGGACATCCAGAACAGCACGTGCCAGTCGAGGTTCTCGGCGACCAGGGCGCTGAGCGGCAGGCCGAGCGCGCCGCCGATGCCGAGCGTGGCGCTGACGAGGGCGATCGCGCCGGGCAGGCGGTCGCGGTGCAGGGTGTCGCGGAGGATCGAGATGCCGAGGGGGATGACGCCCATCACCGCACCCTGGAGGGCGCGGCCGACAACGAGCGTCCAGACGTCGTCCGCGAAGGCGCAGACGATCGAGCCGAGCACGAGGACGACGAGCGCGGCGAGGGCCATCCGGCGCTTGCCGTAGAGGTCGCCGAGACGCCCGGAGACCGGGGTGAGGATGCACGCGCTGAGCAGGGTCGCGGTGATCACCCATGCGGTCTCGCTCCGATCGGCGCCGAGCAGGGTGGGCAGCTCCGACTGGATCGGGACGACCAGCGTCTGCATGAACGAGGCGCTCATCCCCGCGAAGGCGAGGACGGCGGTGATCAGGCGGGGGCTGGGCGAGCGGGTGAGCGAGCGTCTGTCGGAGTCGGGCACTGCGGTCCTTCGTGTCGGCGGCGTGCAGGAGCGGGGCGCCGGTGGTCCGGCGTCCTGCAGGGCGGGTCGTATTGCTCAGCTTTGCATCGCCGGGCCTCTGAGCCGAACCGACCGATGCTCGGAAACCTTCCCGATCGCTCTACCGGGCTGCCAGGCGCGGGACGAGGATGGGCGCATGATCGAGATCGAGAGCTGGATCGCCGGCTACGAGAAGGCCTGGGCGACGGACGACCCCGCGGATGTCGCGGCGCTCTTCACCGAGGGCGCGGAGTACTTCACGTCGCCGTACGCGGAGGCGATCACGCCGCGGGAGGCGATCGTGGAGTGGTGGGTCGCGGAGAGCGAGCCGGACGACCCGACGTTCGCGTGGGGGCTCGTCGCGCTGACGGAGACCACGGCGGTGGTGGAGGCGCGGACCATCTACCCGTCGGACCGCACGTACCTGAATCTGTGGGTGATCCGCTTCGCGGAGGACGGGCGGGCGTGCTCCTTCACGGAGTGGTACATGGAGGAGCCGAGCGACTCGGTGAGCTGAGGGGGCGGGGTCTCGATACGCCGCTGCGCGGCTACTCGACCAGCAGGCAGTCCATGCTGATCGAGTAGGGCGCGGAGCGGCCGTATCGAGCGGAGGGGGCGCCTTCGGCGCCAGTGCAGGGCGGGGAAAGGATCTTGTGGCTGGCTCGTTGTGGTTGG
>NZ_JALGRS010000019.1:0-51721 GCF_022815565.1 Rathayibacter sp. VKM Ac-2926 | reverse complement strand
ACAACGAGCCAGCCACAAGATCCTTTCCCCGCCCTGCACTGGCGCCGAAGGCGCCCCCTCCGCTCGATACGCGCGCTCCGCGCGCTACTCGATCAGCATGCATGTGGCAGGGTGCTGGACGCCCATGCTGATCGAGCAGGCCTGCAGCGGCGTCCCGTCGGGCATGCGTTCGCCACGTGCTGGACGCCCCTGCTGGTCGAGTAGCCCCGCAGGGGTGTATCGAGACCCGGCGCCCCCAGCCGGGCGGTGTGTGGCCGGGGTCGGCGCGAGCCCCGTTCGCCGTCGGCGCAGGGCCGCCCCGATGTCGGTGGTCGCGGTTACGCTTCGAGCATGGAGCCAACCCGTGCCGTGCACCCCTTCGAGGTCATCAGCGAATACCAGCCGAGCGGTGACCAGCCCGGAGCGATCGCCGATCTGAGCGCCCGGATCAACGCCGGCGAGACCGACGTCGTCCTCCTCGGCGCCACCGGTACCGGCAAGTCCGCGACCACCGCCTGGCTCGTCGAGGCCGTGCAGCGGCCGACCCTCGTGCTCGCGCACAACAAGACGCTCGCCGCGCAGCTCGCCAACGAGTTCCGCGAGCTCTTCCCCAACAACGCGGTCGAGTACTTCGTCTCCTACTACGACTACTACCAGCCCGAGGCCTACGTCCCGCAGACGGACACCTTCATCGAGAAGGACAGCTCGGTCAACGCCGAGGTGGAGCGCCTGCGGCACTCGACGACCAACTCGCTGCTCAGCCGGCGCGACGTCATCGTCGTCTCGACCGTCTCCTGCATCTACGGCCTCGGCCAGCCGGAGCAGTACCTCGAGGCGATGGTCGCGCTCCAGGTCGGCCAGCGGGTCGACCGCGACCGCCTGATCCGCAAGTTCGTCTCGATGCAGTACGCCCGCAACGACGTCGACTTCGCCCGCGGCACCTTCCGGGTCCGCGGCGACACGATCGAGATCATCCCGATGTACGAGGAGCTCGCGATCCGCATCGAGATGTTCGGCGACGAGATCGAGGCGCTCTACACGCTGCACCCGCTCACCGGGAACGTCGTGAAGAAGCTCGAGTCCGTCTCCGTCTTCCCCGGCTCGCACTACGTCGCCAGCCAGGACGTCATGCACCGCGCCATCGACACCATCCAGCAGGAGCTCGAGGTCCGCCTCGCCGACCTCGAGAAGCAGAACAAGCTCCTCGAGGCGCAGCGCCTCCGGATGCGGACCACCTTCGACCTCGAGATGATGCAGCAGATCGGCTTCTGCTCCGGCATCGAGAACTACTCGCGCCACATCGACGGCCGCGAGTCCGGCGAGGCGCCGCACTGCCTGCTCGACTACTTCCCCGACGACTTCCTCGTCGTCATCGACGAGTCGCACGTCACCGTGCCGCAGATCGGCGCGATGTACGAGGGCGACGCCTCGCGGAAGCGCACCCTGGTCGAGCACGGCTTCCGGCTGCCCTCGGCGATGGACAACCGCCCGTTGAAGTGGGAGGAGTTCAAGGGCCGCGTCGGCCAGACCGTCTACCTCTCGGCCACCCCCGGCCGCTACGAAATGGGGATCGCCGACGGCATCGTCGAGCAGATCATCCGCCCGACCGGCCTGATCGACCCCGAGATCGTCGTCAAGCCGACCAAGGGCCAGATCGACGACCTGCTCGAGGAGATCAAGCTCCGCACCGAGCGCGACGAGCGCGTGCTGGTCACCACCCTCACGAAGCGGATGGCGGAGGAGCTCACGGACTTCCTCACCGAGGCCGGAGTCCGGGTGCGCTACCTGCACTCCGACGTCGACACGCTGCGACGGGTCGAGCTGCTCTCCGAGCTGCGCGCGGGCGTCTACGACGTCCTCGTCGGCATCAACCTCCTCCGCGAAGGCCTCGACCTGCCCGAGGTGTCGCTCGTCGCGATCCTCGACGCCGACAAGGAGGGCTTCCTCCGCTCGTCGACCTCGCTCATCCAGACCATCGGCCGCGCCGCGCGCAACGTCTCGGGCGAGGTGCACATGTACGCGGACAAGATGACCGACTCGATGAAGCTCGCGATCGACGAGACCGATCGCCGTCGCGAGAAGCAGGTCGCCTACAACCTCGACCACGGCATCGACCCGGCGCCGCTGCGCAAGAAGATCGCCGACATCACCGACGCGCTCGCCCGCGAGGGAGCCGACACCGCGAAGCTCCTGGCCGGCCGCGACGCCAAGAAGAAGAGCCCGACGCCCAACCTGCGCCGCCAGGGTCTCGCCGCGAACGGCGGCAACGACCTCGAGGCGATCATCGCCGACCTCAACGGCCAGATGCTGCAGGCCGCCGGCGAGCTGAAGTTCGAGCTCGCCGCGCGCCTGCGCGACGAGGTCTCCGAGCTCAAGCGCGAGCTGCGGCAGATGGAGAAGGCCGGGCACCTGTCCTGACCGATCCGGGCCGGCCCGCGCGGGCCGGCCCACCGGTGCGGGCGGCGTCGACGAGCGCAAGTCGCGGGGTCCGGGATCAGCGGCCAGCGAACGCCCCGGGCGATGTCGGTGGCTCCGCATACACTTTCGAGGTGTCGATCCTGAACGCCGTTACGGACCCTTCCACCACCCCCTCACCCTCCTTCCACCGCTTCGTCTCCTCCCTGGACGAATCGGTGTCGAAGCTGGTGGTGAGCGGGGCCAGAGTGCACAACCTGCGCGATGTCGACCTCGAGATCCCCCGTGACTCGATGGTCGTCTTCACCGGACTGTCCGGGTCGGGCAAGTCGTCGCTCGCCTTCGACACGATCTTCGCCGAGGGCCAGCGCCGCTACGTCGAGTCGCTCTCCGCCTACGCGCGGCAGTTCCTCGGCCAGGTCGACCGGCCGGACGTCGACTTCATCGAGGGCCTCAGCCCGGCGGTGTCGATCGACCAGAAGTCGACCAACCGCAACCCGCGCTCCACCGTCGGCACGATCACCGAGATCTTCGACTACATGCGCCTGCTCTGGGCCCGCATCGGGATCCCGCACTGCCCCGTCTGCAGCGAGCCGATCTCGGCGCAGACCGTGCAGCAGATCGCCGATCAGCTGATGGAGCTGGAGGAGGGCACCCGCTACCAGATCCTCAGCCCGGTCGTCTCGCAGAAGAAGGGCGAGTTCGTCGACCTCTTCAAGGAGCTGACCGCGGGCGGCTACTCCCGCGCCATGGTCGACGGCAAGCTCATCCAGCTGAGCGAGCCGCCGGTGCTGAAGAAGCAGTACAAGCACGACATCTCCGTCGTCGTCGACCGCCTCGTCGCCGGCCCGGACATCCTCGGCCGCCTGACCGACTCGCTCGAGACGGCGCTGCGCCTCACCGACGGCATCGTGCAGATCAACTTCGTAGACGGCGAGGGCGACGGCGCGTGGACGACGTACTCCGAGAAGCTGTCCTGCCCCAACAACCACCCGATCTCGCTCACCGAGATCGAGCCGCGCACCTTCTCCTTCAACGCCCCCTTCGGCGCCTGCCCCGAGTGCTCCGGCCTCGGCACGCGGATGTCGGTCGACGACGAGCTGCTGCTCGGCGACCCCGACCTCAGCATCGCCGAGGGCGTCATCATCCCGTGGACCACCCAGGGCAAGGGCCTCTTCCAGTACTACGAGAAGCTGCTCGACGGCCTCTCCCGCGACCTCGGCTTCAAGCTGACCACCCCGTGGAAGCGCCTCAGCTCGGAGGTGCAGCAGGCCGTGCTGCACGGCGACAACTTCGAGGTCAAGGTCAAGTGGAAGAACCGCTACGGCCGGGAGATGAGCTACACCTCCGGCTTCGAGGGCGTCGTGCCCTACATCGAGCGGCAGTACGTGCAGGCCGAGACCGATGTGCAGCGCTCGCGCTGGGCCGAGTTCCTCCGCGAGGTCGCCTGCCCCGTCTGCAAGGGCTCGCGCCTTAAGCCCGAGGTGCTCGCCGTGCTCGTGCACGGCGCGAGCATCGCCGACGTCGCCGACCTCAGCCTCGGTGACGCCCAGTCGTTCATGAGCGAGCTGCAGCTCACCCCGCGCGAGGCCACCATCGCCGCGCAGGTGCTCCGCGAGATCCGCGCGCGCCTCGACTTCCTGATCGAGGTCGGGCTCAACTACCTCAACCTCTCCCGTGCGGCCGGCTCGCTCTCCGGCGGCGAGGCCCAGCGCATCCGGCTCGCGACCCAGATCGGCTCCGGTCTCACCGGCGTGCTCTACGTCCTCGACGAGCCGAGCATCGGCCTGCACCAGCGCGACAACCGCCGGCTGATCGACACCCTGATCAAGCTGCGCGACCTCGGCAACACCCTGATCGTCGTCGAGCACGACGAGGACACCATCCGCACCGCCGACTGGATCGTCGACATCGGCCCCGGCGCCGGCGTCAACGGCGGCCAGGTCGTGCACTCCGGCTCCTACGAGTCGCTGCTCGAGAACACGCACTCGCTCACCGGCGACTACATCGCCGGCCGCCGCTCGATCGAGCTGCCGAAGAAGCGCCGCAAGATCGACCGCAAGCGCGTGATCAAGGTCGTCGGCGCCAACGCGAACAACCTGCAGAAGGTCGACGTCGAGTTCCCGCTCGGCACCTTCGTCGCGGTCACCGGCGTCTCGGGCTCCGGCAAGTCGACGCTGGTGAACGACATCCTCTACCGGGTGCTCGCCAACCAGCTCAACGGCGCCCGCAAGGTGCCGGGCAAGCACACGCGCGTCACCGGGCTCGAGAACCTCGACAAGGTCGTGCACGTCGACCAGAACCCGATCGGCCGCACCCCGCGCTCCAACCCGGCGACCTACACCGGCGTGTTCGACCGCATCCGCAACCTCTTCGCCGAGACCACCGAGGCGAAGGCCCGCGGCTACCTGCCCGGCCGGTTCAGCTTCAACGTCAAGGGCGGGCGCTGCGAGGCCTGTTCGGGCGACGGCACGATCAAGATCGAGATGAACTTCCTGCCCGACGTCTACGTCGCGTGCGAGGTCTGCGGGGGAGCGCGCTACAACCGCGACACCCTGACCGTGCACTACAAGGGCAAGAACATCGCCGAGGTGCTCGACATGCCGATCGCCGAGGCGGCCGAGTTCTTCGAGCCGATCACCTCGATCCACCGGTTCCTCAAGACCCTGGTCGAGGTCGGCCTCGGCTACGTCCGGCTCGGGCAGAGCGCGACCACGCTCTCCGGCGGCGAGGCGCAGCGCGTCAAGCTCGCCACCGAGCTGCAGCGCCGCTCGAACGGGCGCAGCGTCTACGTGCTCGACGAGCCGACCACCGGTCTGCACTTCGAGGACGTCCGCAAGCTCCTGCTGGTGCTCAACGGCCTCGTCGACAAGGGCAACACCGTCATCACGATCGAGCACAACCTCGACGTCATCAAGTCGGCCGACTGGCTGATCGACATGGGTCCCGAGGGCGGCGCGGGCGGCGGCCAGGTCGTCGCCATCGGCACCCCCGAGCACGTCGCGAAGGTCAAGGAGAGCCACACCGGCACCTTCCTCGCCGAGATCCTGCCGTGACGCGGCTCCGCCTCGCCGGTCGTCCCCGGAGGGCCGGGGGAGCGGGGGCGCGGGCATGACGCAGACCGTCGACTTCCGGCCCAAGCCGGGCGAGATCCCGACCCTCCCGGGCGTCTACCGCTTCAAGGACGCCCGGGGCCGGGTCCTCTACGTGGGCAAGGCGAAGAACCTCCGCGCCCGGCTCAGCAACTACTTCGCTCCGCTGCCGAGCCTGCACGAGCGCACCCGGCGGATGGTCACCTCGGCGTCCGGCGTCGAGTGGACCGTGGTCGGCACCGACGTCGAGGCGCTGCAGCTCGAGTTCACCTGGATCAACGAGTTCGATCCCCCCTTCAACGTCAAGTTCCGCGACGACAAGTCGTACCCGTATATGGCGGTGACCCTCGGCGACGAGGCGCCGCGGGTGATGGTGACCCGCAATTCGAAGATCCGCGGGGCGCGGTACTTCGGCCCGTACCCGAAGATCTGGGCGATCCACGAGACGATCGACCTGATGATCAAGGCGTTCCCGATCAGGACCTGCAACGACTCCAACTACAAGCGGGCGATGCAGAGCGGGAAGCCCTGCTTCGCCTCGCAGATCGGCCGCTGCGGCGGTCCGTGCTCGCACCGGGTCACCTTCGCGGAGCACCGGACGATCGTCGACCGCTTCGTCGCGTTCATGGGCAGCCACGACCGCAAGATGATCGGCGAGCTCGAGCGCGAGATGCGCGAGGCCGCCGAGGCGATGCAGTACGAGCGCGCCGGCAAGCTCCGCGACCAGGCCGCGGCGCTCGACGCCGTGCTCGCCAAGAGCGCGGTCGTGCTGAAGGACAACGTCGACGTCGACCTGTACGCGATCGTGCACGACGAGCTGGCCGCCTCGGTGCAGCAGTTCCGCGTGCGCGGCGGCCGGATCCGCGGTGAGCGCGGCTGGGTCGTCGACAAGGAGCTCGACATGAGCACCGCCGAGCTCGTCGACACGGCCCTGCAAGCGGCCTACGAGGGCGGCGACGTCCCGCCGCGCGAGGTCGTCGTGCCCGAGCTGCCCGACGACTCCGAGGCGCTCGAGGAGTGGCTGGGCTCCCTCCGCGGTGCCAACGTCCGTCTGCGCGCCGCGCAGCGCGGCGACAAGGCGGCCCTCCTCGAGACCGCGACGCAGAACGCCAAGCACTCGCTGATGCTCTACAAGACCCGGCGCTCCGCCGACTTCACCGCGCGCACACAGGCCCTGGAGGACATCCGCGACGCGCTCGGGATGGCCGAGGCGCCGCTGCGGATGGAGTGCTACGACGTCTCGCACCTCAGCGGCACGAACATCGTCGCCTCGATGGTCGTCTTCGAAGACGGCCTGGTCCGCAAAGACCAGTACCGCCGCTTCAGCATCGCGGAGTCCACGGACGACACCGAGTCCCTCCACCAGGTGCTCACCCGGCGCCTCGCCTACCTCAAGGAGCCGACCGAGCCCGCCGAGGTCGATCCCGAGACGGGGGAGGCCAAGCGGCGCAAGTTCTCCTACCCGCCGAACCTCCTCATCGTCGACGGCGGGCAGCCGCAGGTCGCGGCCGCCCAGCGCGCGCTCGACGAGTCCGGCGTCACCGGGATCACGCTCTGCGGGATCGCCAAGCGGCTGGAGGAGATCTGGCTGCCCGACTCCGACTTCCCGGTGATCCTGCCGCGCAACAGCGACGCGCTCTTCCTGTTCCAGCGCATCCGGGACGAGGCGCACCGCTTCGCGATCACCCACCAGCGGCAGCGGCGCAAGCGCGACATCTCGTCGCAGCTGGCCGAGATCCCGGGGCTGGGCGGGACGCGGGTGCGCGACCTGCTGAAGCACTTCGGCTCGGTGACCCGCCTGCGCGAGGCGAGCGACGCCGAGATCGCGGAGGTGAAGGGCATCGGGCCGACGCTCGCGGCCGCGATCCACGGGCACCTGCATCCATGAGGCACCACCTTCCGCCGGGTGCTCTGCTCAGGGCCACACCCTAGGCTGGAGGCCCGCCCTCCCCGAAGGAGGGTCCGCGACCACCCCACACGAGCACGGAGACCCCATGAGCACCGAGAGCGAGCAGCAGAACGTGCTGATCGTCACCGGGATGTCCGGAGCCGGACGATCCACCGCCGCCAACGCGCTGGAGGACCTCGGCTGGTACGTGGTCGACAACCTCCCGCCGCAGATGCTGCGCCCGCTGGTGGATCTCGCCCAGCGGGCGGGCGACACCGTGCCCAAGGTCGCGGCCGTCGTCGACGTCCGCGGGCGGGACTTCTTCGCCGACCTCGGCGAGATCGTGCGCGAGCTGCGCGTCGGCGTCGATCTGCGCGTCGTCTTCCTCGAGGCCGCCGACGCCGCTCTCGTCCGCCGCTTCGAGCAGGTCCGCCGCCCGCACCCGCTGCAGGGGCGCGGCACGCTCCTCGACGGCATCTCCGCCGAGCGGACCCGCCTGGCGCAACTGCGCGAGTCGGCCGACATCGTGATCGACACCTCCGACCTCAACCCGCACCAGCTCGCGACCACGATCACCACGCGGTTCGCCGAAGCCGGCCGCGCGGGGCTGCAGATCACCGTGATGAGCTTCGGCTTCAAGTACGGCCTGCCGACCGACGCCGACATGGTCGCGGATGCGCGCTTCCTGCCCAACCCGTACTGGATCCCGGAGCTCCGCCCGCACACCGGTCTCGACGAAGAGGTGAGAGACTACGTGCTGGCCCAGCAGGGCGCGGAGGAGTTCATCGACTCCTACTCGCGTGCCCTCCGGCCGGTGCTCGACGGCTACCAGCGCGAGAACAAGCGCCACGCGACCATCGCCATCGGCTGCACCGGCGGCAAGCACCGCTCGGTCGCCGTCGCCGGCCGCGTCGCGGCCCGACTGGCCGAGCTGCCGGGTGTCGCCGTCAACGTGGCGCACCGCGACCTCGGCCGAGAATGATCCCCGCGCGCTCCGCCGCGCTCCCGACGTAAGGAAAGAAGACTCCGTGGCCCTCACTGCAGATGTCAAGGGCGAACTGGTCGCGATCGTCTCGCGCAAGAACACCGTCCGTGCCGCTGAACTGGCGACCATCCTCCGCTTCTCCGGAGGACTGCACATCATCTCGAACCGCCTCGCGGTCGAGGTCGAGCTCGACTCCGCCCCCCTGGCCACCCGCGTCCGCCGCGACCTCGCCGAGCTCTACGGCGTCCGCAGCGAGGGCAGCATCGTGTCGGCCGGCGGCTCGCGCCGCACCACCAGCTGGCTCGTCCGGGTGGTCGAGGGCGGCGACACCCTCGCCCGCCAGACCGGCCTGCTCGATCAGCGCGGCCGTCCCGTCCGCGGACTGCCGAACCGGCTGACCACCGGCACCCGCGAGGAGCTCGCCGCCGTCTGGCGCGGCGCCTTCCTCGCGCAGGGCTCGCTCACCGATCCCGGCCGCTCGGCCGCGCTCGAGGTGATCTGCCCCGGCAACGAGGCGGCGATGGCGATCGTCGGTGCGGCCGGGCGCCTCGGCGTCCAGGCCAAGTCGCGCGAGGTGCGCGGCGTGCACCGCGTGGTCGTCCGCGACGGCGAGAGCATCAGCGCGATGCTCACCCTGATGGGCGCGACCTCCACCGTCGCCAGCTGGGAGGAGCTGCGCCAGCGCCGCGAGGTGCGGGCCACCGCCAACCGCCTGGTCAACTTCGACGACGCGAACCTCCGCCGCTCGGCGCAGGCCGCCGTCGCCGCCTGCTCCCGGGTCGAGCGCGCCATGGAGATCCTCGGCGAGGACATCCCCGAGCACCTCCGCTACGCCGGCCGCCTCCGGCTCGCCCACCGCGACGCCAGCCTCGACGAGCTCGGCCACCACGCCGACCCGCCGATGACGAAGGACGCGGTCGCCGGCCGCATCCGCCGCCTGCTCGCGATGGCCGACAAGCGCGCGACCGACCTCGACATCCCCGGCACCGACGCGAACCTCCCCGCCGAGCTCCAGGACCTCTGAGCCCCGCGCGAGCCGAAGGGCCGTCGGGCGCACGAACGCGGGAACGCTGAGTGTCTCCTGGTTGAACGGAGGAAACACTCCGAGTGCGGAGGGCGGCTCTCACTAGACTGGAAAGGTCGCTCAGGACACCCCGGCACACCCTCCCGCACAGCGGTGAGGGGCCGTGAGACCCGGCGGATCACTGAGGTCGACGACCACGAACAGGAGATCGCACATGGCTGACTACACGCTCGCCGAACTGCCCTACGACTACTCGGCTCTCGAGCCGCACATCAGTGGACGGATCATGGAGCTCCACCACGACAAGCACCACGCGACGTACGTGACCGGGGCGAACACCGCCCTCGCCGCGCTGCAGGAGGCTCGCGACAGCGAGAACCTCGCGAACGTCAACAAGCTCCAGAAGGACCTGGCGTTCAACCTCGCCGGTCACGTGAACCACACCGTGTTCTGGAACAACCTCTCGCCCGACGGCGGCGACAAGCCGACCGGCGAGCTCGCCGCGGCGATCGACGAGAACTTCGGCTCGTTCGACAAGTTCAAGGCGCACTTCACCGCCTCGGCCCTCGGCATCCAGGGCTCCGGCTGGTCGATCCTGGCCTGGGACTCCCTCGGCCAGAAGCTGCTCATCGAGCAGCTCTACGACCACCAGAGCAACCACGCCGCCGCGACCGTTCCGGTCCTGCTGCTGGACATGTGGGAGCACGCCTTCTACCTCGACTACGTCAACGTGAAGGCCGACTACGTCAAGGCGTTCTGGAACATCGTGAACTGGGCGGACGTCTCCGCGCGCTTCGAGAAGGCCCGCCAGAACACTTCCGGCCTCCTGCTACTGTCGTAGCGATTCCGGCGTCCCGGGTCCCGATCCGGGACGCCGCTCTCGCAGCGATCCACACCCTCCACTGCACCGTCGAGGTGCCCTTCCTCTCCAGGAGATATCTGTGTCCGTCAAGATCGGCATCAACGGCTTCGGCCGTATCGGCCGTAACTTCCTCCGTGCGGCCCTCGCCAAGGGCAGCGACCTCGAGATCGTCGCGGTCAACGACCTCACCGACAACAAGGCGCTCGCG
Source organism: Rathayibacter sp. VKM Ac-2926 (assembly GCF_022815565.1). NCBI lineage: Bacteria > Bacillati > Actinomycetota > Actinomycetes > Micrococcales > Microbacteriaceae > Rathayibacter > Rathayibacter sp. VKM Ac-2926. The sequence continues at coordinate 41,268 of NZ_JALGRS010000019.1, read as the reverse complement.
CACCTCCTGAAGTACGACTCCATCACCGGCCGCCTCGACGCGACCGTGGAGCTGGACGGCGACAAGATCGTCGTCAACGGCAAGCCGATCATCGTGCTCGAGGAGCGCGACCCCGCGAACCTCCCCTGGGGCGAGCTGGGCGTCGACGTCGTCATCGAGTCGACCGGCCGCTTCACCAAGTCGGAGGACGCGCGCAAGCACATCACCGCCGGCGCCAAGAAGGTCATCGTCTCGGCTCCCGCCACCGGCGACGACGTCGCGACCATCGTCCTCGGCGTCAACGAGGGCACCTACGACCCCCAGGTCCACGACATCGTCTCGAACGCGTCGTGCACCACGAACTGCCTCGCGCCCCTCGCCAAGGTCCTGCTCGACAACTTCGGCATCGAGCGCGGTCTGATGACCACGGTCCACGCCTACACCGCCGACCAGAACCTGCAGGACGGCCCGCACAGCGACCTCCGTCGCGCGCGCGCCGCCGCGGTCAACATCATCCCGACGTCGACCGGTGCCGCCAAGGCCCTCGGCCTCGTCATCCCCGAGCTCGTCGGCAAGCTCGACGGCTACGCGCTGCGCGTCCCGGTCCCGACCGGCTCGATCACCGACCTCACGGTCGAGCTGTCGAAGTCGGCCACGGTCGAGGAGATCAACGCGGCCTACAAGGCCGCCGCCGAGGGCGACCTCAAGGGCATCCTCAAGTACACCGAGGCCCCGATCGTCTCCAGCGACATCGTCACCGACCCGCACTCCTCGATCTTCGACGCCGGCCTGACCAAGGTCATCGGCAACCAGGTCAAGGTCGCCTCCTGGTACGACAACGAGTGGGGCTACTCCAACCGCCTCGTCGACGTCGCCGAGCTCGTCGCCGGCAAGCTCTGAGTCACGACTCCGTGACGAGTGACACCGTGACGCTCCGCACTCTGGACTCACTGGGCTCCCTCGCCGGCACGCGCGTCGTCGTCCGCTGCGATCTGAACGTCCCCCTGAAGGACGGAACGATCACGGACGACGGCCGCGTGCGCGCGTCGGTGCCCACGCTCCAGCGGCTCGTCGCCGAGGGCGCGCGAGTCGTGGTCGTGAGCCACCTCGGCCGCCCCGACGGCGCCCCCGACTCGAAGTACAGCCTCGCGCCCGTCGCGAAGCGCCTCGGCGAGCTCCTGGACGCCCCCGTCTCGTTCGCCGACGACACGGTCGGCGACTCCGCCTCCGCCGCGGTGGACGCCCTCGAGGACGGCCAGGTCGTCGTGCTCGAGAACCTCCGCTTCAACCCGGGGGAGACCAGCAAGGACGCGGACGAGCGCCGCGCCTTCGCCGAGAAGCTCGCCGCCTTCGGCGACGCGTTCGTCTCCGACGGCTTCGGCGTCGTGCACCGCAAGCAGGCGAGCGTCTACGAGCTCGCCCAGCTGCTGCCCAGTGCCGCCGGAACGCTGATCGCCGCCGAGCTCGAGGTCCTGGACCGCCTGACCGAGAAGCCGGAGCGCCCCTACACGGTCGTCCTCGGCGGCTCGAAGGTCTCGGACAAGCTCGGCGTGATCGACCACCTGCTCCCGCGGGTCGACTCGATCCTCATCGGCGGCGGCATGCTCTTCACCTTCCTCAAGGCCCAGGGCCACGAGGTCGGCAAGAGCCTGCTCGAGGCCGACCAGATCGACACCGTCCTCGGCTACCTCGCGAAGGCGAAGGAGCTCGGGGTGGAGATCGTCGTCCCCACGGACGTCGTCGTCGCCTCGAAGTTCGGAGCCGACGCCGAGTACGTGACGGCCCCCGCCGACGCGATCGAGGACACCGCTTTCGGCGCGGACGGCCTCGGTCTCGACATCGGGCCCGACACCGCGAAGCGGTTCGCCGAGGTCGTCGCGGCCTCGAAGACCGTGTTCTGGAACGGACCGATGGGCGTCTTCGAGCTCGAGCCGTTCGCGGCCGGCACGAAGGCCGTCGCCCAGGCCCTCACCGAGGTCGACGGACTCAGCGTCGTCGGCGGCGGAGACTCGGCCGCCGCGGTGCGCGCCCTCGGCTTCGAGGACGGGCAGTTCGGCCACATCTCGACGGGAGGCGGAGCCAGCCTCGAATTCCTCGAGGGGAAGCGCCTCCCCGGACTGGAGGTCCTCGGATGGCAGTGACATCCCGCATCCCGCTCATCGCCGGCAACTGGAAGATGAACCTGGACCACCTCCAGGCCATCGCCTTCGTCCAGAAGCTCGCGTGGAGCCTCAAGGACGCCGACCACGACTTCGACGGCGTCGAGGTCGCGGTGTTCCCGCCGTTCACCGATCTGCGCCCCGTGCAGATCCTCGTGGACTCCGACAAGCTGCCGCTCAAGTACGGCGCGCAGGACCTGTCGAAGTTCGACAGCGGGGCCTACACCGGTGAGATCTCCGGCCAGTTCCTCAAGCAGCTCGACTGCGACTACGTCATCGTCGGCCACTCGGAGCGTCGCACGCTGCACGGCGAGACCGACGCGGACATCGCTGCGAAGACGGCCGCGGCCGTCAAGCACGGCGTCCCGCCGATCGTCTGCGTCGGCGAGACCGCCGAGGACCTCGAGAAGCACGGCCCGTCCGCGGTCCCGGTCGCGCAGCTGAAGGAGGCCCTCACCGGCCTGCCCTCGGACGCCGACATCGTCGTCGCCTACGAGCCGGTCTGGGCCATCGGCTCCGGCCAGGCCGCCACGCCCGAGCAGGCCCAGCAGGTCTGCAAGGCCCTCCGCGACGTCGTCGCCGACATCCTCGGCGCCGACACCGCGGCGAAGACGCGCATCCTCTACGGCGGCTCCGTCAAGTCCGGCAACATCGCCGGCTTCATGCGCGAGCCCGACGTCGACGGCGCCCTCGTCGGAGGCGCCAGCCTCCAGGTCGAGGAGTTCGCCGCCATCGCAAGGTTCCGCAACCACGTCGGAGTCTGACCTACTGCGACGAGAAGGCGGGCCCGAGAGGGCCCGCCTTCTTCGCGTTGAAGCCCGAAATCGTCTCGGCGTCTTCGCATGAGGCGACAGGCTCGAGGTCGGCGTCGTCGGGCAGGTGAACGACCAGTCTCTCGGCGGCGAGGCTAACCGGTGATTCGCGTGCCAGCGAATCGACGTAGACGGTCGGGAGTCGCTCCACGGGAAGCGACCCCGTGATTAGGCCGACTGCGCCACGCCGCGCAGGGAGCGGCGTGGGAGTGGGCGCAGCTCGGGTCTGGCGGGCGCCCGAAGGGCGCGGGAAGGCGCCGCGACGAGGCCATCCCCTCCGCCCCTCACCAGAAGCCCTCGCGTATACAGCGGACGGAACACAGGGCGACGCGATTCCCCGGGGGTTCGCAGGCGCCGTTATACTCGTCGAGGCGTGCAACGCGCCAGAACTTCGAAAGGTACCGCGTGGACATCCTCCAGGTCGTGCTCCAGGTCGTCCTGGGCATCACGAGCCTCCTGCTCACCATGCTGATCCTGCTCCACAAGGGGCGCGGCGGCGGACTGTCCGACATGTTCGGCGGTGGAGTCACCTCGAACCTCGGTGCCTCGGGCGTCGCAGAGCGCAACCTGAACCGCATCACCGTGATCCTCGGCCTCGTCTGGCTGGCCTGCATCGTGGTGCTCGGTCTCATCACCAAGTTCGACACCGGAGCATAGGGGTAAACGGAATGGCATCAGGCGGCAGTGCAATCCGCGGTTCGCGCGTCGGCGCGGGACCCATGGGCGAGCAGGACCGGGGCTACCACGCGGAGCGCGTCGCGGTCTCCTACTGGGACGCCCTCGGCAACGAGACGGTGCGTCACTTCTCGGCGGCCCTCCCCGAGGACGAGATCCCCGAGGTGATCGACTCCCCGCAGTCCGGTCTCCCCGCCGGGCGCGACCGGGCGAACCCGCCGCAGGTCGCGAAGTCGGAGCCCTACAAGACGCACCTCGCGTACGTGAAGGAGCGCCGCACCGAGGCCGAGGCCGCTCAGCTCCTCGAGGAGGCGCTGCAGCAGCTGCGCGCCCGCCGGGGCACGGCGACCCCCTCCTGAGCACCGCCGGCCGCAGGGCCGGTGCAACGACGAAGGGCCCGTCCTCCAGAGGAGGCGGGCCCTTCGTCGTTCCCGGACGAGCCGGGGAGAGCTCAGTAGCTCGGCGCGATCAGCGACTCGGGCACCTCAGCCGCGGCCTCCTGGTCGACGAAGAACACCGTGCGCTTGCGGCCGAACGCGCCGGCTGCCGGCACCTCGTTCGTGCTCGCGCCCGCGAGGGCCAGCCCGAGTGCTGACGCCTTGTCGGCGCCGGCGAGGACCATCCAGATCCGGTCGGACTGGTTGATCAGCGGCAGGGTGAGCGTGAGGCGCTCGGGCGGCGGCTTCGGGGAGTTGCGGACCGCCAGCACTCCCGGCTGCGGGTGGCGGATGGCCGAGCGCTCCGGGAAGAGCGAGGCGATGTGGCCGTCGGGGCCGACCCCGAGGAAGGTGATGTCGAAGCGCGGGTAGTCGCGGCCCTCGGTCGCGTGCGCGCGGAGCTCGGCGTCGTAGGCGGCGGCCGCGCCGTCGAGGTCGAGGCCCTCGTCGGACGCGGGGTAGGAGTGCACGTTCTCGGCCGGCACCTCGAGGCGCTCGAAGAGGTCGCCCGCCTGCACGTCGTTGCGGTCCTCGTGGCCGCGGGGCACCCAGCGCTCGTCGCCCCACCAGAAGTGGACGCGGGTCCAGTCGACGTTGCCCGCGGCGGAGGAGCCGCCGATCTCCTTGAGGGTCGCCGCCCCCATCGTCCCGCCGGTGAGGACCACGTTCGCCGTGCCCAGGTCGTCGAGGATGTCGATCGTCTTCGTCAGGAAGCGCGCGGCGACCGAGCCTGCGAGGGTCTGCTTGTCTCGGTGGACGAGCACACGGCGGTCAGTGGTCATCGGGGTCTCCTTCGGGTCGGTCGCCATCGGCGGATGGCCGTCTACCCGACCGCCGCGCCTGACGTGCAGGGTGCGGCGGCCGGGGAGTGCGGCGGTGTCAGGACGCGCTGCGAGCGTCGTTCTTCTCGGTGAGCATGTCCACACCGCGCGAGATGACTTCACCGTACAGGTCATCCGGGTCGAGCCTGCGCAGCTCCTCCGCCAGGCAGTCGCGGAGGCTCCGGCGCGGCAGGGAGATGTCGTGGACGGGCTGGTCCGGCTGCGTCAGCGTCGCGACGTTCGGGATCGAGCGCTCGAGCTCGATCACGCCGGACTCGCGGAAGAGGCGCACCCCGTGGATCCCGCTGGACCCGGTCGCGCTGATGGTGAGCTCGTGGTCGACGGGGATGTCGAGCTCGAGCTGCAGCCAGGCCGCGAGGAGGATCGTCGAGGGGGAGTCCGGCGCACCGGAGACCTCGACGGCCGTGATCGGCTCGTACGGCGGCTGGTCGAGCACCGCGGCGAGCTGGGCACGCCAGAGGGTGAGGCGGGTCCAGGCGAAGTCGGTGTCGCCGGGGGCGTAGGTCGAGGCCAGGTGGTGCAGAGCCTCGGCCGGGTTGGACTGCGCGGAGGCGTCGGTGATCCGGCGCGTGGCGATGCGGCCGATCGGCGACTTCGAGGCGCTGTCCGGCGCGCTGTTCGGCCACCAGGCGACCACGGGGGCGTCCGGGAGCAGGAGCCCGGTGACCAGGCTCTCCTCGTCGGTCGCCGCGTCGCCGAACGGGCGGAGCACGACGACCTCGCTCGCGCCGGCGTCGCCGCCCACGCGGATCTGCGCGTCGACGCGCGGGGTGGCGTCGACGGGGACCGTGGTCAGCCCGTCGTCCTTCGAGACGACGATGACGCGCATCGGGTGCTCGCGGGACGCGTCGTTGGCTGCGTCGATCGCCTCCTCCTCCTGGCCTCGCGAGGTCGCGATGATGAGGGTGAGCACGCGGCCGAGGGCGACGGCGCCGCCCTCCTCGCGGATCTTGACGAGGGTCTTCGAGACCTCGCTCGTCGTGGTGTCGGGCAGATCGACGATCACGGGCGCCTCCAGGTGCGGCCGTCGCGAGCGAGGAGCTCGTCGGCGGAATCGGGGCCCCAGGTTCCGGGGCGGTACTGCTCGGGCTGGCCCTGCGTGGCCCAGTACTCCTCGATCGGGTCGAGGATCTTCCAGGACAGCTCGACCTCCTCGTGCCGCGGGAAGAGCGGCGGCTCGCCGAGGAGGACGTCGAGGATGAGGCGCTCGTAGGCCTCGGGGCTCGCCTCGGTGAAGGCGTGGCCGTAGCCGAAGTCCATCGTGACGTCGCGGACCTGCATCCCCGCGCCGGGGACCTTCGAGCCGAAGCGCATGGTGACGCCCTCGTCGGGCTGGACGCGGATGACCAAAGCGTTCTGGCCGAGCGAGGTGGTCTGGCTCTCGGCGAAGAGCTGCTGGGGCGCGCGCTTGAAGACCACGGCGATCTCGGTGACGCGGCGTCCGAGGCGCTTGCCCGCGCGCAGGTAGAACGGCACACCGGCCCAACGGCGGGTGCCGATGTCCAGGCGCATCGCGGCGAAGGTCTCGGTCGTCGAGGTGGGGCTCATGCCGTCCTCCTCGAGGAAGCCGAGCACCTTCTCGCCGCCCTGCCAGCCGCCGGAGTACTGCCCGCGGGCGGTGACGGTCGACAGGTCCTTCGGCAGGCGGACGGCCGCGAGGACCTTCTCCTTCTCGGCGCGGAGGTCCGCGGCGTCGAACGAGATCGGCTCCTCCATCGCCGTGAGGGCGAGCAGCTGGAGCAGGTGGTTCTGGATGACGTCGCGCGCGGCGCCGATGCCGTCGTAGTAGCCGGCCCGGCCGCCCACTCCGATGTCCTCGGCCATGGTGATCTGCACGTGGTCGACGTAGTTCGAGTTCCAGAGGGGCTCGTACATCATGTTGGCGAAGCGCAGCGCCAGGATGTTCTGGACCGTCTCCTTGCCGAGGTAGTGGTCGATCCGGAAGACGGAGTCCGGCGGGAAGACCGACTCGACGACCGCGTTGAGCTCGCGGGCGGTCTTCAGGTCGCTGCCGAAGGGCTTCTCGATGACGACGCGGCGCCACTGGCCGTCCTTCTGCTCCGCGAGGCCCGAGTTGCGCAGCTGCTCGGTGACCTGGGGGAAGGACTTCGGCGGGATCGAGAGGTAGAAGGCGAAATTGCCGTTCGTGCCGCGCTCGCGGTCGAGGTCGTCGACGGTCGTCTTCAGGCGGCTGAAGGCCTCGGGGTCGTCGAACTCGCCCTGCACGAAGCGGATGCCCTGCGCGAGCTGCGTCCAGACCTCCTCGTGGAACTCGGTGCGGGCGTGCTTCTTGACCGAGTCGTGCACGACCTTCTCGAAGTCCTGGTCGTCCCAGTCGCGCCGGGCGAAGCCGACGAGCGCGAAGCCGGGCGGAAGCAGGCCGCGGTTGGCGAGGTCGTAGACCGCCGGCATGAGCTTCTTGCGGGAGAGATCGCCGGTGACGCCGAAGATGACGAGGCCGCTCGGCCCCGCGATCCGGTTCAGCCGGCGGTCGAAGCTCAACCGCAGCGGATTGAACTCGGGAGTGATGTCCACAGACATGTGCAGTGTCCTTCTGTGTGCCGCGGGCCGGCGGAGCCGGCGCCTCGGCGCACTGCTATCGGTGACGGAGGGGGAGTGGTGACGCGTGCCCGCTCCGCTGAGGGCTTGCGAGCGGGGTCGTGGCGGACCGCGCGGACGACCGCGGGCGCGGCGCCCCGCCTCCGCGAGGAGGACGGGACGCCGCGCCCGGCGGATCAGGTGTTGAGCGCCTCGAAGAGGGCCTCGAGGTCGGCCTCGGGGTCCGTCAGCGTCAGCGTCAGGACCGGGCGGCCGTGCTCGGCGAGCACGCTCGCGTCGCCCGCGGCCTGGGCCTGGATCAGCTGGCCGAAGGTGAACGGGCTCTCGGGGATCTCGAGATCCGTGCTCGCGCGCTCGGCGATCTGGAGGAAGACGCCGGTCGGCGCTCCGCCCTTGTGGTACTGACCGGTCGAGTGCAGGAAGCGCGGGCCCCAGCCGAAGGTGACGGGGCGCTGCGCCTGCGCGGCGAGGAGATCGCGGACGCCCTCCAGCTGCGGCAGCGCGAGGCGGTCGACGTAGGCCTGGATCGACACGTAGCCGCCCTCGCCCAGCTGGGCGAGGAGGCGGTCGACGGCGGCGGCGACGGTCGAGACGCCCTCGGTGACGTCCGACGTGCCGGTGACCTCGATGCCCGCATCGGTGAACGCCGGTGCGGCGGGCTCGGGACGCTTTTCGAGCAGGGCCCGGGTCGCGACCTTCGCCGACTCGACGTCGGGCTGGTCGAACGGGTTGATCCCGAGCAGGCGCCCGGCGACCGCGACCGCGTACTCCCAGGTCAGCATCTGCGCGCCGAGCGAGCCGGACAGGAGGATCTCGCCCTCGTGCCGGTCGCGCGGGAACAGGTGCAGCGCGCTCGCGTCCTCGACCAGGCGGACGACCTGCACGTCGGCGAGGTCCTCCGACAGCTCGGGGGCGAGGGTGCCGAGGACGACGGGGAGGATGCCCGTGCCGTCCTTGCCGGTGGACTCGGCGATGAGCTGCTCGGCCCAGTCGGCGAAGCCCACGATGTGCGTGCCGTCGGCCACGATCGCGAGCTTGTCGCGACGGGGGCTGGTGGCGGCGATCGCGGCGCCGAGGAGCAGACCCGGGTTCTCCGGGGTGTCCACGGCCAGGCCGAGGGAGGCCTCCGCCGCCTCGTCGAGGAGGGCCTCGATGTCGGCGCCGGCGAGTCCGGACGGCACGAGGCCGAACGCGGAGAGCGCCGAGAAGCGGCCGCCGATGTTCGGGTCGGCGTTGAAGACCCGGTAGCCGGCCTCGCGCGAGGACGAGTCGAGCGGCGAGCCGGGGTCGGTCACGATGACGATGCGGTCGAGCGGGTCGATGCCCGCCTCGGTGAACGCCTTCTCGTAGGCCTTCTTCTGGCTGGCGGTCTCGACCGTCGAGCCGGACTTGGACGAGATGACGACCGCGGTCGACGCGAGGCGGTCGTTCAGGGCCGCGAGGACCTGCCCGGGCGCGGTGGAATCGAGCACGGTGAGCTCGACGCCGGCGGTCCGGGTGATGACCTCGGGCGCGAGCGAGGAGCCGCCCATGCCGCCGAGCACGATGTGGTCGATGCCCTTGGCCTGGAACTCCTCGCGGAGCGCCAGGATCTCGGGGATCAGCGGGCGGGAGACGGTGGTCGACTCGGTCCAGCCGAGGCGCTTCGCCGACTCCTCCTCGGCCGCCGCACCCCAGAGGGTGGGGACCTGGGCGGTGATGCCCGAGGCGACCTCGTCGGCGACGAGCTCCGGCACGACGCGGTCGGCGGCCTTCTCGGCGTCGCCGCTGAGGTGGATCTGGATCGTCATGCTCAGGCCTTCGCCTTCGCGCCCTCGAGCGCGGCGGTGACGGTGTCGAGCAGCTCGTTCCAGGAGACGACGAACTTCTCGACGCCCTCCTTCTCGAGCAGCTCGGTGACCTCGGCGTAGGAGACGCCCTGCGCGGCGACGGCGTCGAGGACGGCGTTGGCGTCGGCGTAGGAGCCGGTCACCGTGTCGCCGGCGATGACGCCGTGGTCGAAGGTCGCCTCGAGGGTCTTCTCGGGCATGGTGTTGACGACGCCCGCCGCGACCAGCTCGGTCACGTAGAGGGTGTCGGGCAGGTCGGTCGACTTGACGCCGGTCGAGGCCCACAGCGGCCGCTGGCGGTTGGCGCCGGACTCCTGCAGGAGCAGCGCGCGCTCGGTGGCGAAGGCCTCGACGAAGACCTCGTAGGCGAGCTGCGCGTTGGCGACGCCGGCCTTGCTCTTGAGCGCGAGGGCCTCGTCGGTGCCGACGGCCTCGAGGCGCTTGTCGATCTCGGTGTCGACGCGCGACACGAAGAACGAGGCGACGGAGTGGATCGTCGACAGGTCGATGCCGGCGTCCTTGGCCTTCTCGAGGCCGGCCAGGTACGCGTTGATGACGGCGCGGTAGCGGGCGAGCGAGAAGATCAGCGTGACGTTGACCGAGATGCCGGAGCCGATGGCCTCGGTGATGGCCTCGAGGCCCTCGACGGTCGCGGGGATCTTGATCATCGCGTTCGGGCGGTCGACCTTGGCCCAGAGGGCCTTGGCCTGCTCGATGGTGCCCTGCGCGTCGTGCGCGAGGCCCGGCTCGACCTCGATCGAGACGCGGCCGTCGTAGCCGTTCGTCGCGTCGTAGATCGGGCGGAAGACGTCGGAGGCGGCGGCGACGTCGTCGGTGGTGATCGCGAAGACCGCGTCGGTCACCGAGGTGTCGGCGGCGGCGAGCTCCTCGACCTGCTCGTCGTAGGACTCGCCCTTGGCGAGGGCCGCGGCGAAGATCGTGGGGTTGGTCGTGACTCCGACGACGTTCTTCTCGTCGATGAGCTTCTGCAGCCCGCCGCTCGAGATGCGCGAGCGCGACAGGTCGTCGAGCCAGATGCTGACGCCGGCGGCGGAGAGGTCTGCGGTGGGGGTGTTCTCGGTCATGTCTCTTCTTCTCGCTAGATGGTGCGGGTCGGTGGGGAGTCGTGGGGCCGACGGCGAAGGCCGCGCCCGGGTGGACGCGGCCTTCGTGGTCAGGACGCCGCGAGCGACTCCTTGGCGGCGGTGATGGCCGCCTCGGTGGTGATCCCGAACTCGCGGAACAGGGTCTTGTAGTCGGCGGAGGCGCCGAAGTGCTCGATGGAGACCGAGCGGCCGGCGTCGCCGACGTACTTCTGCCAGCCGAGGCTGAGTCCGGCCTCGATCGAGACGCGCGCCTTCACGGCGGAGGGCAGCACCTTCTCGCGGTACTCGGCGTCCTGCTCCTCGAACCACTCGAGCGACGGGGCCGAGACGACGCGGGCGTTGACGCCCTCGCCCTTGAGCAGCTCGCGCGCCTCGACGGCGATCTGCACCTCGGAGCCGGTGGCGATGAGGATCACGTCGGGGGTGCCGTTCGGCGCCTCGGCGAGGATGTACGCACCGCGGGCGACGTTCGACGCGTGGGCGAAGGTCTCGCCGGAGGCGTCGCCCTCTCCGCGCTCGAAGACGGGGATGTTCTGGCGGGTCAGCGCGAGGCCGGCCGGGCCCTCGCGGCGCTCCAGGATCGTCTTCCAGGCGTAGGCGACCTCGTTCGCGTCGCCGGGGCGGACGATGTCCAGTCCCGGGATCGCGCGGAGGGCCGCCAGCTGCTCGACCGGCTGGTGCGTCGGGCCGTCCTCGCCGAGCGCCACGGAGTCGTGGGTCCAGACGTAGATGGCCGGCGCCTTCATGAGCGCGGCGAGACGGACCGCCGGGCGCATGTAGTCGGAGAAGATCAGGAAGGTGCCGCCGAAGGGGCGGGTGTTGCCGTGCAGGACGATGCCGTTGAGGATCGCGCCCATGGCGTGCTCGCGGATGCCGAAGTGCAGCACGCGGCCGCCCTTCTTGCCGGTCCACTCGTGGGTCGAGAACTCGCTCGGCACGAAGGAGCCGGCGCCCTCGATGGTCGTGTTGTTCGACTCGGCGAGGTCGGCGGAGCCGCCCCAGAGCTCGGGCACGACGCCGGCGAGGGCGTTGATGACCTTGCCGGACGCGGCACGGGTCGACACCTCCTTGCCGGGCTCGAAGACCGGGAGGGCCTCCTGGACGCCCTCGGGGAGGTCGCCGCTCAGGACGCGGTCGAGGAGGACCTTCTTCTCGGGGTTCGCGGTCGCCCACGCCTCGAGCGTCTCGTTCCACTCGGCGTGCTGCGCTTGGCCGCGCTCGACGGCCTTGCGGGTGTGCTCGAGGACCTCGTCGGCGACGTCGAAGGTCTTCTCGGGGTCGAAGCCGAGCACCTCCTTGAGGCCGCGGAGCTCGTCGGCGCCGAGGGCGGAGCCGTGGATCTTGCCGGTGTTCTGCTTCTTCGGCGAGGGCCAGCCGATGATCGTGCGCAGGATGATGAGCGACGGCTTGTCGGTCTCGCCCTTGGCGGCCTCGATCGCGGCGTGCAGCTCGGCGACGTCCTCGTGGTACTCGCCGGTCTTCTTCCAGTCGACGACCTGGACCTGCCAGTCGTAGGCCTCGTAGCGCGCCTTTACGTCCTCGGTGAAGGCGATGTTGGTGTCGTCCTCGATCGAGATCTGGTTGGAGTCGTAGATGACGACGAGGTTGCCGAGCTGCTGGTGGCCGGCCAGCGAGGAGGCCTCGCTGGTGATGCCCTCCTGCAGGTCGCCGTCGCCGGCGATGACGTAGACGAAGTGGTCGAACGGCGAGGTGCCCGCGGCGGCCTCGGGGTCGAACAGGTCGCGCTCGAAACGCGCCGCGTAGGCGAAGCCGACGGCCGAGGCGAGGCCCTGGCCGAGCGGGCCGGTGGTGATCTCGACGCCGTCGGTGTGGCCGTACTCGGGGTGGCCCGGGGTCTTCGAGCCCCAGGTGCGCAGCGCCTTGAGGTCGTCGAGCTCGAGGCCGTAGCCGCCCAGGTAGAACTGGACGTACTGCGTCAGCGAGGAGTGGCCGACCGACAGGATGAAGCGGTCGCGGCCGATCCAGGTGGCGTCGGACGGATCGCGGCGCATGACCTTCTGGAACAGGAGGTACGCGGCCGGCGCGAGGCTCATGGCGGTGCCGGGGTGGCCGTTGCCGACCTTCTCGACCGCGTCCGCGGCGAGAACCCTCGCCGTGTCGACTGCCTTCTCGTCAATGGAATCCCATTGCAGTTCTGACACTAGGTACTGACCCTTCTCGAGACGTGGGGCAGACGGGGACCGTCCGCCCTCTCGCATGGTGGAGCGCGCATGACGACTTCGACACGATGCTTCCGACGACGCCCCGTTCGGCCTCGCGCGACTGATCAGTCGGGCGGAACTCGGGTGCGGGCCGGGCGCTCTGGCGAGCAGTTCCGAGTATACGGAGGGGGGTGCGCCGGGGATCGGGGGTTGCGCCTCGCATATGTCGGCGTCCGATTGGACAAGCGTGCACTCCGGGCCCGCCCCCATCCGGCGCGCATTACACTCGTTCGGGATCATCGATCGTTAGAGGAGCAATGGACGTAGTCGCAGAGACCACCGCGATCGAGCGGGGAGGACCCGTCCGGTCGCCCCTGTCGCGCAAGGTGAGGGCGTACGTCGCGCTGACGAAGCCGCGGGTGATCGAGCTGCTGCTCGTGGTCACCGCGCCCACGATGATCCTGGCGCAGAACGGGATCCCGAACCTGCTGCTGGTCCTCAACGTCCTCATCGGCGGGGCGCTCAGCGCCGGGTCGGCCGGCGCGTTCAACTGCTACATCGACCGCGACATCGACCGCGTGATGAAGCGGACCCGCAACCGCCCGCTCGTCACCGGCGAGGTCTCCGACCGGGAGGCGCTGGTCTTCGCGACCACGATCGGCGTGCTGTCGATCGTCTGGCTCGGCCTGACCGCCAACTGGCTGGCCGCGTCGCTCTCGCTCGCCGCGATCCTCATCTACGTGCTCTTCTACACGCTGTTCCTCAAGCGCCGCACGCCGCAGAACATCGTCTGGGGCGGCATCGCGGGCTGCATGCCCGTGCTGATCGGCTGGGCCGCGGTCACGAACTCGCTCGACTGGGCTCCGATCATCCTGTTCTCGGTCATCTTCCTCTGGACGCCGCCGCACTACTGGCCGCTCTCGATGAAGTACCGCGAGGACTACCGCGCCGCCGGCGTGCCGATGCTCGCCGTCGTCCGCGGGCGCAGCATCGTCGGTCTCCAGGTCATCCTCTACGCGTGGGCCACCGTCGCGTGCTCCCTGCTGCTCATCCCCGTCGCCGGGATGGGCGTCGTCTACACGGTCGTCGCCCTCGCGAGCGGTGTCTGGTTCATCGCCGAGACGCACCGCCTCTACAGCCTCGCGATCCGTCACGAGCACGTCTCGCCGATGCGCGTCTTCCACGGCTCGATCGGATACCTCACGCTGCTGTTCCTCGCCGTCGGCATCGACCCGCTGCTGCCGTTCTGATGGTGACGCCGTTCTCGTTCCTCGCCGAGCGGGTCACCCTGAGTCCCCGCGCCCTGCGCTGGGGGACGACGGCCGCCCTGGTCGCGAGCATCCTGATCATCTTCTTCGGCGGCGTCGTGCGCCTGACCGGCTCGGGCCTCGGCTGCCCGACCTGGCCCGCCTGCGACGCGGGCTCGCTGACATCGACGCCCGAGCTCGGGATCCACGGCTTCATCGAGTTCACCAACCGCGCCTTCACCGGCGTGCTGATCGTCGCGGTCGGCTGGGCCATCACCGCGGCCCGGCTGCAGAAGCCGCGCGACCGCACGATGACCCGCCTGGCCTGGTCGCAGTTCTGGCTCGTAGTGGCGAACGCACTCGCGGGCGGCGCGACCGTGCACTCGGGCCTCAACCCCTACATCGTCGCCGGTCACTTCATGCTCGCGATCGCCCTGCTGACGACCACGGCGCTGACCTGGCACCGCGCGCACCGCTCGCAGTCCGTCGCGTTCGAGCCGGACGCGCTGACGCGAGGGGTGAGCATCGCGCTCGTCGCGGTGACGCTGGCCGTGATCGCCGTCGGCACCCTGGTGACCGGCACCGGTCCGCACGCGGGCGACTCGGCCGAGGTCCCGCGGATGCGGTTCCACTGGGAGAGCGTCACCGTCGTGCACGGGGTCCTCGGGACGGCCACGCTCGTGCTCGGCCTCGCGCTGCTGGTGCTGCTGGCGCGCGTTCCGGGCTCCGAGCTGGCACGGCGCCGCGTGATCACCTTCCTCGTCGTGGTGGGGGTGCAGGCGCTGGTGGGCGTCGCCCAGTCGCTCCTCGCCCTGCCGGAGGCGCTCGTCGCCGTCCACCTCCTCGGCTCCGCGTTCGTGTGGGTCGGTGCGCTGCGGGTCCTGCTCGACGTGAATCCGCGGCTCTTCACGGTGCGCGCTCAGCGTCGGCAGGCCGTCGAGGAGCTCGCGCCCGCGCTCTGACTCGGACGGTGGCCGGCTCGGCGGCCCTTCCCGCCCGACCGCAGGTGCCGGCGCAGCCGGACCAGTGCGAGCACGAGCCGCGGCAGCGGGAGGCACCGCGCGAGCGGCTCGGCCAACGAGCCGAAGTCGCGGGCGAGCCTCGGCTCCGGGCCGGTGCGCGCAAGCGCGAGGAGGAGGCGGGGAAGTGTCGGGATGCTGTCGTCGTTCGTCATGCGGACACTTCAGCACGGACCACCGACACGGGTGTGGTCATGCGGGTCTGGCGGCGCGGGCTCCGGTGCCCGGG
Source organism: Rathayibacter sp. VKM Ac-2926 (assembly GCF_022815565.1). Classification (NCBI taxonomy): domain Bacteria; kingdom Bacillati; phylum Actinomycetota; class Actinomycetes; order Micrococcales; family Microbacteriaceae; genus Rathayibacter; species Rathayibacter sp. VKM Ac-2926. Next base: position 26,213 of record NZ_JALGRS010000019.1, on the reverse strand, counting down.
CGACACCCAGGTGCAGAGGTTCCACTGGGAGCACGGCTTCCGTAGGATGAGTAGTTGGTTCAGGTTCGACGCGGGACGCGTCGGTCGCCGTGACGGCGAGACCCGGACCTCGGCCCGATGGAGCGCCACCGCAAGCCTCAGGACTTCCCGGGACGCACCGCTCCGCTCCGCCCATCGACTCGATGGCGTGATCGGCCCGGATGCGCTCCTCGGATCCCCCTCGGGGAATGACTCCGGAACCCGACCGGTTACCAGTGGGTAGGAAACGAGGTACTTATGTCAGACATCCTGATCGACCGCCCCGAGCTCGCGAGCCTGGGCGTCTACGAGTTCGGCTGGTCCGACTCGGACTCCGCCGGCGCCTCCGCGCGCCGCGGCATCTCGCCCGAGGTCGTCTCCGACATCTCCGCGCTCAAGAACGAGCCGGCCTGGATGCGCGAGCGGCGCATGAAGGCGCTCGCCCTCTTCGAGCGCAAGCCGATGCCCACCTGGGGCGCCGACCTGTCGGACATCGACTTCGACAACATCAAGTACTTCGTCCGCTCCACCGAGAAGCAGGCGCAGACCTGGGAGGACCTCCCGGACGACATCAAGAACACGTATGAGAAGCTCGGCATCCCCGAGGCGGAGCGCCAGCGCCTCGTCGGCGGCGTCGCCGCGCAGTACGAGTCCGAGGTCGTCTACCACCAGATCCGCGAGGACCTGGAGGAGCAGGGCGTCATCTTCATGGACACCGACACCGCCCTCCGCGAGCACCCCGAGATCTTCGAGGAGTACTTCGGCACCGTCATCCCGGCCGGCGACAACAAGTTCGCCGCGCTGAACACGGCGGTCTGGTCCGGCGGCTCGTTCGTCTACGTCCCCAAGGGCGTGCGCGTCGACATCCCGCTGCAGGCCTACTTCCGGATCAACACCGAGAACATGGGCCAGTTCGAGCGGACGCTGATCATCGCGGACGAGGGCAGCTACGTCCACTACATCGAGGGCTGCACGGCGCCGATCTACAAGTCGGACTCCCTGCACTCGGCCGTCGTCGAGATCATCGTGAAGAAGAACGCCCGCGTGCGCTACACGACGATCCAGAACTGGTCGAACAACGTCTACAACCTCGTCACCAAGCGCGCGATCGCTCACGAGGGCGCGACGATGGAGTGGATCGACGGCAACATCGGCTCCAAGGTCACGATGAAGTACCCGTCGATCTTCCTGGTCGGCGAGCACGCCAAGGGCGAGACCCTCTCCGTCGCGTTCGCGGGCCCCGGCCAGCACCAGGACGCCGGCGCGAAGATGATCCACATGGCTCCGTACACGCAGTCGTCGATCGTCTCCAAGTCGATCGCCCGCGGCGGCGGCCGAGCCGGCTACCGCGGCGAGGTCCGGGTGGACGCCAACGCGCACCACTCCGCGAACACGGTGCGCTGCGACGCCCTCCTGGTCGACACGATCTCGCGCTCGGACACCTACCCGGCGATCGACATCCGCGTGGATGACGTCCAGCTCGGCCACGAGGCCACGGTCTCGAAGGTCAGCGAGGAGCAGCTCTTCTACCTGATGTCCCGCGGCATGCCGGAGGACGAGGCCATGGCCATGATCGTCCGCGGCTTCATCGAGCCGATCGCGCGCGAGCTGCCGATGGAGTACGCCCTCGAGCTCAACAAGCTCATCGAGATGGGGATGGAGGGCAGCGTCGGCTGACGCTCGCCCCACCGGCCCCGAGGCCGCCCGAGTCGGGCGGCCAGCACCCTTCGAAAGGAACCACCGCCTGATGACGGTCCCCACGAGCGCCCCGACGTCCCCTGCGATCGACGGCGCGGACGCCGCCGCGCGCCTGGGCATCGCCGCGCACTCCGACGGGGCGTTCACGCCCGTGCAGACCCGCTCCGAGCGCTTCGCGTCCACCGACGTCGACGCCTTCGAGACGGTCACCGGTCGCGAGATCGCCTGGAAGCTGACCCCGGTCGCCCGCCTCGGCGACCTGATCGACGGCCCCCTCGACGGCTCGCCGACTCCGCTGGAGTCGGCGGCGGTCGAGGGCGTCGACGTCTCCTGGGTCGGTCGCGACGACGCGCGGATCGGCACCGCCGGCCTCCCCGAGGACCGCGCCGCCGCGAACGCCTGGTCGCAGTTCGAGCAGGCGCTCTCGATCCGGGTGACCGGCGAGGACGAGAAGGTCGCGACGCTCGTCCGCACCGGTCTCGGCTCCGCTCCCCGTGCCGCGCACACGATCATTGAGGCCGCGCCGTACGCGCGCGGCGTCGTCGTGCTGCAGAACGAGGGCGAGGCGACTCTCGCCGAGAACGTCGAGGTCCTCGTCGGCGAGGGCGCGCAGCTGACCATCGTCACGCTGCAGGAGTGGGCCGACGACGCCCGCCACCTCGCGAACCACTTCCTCCGCGTCGGCCGCGACGCGAAGGTCAAGCACATCGTCGTCACCCTCGGCGGCTCGATCGTCCGGGTGAACCCCTCGGCGCACCTCGTCGAGCGCGGCGCCGACGGCGAGCTCCTCGGCCTGTACTTCGCCGACGGCGGCCAGCACCTCGAGCAGCAGGTCTACGTCGACCACGACGCCCCCGACACCCGCAGCCGCGTCACCTACAAGGGCGCGCTGCAGGGCCAGGGCGCGCGGACGGTCTGGATCGGCGACGTGCTGATCCGCCAGAGCGCGAACGGCACCGACAGCTACGAGCAGAACCGCAACCTCGTCCTCTCGGACGGCACGCGGGCCGACTCGATCCCGAACCTCGAGATCGAGACCGGCGACATCGCCGGAGCGGGCCACGCCTCGGCGACCGGCCGCTTCGACGACGAGCAGCTCTTCTACCTGCAGTCGCGCGGCATCCGCGAGGACGAGGCGCGCCGCCTGGTCGTCCGCGGCTTCCTCAGCGAGATCGTGCAGCAGATCGGCGTGACCGAGCTCGAGGACCGCCTCCAGCTCGCGATCGAGGCCGAGCTGGCCGGCAGCGCCGGGCAGACCGGCGCGTACATGCCGGAGGTGTCCGCATGAGCGACGCCGCGAAGATCTGCGCCGCCTCGGAGCTGATCCCCAATCAGGCCGTCCGCTACGTCGTCGACGGCATCGCCATCGCGATTGTGCAGGACACGGCCGGCGAGATCCACGCCATCGGCGACACCTGCACGCACGGCGAGGTCTCCCTCGCCGAGGGCTTCGTCGAGGACGACACCCTCGAGTGCTGGGCCCACGGCTCGGCGTTCTCGCTGCGCACCGGCGCCCCCCTGAACCTGCCGGCCTTCGAGCCGGTTCCCGTCTTCGTCGTCGAGGTCATCGACGGCGACGTCTACATCGACCCGACCGTCACGAAGGAAGTCTGAATGTCCGTTCTCCAGATCAGCGATCTCCACGTCAGTGTCGAGACCGAGCAGGGGACCAAGCAGATCCTCCGCGGTGTCGACCTCACCATCAACCAGGGTGAGATCCACGCCGTGATGGGCCCGAACGGGTCCGGCAAGTCCACCCTCGCGTACACGATCGCGGGCCACCCGAAGTACCACGTCGACGGCGGCTCGATCACCCTCGACGGCGTCGAGGTCCTCGACATGACCGTCGACGAGCGCGCTCGCGCCGGCCTCTTCCTCGCCATGCAGTACCCGGTCGAGATCCCCGGCGTGACCAACACCAACTTCCTCCGCACGGCCAAGACCGCGATCGCGGGCGAGGCGCCGGCGATCCGCACCTGGACCAAGGACGTCAAGAAGGCCATGGCCGACCTGCGCATGGATCCGTCCTTCGCGGCGCGCAACGTCAACGAGGGCTTCTCGGGCGGCGAGAAGAAGCGCAACGAGATCCTCCAGCTCGAGCTGCTCGCCCCGCAGTTCGCCGTCCTCGACGAGACCGACTCCGGCCTCGACGTCGACGCGCTCAAGATCGTCTCGGAGGGCGTCAACCGCGCCCACGCCTCGACCGGCCTCGGCGTCCTGCTGATCACGCACTACACGCGGATCCTGCGCTACATCCAGCCCGACTTCGTGCACGTCTTCGTCGCCGGCCGGATCGCCGAGCAGGGCGGCAAGGAGCTCGCGACCCGCCTCGAGGACGAGGGCTACGACCGCTTCCTCGCCCCGGCGACGGCCTGATCATGGCGGTCACCACGCTCGACCCGAAGCTCTTCGACCAGGTCGAGGAGGCGCTCAAGGACGTCATGGACCCCGAGCTCGGCGTCAACGTCGTCGACCTCGGCCTCATCTACGACCTGGGCTGGGACGACGAGAACGACGCCCTGGTCATCCACATGACGCTGACGTCGGCGGGCTGCCCGCTGACGGACGTGCTCGAGGAGCAGACCGCGGAGTCGCTCGACGGCGTCGTGGAGGCGTTCCGGATCAACTGGGTCTGGATGCCGCCGTGGGGTCCGGACCGGATCACCGAGGACGGCCGCGACATGATGCGCGCCCTCGGCTTCTCGATCTAGAGCCGCGCCGCTCGATCGGCGTCAGGTACGGGGAAGGGCCCGGAGGATCATCCTCCGGGCCCTTCGTCGTGCGTGCGGGGCGGGTCAGCCCTTGCGGCGGCCGAGCATCGCCCACGTGGTGGGCAGGAGCGCGGCGGCCAGCAGGATCTTGAGGGTGTCGCCGACGAGGAAGGGCACGAGGCCGGCGGTCAGCACCGAGCCGAGGTCGGCCGGGTAGCCCATCGAGCCGAGCGCGGTGGCGAGCCAGGGGAGTCCGACCAGGTAGATCGTGGCGGTGCCCGCGAGGAAGGTCACGGCGGTGCCGACGACGCGGCGGTCCCACTGGCGCTGCGCGAGCCATCCGGTGACGATCGAGGCGAGGACGAAGCCGACGATGTAGCCGCCCGTCGGGCCGGCCAGGACGGCCCAGCCGCTCGAGCCCTCGGTGAAGATCGGGGCGCCGAGGGCGCCGACGAGCGCGTAGACGCCCATCGAGAGCGCGCCGCGGAGGGCGCCGAGCGTGGTGCCGACGAGCAGGACGGCGAAGGTCTGGCCCGTGATCGGGACCGGCCACATCGGGATGTACAGCTGCGCCATGCCGGCCGTGAACGCGGCGGCGGCGAGGACGAGCACCAGATCGGTGACCAGCGAGCGGGTGAGCAGCCGGTCCGCCAGGACCGGTCGCGACGGGGCGAGAGAGTAGCTGGACATGTCTGTTCTCCAAAGACCGTGTCGCCCGAGAGCGAGGAGCGAGCGCGTCCGCGGTGAGCGGACGTGGATCCGCCCCGCGGCTCAGGAAATATACTAGGGGGCTGCCGCTCCGCGGCCTCTTGCCCCACACCTCCCGAACCGAACGCCATTTCTTGGCGGGAACGGACAGCACAGTGCTCAGCGTGCACGACCTCGAACTCCGAGTCGGCGCCCGACTCCTGATGGAGAACGTGTCCTTCAGAGTCGGCGACGGCGACAAGGTCGGCCTCGTCGGCCGCAACGGCGCGGGCAAGACGACGCTGACCAAGGTCCTCGCCGGCGACCTCATCGCCGCGAAGGGGTCGGTCGACCGCGGCGGCGAGATCGGCTACCTGCCGCAGGACCCGCGCTCCGGCGATCCCGAGGAGCTGGCGCGCACGCGCATCCTCGACGCCCGCGGCCTCGGTCAGCTGGTGCTGGGCATGCAGGAGGCCACCGTCGCGATGTCGAGCAGCGACACGGCCGTCAGCGAGGCCGGGATGAAGAAGTACGGCAACCTGACCGACCGCTTCCTCTCGCTCGGCGGCTACGCGGCGGAGGCCGAGGCGGCGTCGATCGCGAGCAACCTCAACCTGCCGGACCGGATCCTCGACCAGCCGCTGAAGACGCTCTCGGGCGGTCAGCGCCGCCGCATCGAGCTCGCCCGCATCCTCTTCTCCGACGCGCAGACGCTCATCCTCGACGAGCCGACCAACCACCTCGACGCCGACTCCGTGGTCTGGCTCCGCGAGTTCCTGAAGAACTACCGCGGCGGCTTCATCGTGATCAGCCACGACATCGAGCTGGTCGGCGAGACCGTGAACCGCGTCTTCTACCTGGACGCCAACCGCCAGGTCATCGACGTCTACAACATGAACTGGAAGAACTATCTCCGCCAGCGCGCGGCCGACGAGGAGCGCCGCAAGAAGGAGCGCGTCAACGTCGAGAAGAAGGCCGGGGCACTGCAGCTGCAGGCCGCGCGCTTCGGCGCGAAGGCGTCCAAGGCCGCGGCCGCGCACCAGATGGTCGCGCGCGCCGAGCGGATGCTCAGCGGCCTCGAGGAGGTCCGCGCCGTGGACCGCGTCGCGAAGCTCCGCTTCCCGACCCCGTCCGCCTGCGGCCGGACCCCGCTGCAGGCGCAGAACCTCTCGAAGAGCTACGGCTCGCTCGAGATCTTCACCTCCGTCGACCTCGCGATCGACCGCGGCTCGAAGGTGGTCATCCTCGGGCTGAACGGTGCGGGCAAGACGACTCTGCTGCGCATCCTCGGCGGCGTGGACGCGCCGGACACCGGCGTGATCGAGGCAGGCCACGGGCTGCGCATCGGCTACTACGCCCAGGAGCACGAGACGATCGACGTCAAGCGCTCGGTGCTGGAGAACATGGTCTCCTCGAGCCCGAACCTCACCGAGACCGAGGCCCGCCGCGTGCTGGGCTCGTTCCTCTTCACCGGCGACGACTCGCACAAGCCGGCCGGCGTCCTCTCCGGCGGCGAGAAGACCCGCCTCGCTCTGGCGATGATCGTCGTCTCGGGCGCCAACGTGCTGCTGCTGGACGAGCCCACCAACAACCTGGACCCGGCCAGCCGCGAGGAGATCCTCGACGCGCTCGCGCACTACGAGGGCGCGGTCGTCCTGGTCAGCCACGACGAGGGGGCGGTGGAGGCGCTCAACCCCGAGCGCGTGCTGATCATGCCCGAGGGCACCGAGGACCACTGGACCGCGGACTACCTCGACCTGATCATGCTGGCCTGATCCTCGGCGACCAGGGATCCCCGAGTCCCGGCGCCGTGGGTCTCGATACGCCGCGTGCCGCGGCTACTCGACCAGCATGTGGCTCATGTGGGTCCCGATACACCGCGTGCCGCGGCTACGCGACCAGCATGCATGCGGGCGGGCGTCATCTCGGTGGATCCTGCTCGGTCAGCGGGCGTCGAGCAGTTCGTCCTCGATCTCGGCGTCGGTGCGGCCGCGGCGGAGGCGGCGCTGCTCGCGGCGCTCCTCGGCGGCGATGACCTCGGGGTCGTCGGCGTTGCGGATCCGGTACTCGTGCCGGATCGCCCAGGCGAGACCGCCGAAGCCCATGATCGCGAAGAGCACCCACTGGATCGCGTAGCTGATGTGCAGGCCCTCGTCGGCGACCGGCTTGATCGCGGCGAGGGGCCGCTCCTCGATCGGAGCCGGGTCCTCCTGGACCAGCAGCCCGTAGCCCGCGGTGCGCAGCGGCTCGTCGAGCTGGGCGGAGAGGTCGTCGAGCTGGATCGTGGCGATCTGGCCGGCAGGGGCACCGCGGCCCTCGATGCGGCCCTCGCCGGGCTTGAGCCGCGCCGTCACCGTGACCTCGCCCTCGGGCGGGGCCGGGACGACGTCGGGGGAGTCCTGGGTGGAGCCGACCGGGACCCAGCCGCGATCGACGACGAAGACGCTGCCGTCCGCAAGGCGCAGCGGGGTGAGGATCTCGAAGCCGGGATTGCCGTTGTACGGCCGGTTGCGGACGAGCGTCTCGCCGTCGGTCTCGTAGACGCCGCTGACCTCGACGGGCCGGTACTCGAGCGCGTCGTCCCAGCTCGCTCCCTCGGGGAGCAGCCCGTCGAGCGCGACGGGGTCCGCGTTCCAGTTGGCGGTGACGAGCCGGTTGGTGCTCGCCGCCTCGTCGAGCCGCGCGACCTGCCAGCGCGAGAGCAGCACGCAGGCGACGGCGAAGACGATCGTGAGGGCCAGGTAGCCGAACCAGCGGCGCGAGAAGGCGAAGCGCCAGGACGGCCGCGTCGCCGTCGCGCTCACAGGGCGGCTCCGCGGTCCACCGTCAGCAGCGGCTTCACCTCGAGCGGGAACTCCCGCGCCGCGAGGAACTCGCGCAGGTAGTCGAGGTGCTCCCCGCAGGCGAGCCAGGTCTTCCGGCGGTCCGCCGTGTGGATGCGCGGATTCCGCCACTCGATCGCCCAGGTCGCGGTCAGCGCGCAGCCGGCGCGCGAGCAGGCGTGCTGATCGGGCACGCCGCCGAGCGGGATCACCGTCGTCCCTCGGTCGGGTCGCCGCCCTCGGGCGCGTCGGCGGAGGGCGCCGCGTCGTCCGCCGTGGGCGGCACGTAGGGCGGCACCGGCCGGGACAGCACGATCGCGCCGGGACGCTCGACCGTTCCGCTCTCACCGGCGCTGCCGACGTTGGCGAGCACGACGGCGAAGTAGGGGAGCACGATCGCGCCGAGGGCGAAGAAGAGCAGCCACCAGCCCTGGGCGAAGATCAGGCAGATCACGCAGACCATCCTGATGCCCATGGCGATGGAGTACTTGATCGCGCGGGAGCGACGCGCGGCACTGGGCGACGGCGGGAGGGAGGTGAGCGATTCGCGTGATTTCACAGCCCGACAAGACTACGTCGTGCGCGCCAAGCGAAGGCTGAGACGGCCCTATCCGCGGATGTGTTGCGCCGAGCGCCTCTAAGATGTACGGGTCGTCCGGAGCCGCCCGCGCACCGGCGGAGAGGGACACCATGACCACGCCGCGCACCGTTCTCGTCACGGGGGGCAACCGGGGGATCGGCTACGCCATCGCCGAGGAGTTCGTGGCGGCCGGTCACCGGGTCGCGGTCACCGCCCGCTCCGGCTCGGGCCCCGAGGGCTCCTTCACCGTCGTCGCCGACGTCACCGACTCCGCGTCCGTCGACGCCGCCTTCTCGCAGATCGAGGCCGAGCTCGGCCCCGTCGAGGTCGTCGTCGCGAACGCCGGCATCACCCGCGACATGCTGCTGCTGCGCATGTCGGAGGAGGACTTCACCTCCGTGATCGACACCAACCTCACCGGAGCCTTCCGGGTCGTCAAGCGGGCGTCGAAGGCGATGCTGAAGCAGAAGTTCGGCCGCATCGTTCTGATCTCGAGCGTCGTCGGCCTCTACGGCGGACCGGGCCAGATCAACTACTCCTCGTCGAAGGCCGCGCTGGTCGGCTTCGCCCGGTCGCTGACCCGCGAGCTCGGTGCCCGCAACATCACGGCGAACGTCGTCGCACCCGGGTTCATCGAGACCGACATGACGGCGGAGCTCCCGGCGGAGCAGCAGGCGGAGTACCGCAAGAGCATCCCGCTGGCCCGCTACGGCACGGCCGCCGAGGTCGCGAAGGTCACCCGCTGGCTGGCGAGCGACGAGGCGGACTACATCTCCGGCGCCGTCATCCCCGTCGACGGCGGCCTCGGGATGGGTCACTGACCGTATCAGCTGAGAGCTTATATCTGACGGATATCAGCTGTAGGCTTATGCGATGACCGAACCCCTCGTCGTCGCGGTGCTGCTCGACCTGGTCGACTCCCGGGAGATCACTGCCCGGTCCTCCGTGCAGCGCGAGATCGAGCGCGGCTTCGCGGCGATCGACGGGGCGGTCCCGGCACTCGAACCGCTGCACCCGACGGTCGGGGACGAGTTCCAGGCGGTCTATGCCTCCGTCTCCGCGGCCCTCGGGGCGACGCTCCAGGCTCGCCTGGCGCTGCCGCCCGGGGTGGACTGCCGGGTCGGCCTCGGTCGCGGCGAGATCAGGGTGGTCGGCTCGGGCATCGCCGGTGACCTGCAGGACGGGCCCGGCTGGTGGCGCGCGCGAGCGGCCATCGAGCGGGCGCACGCCCTCGAGGACGGCGCGGTGCCCACCGCACGGGGCTGGTTCATCGCTTCGGACGCTCCGGGCGCGCAGGAGGCCGCGGTGAACGCCTACCTCCTCGCCCGCGACGCCCTCGTCGGCGAGATGAGCGACCGCGACCGGCGGCTCGTGCTCGGCACCGCGCGCGGGCTGCCGCAGAAGGTCCTGGCCGAGCAGGAGTCGATCACGCAGTCGGCGGTGTCGCAGGCGCTGAAGCGCGCGGGCGCCGGCGCGCTGCTCACCGGCGCGCGGCTGCTGGCGGACGCGTGCTGACCGCGCTGCTGCTCGCGCTCGTCGGACTGGCCGACCTCGCGCGGACGCACCTGCGACGGCCCGTCGCCGCCGGCGCGATCGTCGTGCTCTGGGCGGCCGCAGCGGTGTCGGCGGTGCTCGGCCTCGGGGCTCCGCCGCTCGCGGTCGCGATCGTCGCGGTCCTCTCCGGAGCCTGGCTGCTGCTCACGACGACCGCGGCGGGCACCCGGCCGCCCGGTGGGCTCCGACCCGCCGTCGGCCTGGTCGTCGCGGTCCTCGTGCTCTCGGTGCTGGATCGTGCGGCCGGGCCCGCTGCCGGCCCCCTAGTCGACGCCTACGCGGAGCTCGGGCGCTCCGGGCCGGTGCCGCCGATCGCTCAGGCGCTGCTCGCCGGAGGCGCCGCGCTCTTCCTCCTGGAGAGCGCCAACGTCGTCGTGCGCGCCGCGCTCTACCGCGAGCTGCCGCAGCCGGTCGCCGCCCGCAGCCGCTTCTCGCTCCGCGCTCGATTCGCCCGGCCGGCGCCCCAGGAGGTGCGCGTCCCGGATCTGCGCGGCGGTCGCGCCATCGGGCCGCTGGAGCGGCTCCTCGTGGCCGGGCTCACCCTCGCCGGAGCGATCGGGCTGGCCGGCGCCGTCTTCGCGGCGAAGGGCATCGTGCGCTTCCCGGAGATCTCCCGCGACGGCGAGGGCGGCTCGAAGGCGGAGTACTTCCTGGTCGGCTCGCTGGTCAGCTGGGCGCTGGCCCTGGGCGCGGCGGCGCTGGTCGCGACGGCGGGCGGCTGAGGCGCCGCCCCACCGGCGTCAGCCGCGCAGGCCGAGGACCGGCAGCAGCTGGCTGAGGTCGAGGCCGTCGATGACGAGGTCGGCGCGCTCGCGGACCACGGGCTTCGCGTTGAAGGCGACCGAGAGGCCGGCCACCCGCATCATCTCGAGATCGTTCGCGCCGTCGCCGACCGCGATCGCGCGCCGGAGCGGGACGCCGGACTCCGCCGCCCACTCGCAGAGGGCCGCGGCCTTCGCAGCGGCGTCGATGACCGGGCCCTCGACCGCGCCGGTCAGGCGGCCGTCGCGGCTGCCGAGCCGGTTCGCGCGGACGAAGTCGAGGCCGAGCGCCCCGGCGACCGGATCGAGCACCTCGTGGAAGCCGCCCGAGACGACGCCGATCCGGCCACCGGCGGCGTGGATGCCGGCGATCAGCTCCTCCACTCCCGGGGTGACCCGGACGCGGGCGCTCACTCCGGCGCAGACGTCGTCGAGCACGCCGGCGAGGGTGGCGACGCGCTCGCGCAGGCTCTCGCCGAAGTCGATCTCGCCGTGCATCGCGCGCTCGGTGATCGCGGCGACGCGCTCCTCGGAGCCAGCGTGCGCGGCGAGCAGCTCGATCACCTCGTCCTGCAGCAGCGTGGAGTCGGCGTCGACGACGACCAGGAAGCGGGCGGGTGTGCGCAGAGGCTCACTCAAGGACGGGCCAATCGGTCGGGTCCGCGCGCCGGCACGGCCGGCGCGCGGAAGCGCAGTGCTCTCGACCCGCGGGGGTGCTACGGGCGGACGACGACGCCCTTGCCGACGACGGTGATGCCCGACTCGGTGACGGTGAACCCGCGCTCGCGGTCGTGGTCGTGGTCCACGCCGACACGGGCGCCGGGCTCGACGACGACGTCCTTGTCGAGGATAGCGCGGGCGACCACGGCGTCCGGGCCGATCCGGACCTTGTCGAAGACGACCGAGTCGGAGACCGTCGCGTTCGACTCGATGATCGCCCAGGGCCCGACGACGCTGCGCTCGATGTGGGCTCCGGAGATGACCGTGCCGAGCGAGACCACCGAGTCGACGGTCGTGCCGAGGTTGCCCTTGCCGTCGCGCACGATCTTCGCGGGCGGCGAGTTGAGCTGCGACGAGAAGATCGGCCACTGCTGGTTGTAGAGGTTGAAGACGGGCAGCGCCGAGATGAGGTCCTGGTGCGCCTCGAAGAACGAGTCGATCGTCCCCACGTCGCGCCAGTAGTAGCGGTCGCGATCGGTGGAGCCGGGGACCTCGTTGAGCTTGAGGTCGTAGACCCCCGCCTCGCCGCGCGCGACGAAGTCGGGGATGATGTCGCCGCCCATGTCGTGGTCGGAGGTGGAGAGCTCGCCGTCGCGGATGACCGCGTCGATCAGTGCGTCGGCGTCGAAGACGTAGTTGCCCATCGAGGCGAGGACCTCGTGCGGGGAGTCGGCGAGGCCGACCGCGTCCTTGGGCTTCTCGAGGAACTCGGCGATCTTGGTCGGGACGATGCCGTCGCCGGCCTCGTCGCCCGCGAGCTGGATGACGCCGAACTGGTCGGCGAGCTCGATCGGCTGGCGGATCGCCGCGACGGTCGCCTTAGCGCCCGACTTGATGTGCGCCTCGATCATCTGCGAGAAGTCCATGCGGTAGACGTGGTCCGCGCCGACCACGACGACGATGTCGGGCTTCTCGTCGCGGATCAGGTTGAGGCTCTGCAGGATCGCGTCGGCCGAGCCGCTGAACCAGCGCTTGCCGAGCCGCTGCTGCGCCGGGACGGACGCGACGTACGAGTTGAGCAGCCCCGAGAGCGTCCAGGTCTGCGAGACGTGGCGGTCGAGCGAGTGCGACTTGTACTGCGTCAGCACCACGATCTGAGTCAGACCCGAGTTGATGAGGTTGGACAGCGCGAAGTCGATCAGACGGTACTGCCCGCCGAACGGCACCGCGGGCTTGGCCCGGTCCGCCGTCAGGGGCATGAGCCGCTTGCCTTCGCCACCCGCGAGGACGATGCCGAAAATCTTCTTTGACTGCATGGCTCCACAGTAGGGGTTGGCGAAGGTCCGCGAACCCGCGCGGATGCGGCTGTCGCCGGGGGATCACGCTGTACTACGGTTCGGGGTGTGCGAGTCGATCTGCTGACCAAGGAATATCCGCCCGAGGTGTACGGGGGAGCCGGTGTGCACGTGGCCGAGCTCACCAAGGCCCTCCGCCACGACATCGAGGTCGTGGTGCGCTGCTTCGGCGCGCCGAGGGACGAGGAGGGTGCGTTCGCGTACCCGGTGCCGGCCGAGCTGGCGCAGGCCAACGGCGCGCTGCAGACCCTGGGCGTCGATCTCCAGATCGCCCAGGACGCGGCCGGAGCCGATCTCGTGCACTCGCACACCTGGTACGCCAACGCGGCCGGGCGCCTCGCGCAGCTGCTGCACGGCATCCCGCACGTCGTCTCGGCGCACAGCCTCGAGCCGCTGCGCCCGTGGAAGGCCGAGCAGCTCGGCGGCGGCTACCGCGTCTCGAGCTGGATCGAGCGCGAGGCGTACGAGAGCGCCGACGCGGTGATCGCGGTCTCCGGCGGGATGCGGAACGACATCCTCCGCTCGTACCCCGCTCTGGACCCGGCGAAGGTGCACGTCGTCTACAACGGCATCGACCTCGACGCGTGGCACCCGGTGGAGGACGAGGCCGTCCTCGCCGAGCTGGGTATCGACCCGTCGCGTCCGTCCGTCGTCTTCGTCGGCCGGATCACCCGGCAGAAGGGGCTGCCCTACCTGCTGCGCGCGGCCGCGATGCTGCCGCCGGAGGTGCAGCTCGTGCTCTGCGCCGGCGCCCCGGACACCCCCGAGATCATGGCCGAGGTCACCGCGCTCGTCCGGGGGCTGCAGCAGGAGCGCACCGGCGTCGTCTGGATCGACCGCCACCTGCCGCGCCACCAGCTCTCCGCGGTGCTGACCGCCGCGACCACGTTCGTCTGCCCGTCGATCTACGAGCCGCTGGGCATCGTGAACCTCGAGGCGATGGCGTGCGGTGCCGCGGTCGTCGGGACCGCGACCGGCGGCATCCCGGAGGTCGTCGTCGACGGCGTCACCGGGCGGCTCGTGCCGATCGAGCAGGTGACGGACGGCACCGGCACGCCGGTGGATCCGGAGCGCTACGTCGCCGATCTCGCGGCCGCGATGGCCGAGGTCGTCGCCGATCCGGCCGCCGCGAAGCGGATGGGCGAGGCCGGCCGCCTCCGGGCGCAGAGCGACTTCAGCTGGACGCAGATCGCCCGGGACACCCGTGCGATCTACGACTCGCTCGTCTGAGCCCGCCGCCCGCTCCCTTTAGACTGGTCCGCATGCCCAGCGTTGTCTCGTTCGTCGATGTGTCCTTCGTCCGGAACGGCAAGCGGATCCTCGACCACGTCGACTGGACCGTGTCCGAGGAGGAGCGCTGGGTGATCCTCGGCTCCAACGGAGCCGGGAAGACCTCGATCCTGCAGATCGCCGCGGCGCAGAACTATCCGTCGACCGGCTCGGCGCACCTGCTCGAGGAGACGCTCGGCCGCGTCGACGTCTTCGAGTTGCGCCCCCGGATCGGCTACGCCTCGACCGCGATGGCGCGCCGCCTGCCCGCGGGCGAGACGGTGCTCGACGTCGTGATGACCGCCGCGTACGCGGTCACCGGGCGCTGGAACGAGGGCTACGACGAGATCGACGAGCGCCGCGCGCGCCGCGTCCTCGTGGAGTGGAAGCTCGACCACCTCGCCGATCGGACCTTCGGCACCCTCTCGGACGGCGAGCAGAAGCGCGTCCAGATCGCCCGCGCGATCATGACCGACCCCGAGCTGCTGCTGCTCGACGAGCCGGCCGGCAGCCTCGACCTCGGCGCCCGCGAGGAGCTCGTGCAGCTGCTCGGCGGTTTCGCGCAGGACCCGGCCTCGCCCGCGATCGTGATGGTGACCCACCACGTCGAGGAGATCCCGGCCGGGTTCACGCACGCGCTGCTGCTGCGCGACGGCGCCGTCGTCGCCGCGGGCCCGCTGGCCGAGGCGCTCAACGAGGCGACCCTCGCGGACGCCTTCGGGCTCGACATCGCGCTGACGCACGAGAACGGGCGCTACTCGGCCCGCGCCCGCTGAGCACGGGCTCGCGCGACCGCGTGCCGCACCTCCCCGTGGCGGCGGCCGTCTGCTATTCTCGGTAGCTGGTTCGGGCCCGTTCGCGGTGCGCCCGCCACTCATCCACCCGCACCCGTCGACGACAGGCGCGGTTCAGGACCACAAGCGACAGGACACGATCATGCAGACCGACATCCACCCCAAGTACGAGGCCATCGTGTTCCGCGACCTCGCCTCCGGTGAGACCTTCCTCACCCGCTCGACGGCGACCAGCAGCAAGACGATCGAGCTCGACGGCGTCACGTACCCCGTCATCGACGTCGAGATCTCGTCCGCCTCGCACCCGTTCTACACGGGCAAGCAGCGCATCATGGACTCGGCCGGCCGCGTCGAGAAGTTCAACTCGCGCTACAAGAACTTCGGCAAGTAGGGTCCGGCCTCCCGCCTCCGAAGGGCCCTCGACCTCGCGGTCGGGGGCCCTTCGTCGTAGGCGCCAGCGCAGGGCGGGGAAGAGGCCGACGTCATCGGGGTGGGCGGGTCTCGACACGCCCCTGCGGGGCTACTCGACCAGCATGAGTGGCGATGGAGCTCGCGGAGCGAGTCCGCTTCCCTCTGCTGATCGGACGACCCGGCAGCCGGCCGCTTCCTGCTGATCGAGTAGCCCGCGGAGCGGGCGTATCGAGATCCACCACCGCCTGCACGGTGGTCGCCGGGTCTCGATACGCCGCTGCGCGGCTACTCGACCAGCATGAGTCGCGATGCAGTTCGCGGAGCGAGTCCTCTTCCTCTGCTGATCGGGCAGTCGGCCGGTTCAGTAGCGGTAGAAGCCCTCGCCCGTCGCGGTGCCGAGCTTGCCCTGGTCGAGGTACTCGGTCTTGAGGTGGGCGGCGAAGGCCTGGGAGGCCTCGTCGGGGGCGGCGACGGCGACGTGGTAGGCGGTGTTGAGGCCGATGACGTCGAAGATCTGTAAGGGGCCGAGCGGGGCGCCGGTGCCGATCCGCCAGGTCTTGTCGATGGTCTCGGGGTCGGCGTAGCCGCCCATCAGGAGGCCGCTCGCGGCGTTCAGCAGCGGCACCAGCAGCGAGTTGAGCAGGTAGCCGGCCTTCTCCTTCTGCAGGCGGATCGGCTCGAGACCGCTCTCGACCGCGAAGGCGACGACCGCGTCGACGACGGCCGGGTCGGTGTCGGCCGTGCCCATGATCTCGGCGGTGTTCTGCACCCAGACGTGGTTGGCGTAGTGCAGGGCGAGGAAGCGGTCGGGGCGGCCGGTCGACTCCTTCAGATCGCTGGGGAGCAGCGTCGAGGAGTTGGTCGCGAAGATCGTCCGCTCGGGGGCGACCGCGCCGAGGCGGCCGTAGAGCTCCTGCTTGAGCGCGAGGTCCTCGGGGACGGCCTCGATCACGAGGTCGGCGTCGGCGACGGCCTCGGCGAGGTCGGAGGTGAGGCGCAGCGACTCGAGGGCCGCGGCGGCGCCGCCGGAGATCCCTCCGGAGACCTGTGCCGACTCGTAGACGCCGGCGAGCCCGCGGAAGCGCTCGCGCGCGGCGTCGAGCACCTCGTCGGTGACGTCGTAGCTGGTGACGGCGAAGCCGTGGAAGGCGGCCTGGAACGCGATCTGGGAGCCGAGGACTCCGCTGCCGAGGACGGTGACCGTGCGGATGGTGGGCATGACTGCTCCTCGCCGGGGACTCGGGTGGTCCCGCTGTCCTCCGATCCCAGCGCAGCGCGAGGCAGCGGTCGAGCGGTTGCGCGCGAGGGCCGCCGCATGTCCTCGTGACGGGAGCGCGGGTTCCGGGCCCGTGACGCGGCGGGCCGAGAGGCGGTAGCGTCCGGGGATGGTGTCCTTCGCCGACAAGCCGATCCTGCCGCTCACGACGCCCGAGGAGTGGGACGCCTACCTCCGCGGTGAGCCGGACCCGGGCGGTGTGCGGTTGAAGCTGCGGAAGAAGGCGGCCGTCGACCCGGGCATCACCTACGCGGAGGCGCTCGACGTCGCGCTCTGCCACGGCTGGATCGACGGGCAGGCGGGCGCCTTCGACGAGCAGTTCAAGCTGCAGGCGTTCACACCGCGGCGCCGGGCGAGCCCGTGGTCGAAGGTGAACCGCGACCACGTGGCGCGGCTGCTCGAGGAGGGCCGGATGCTGCCGGCCGGGCTCGCCGAGGTGGAGCGAGCGCGGGCGGACGGACGCTGGGAGGCCGCCTACCGGCAGCGCGACGCGGAGGTGCCGGACGACTTCACGGCGGCACTGGCCGCGGATCCGGCGGCCGCCGCCTTCTTCGCGACGGTCGGCGGGCAGAAGCGCTTCGCGTTCCTGTTCCGGCTGTCGCAGCTCAAGCGGCCGGAGGCGCGGGAGCGGCGGATAGCGGAGTTCGTCGCGCTGCTCGCGGAGGGCCGCACGCTCACCTGAGCCGCGACGGCAGTGCCGAGAGGTCGCTACCGGACGCTCAGTGCCGGACGGGCCAGGCGCCGTCGGCGACGAAGCTCTCGTCGCGGACGCGGCGCATGTACTCCTGGAACGACTCGGCCTGGGTGCGGCACCAGTCGATCTGCAGGGCGTGCAGCGCCTCGGCACCGCCACCGAGCTCCTCGGCGAAGGCGCGGCCGAGGGCCTGGGCGACGCGGCCCGCAGCGATCGCGTCGGCGCCGGCGTCGTGCGCCTCGGTCAGCGGGACGCCGTAGTGCAGCGCGGCCTGGACCAGCGTGCGCTTGCCCTTGCGGTAGCGGTCGAGGGCCTTGTCGATGACCAGCGGGTCGATGACGGGACTCGGGTCGATCAGCACCGGGACGCCCCAGCGGCGCGCCTCGAAGGCGAGCAGCGAGAGGTCGTAGGGGGCGTTGTAGATGACGACGGGGATCCCGCGGGCCAGGAGCGAGCGGAGCGCCTCCGACACCTCGGCGACGACCTCGCCGGCGGGGCGGCCGTGCTCGCGGGCGTGCTCGGTGCTGATGCCGTGCACGGCGCTGGCGCCGGCCGGGATCTCGACGCCGGGATCCGCGAGCCAGGTGGTGCCCTCGACCGGGGTGCCGTCGGCGTCGATGAAGCCGACGTGCGCGGTGACGATGCGGCTGGTGCGGACGTCGATGCCGGTGGTCTCGAGGTCGAAGACGGCGAGACGGTCGTACCAGCGGGCGCCGTCGGATCCTTCCGACCTCTCCGACGAACCTGCGGACCCGCCGGTGGACCCGGCTTCGTCGAGGAGGCTCTCGTCGAAGAGCGTCGGTGCCTGGTTCGTCTCGGTGGTGCTCACGCCGACAGCCTAGGCGGGGCCTCCGACATCGTCGGGAGGCCCCGCGGCGTGCTGCGCGGTCGAGCGGGCGAAGCCCGGGTCAGCGGGTGAGTCCCTCGCGGGTCTGGCCCGCCTTCGCGACGTGCAGCCAGAAGAAGCCCTGGGTGCCGAGCGTCATCGTCAGCGAGCCGTCCTCGGAGAAGCCGGGGAAGCGGCCGCCGCCGAAGAGGTCGGTCAGCGTCGAGCCGGGGTTCTCGGGGTCGGTGATCGTCACCGAGACCGGGTTGTGGTTGAAGCTGAAGACGCAGAGCACCTCCTCCGGCTGGTCGCCCATCGCGGTGCCGGAGCCGGCGTAGTCGCGGACGAAGGCGAGCACCGACTCGTGGTCGGTCTCGAGGACGCGCATCGAGCCGAGGCCGAAGGCCGGGTGGCCGCGGCGCACGTGCAGGACGTTCCGCATCCAGTGCAGCAGCGAGCGCGACTGGGCGAGCTGCGCCTCCACATTGACCTGGTTGTAGTGGTAGACGAGCGACTGCACGATCGGCTGCACGAGCTTGCCCGGGTCGGCGGCCGAGAAGCCGGCGTTGCGGTCCGGGGTCCACTGCATCGGGGTGCGCGAGGCGTCGCGGTCGTTCAGCCAGATGTTGTCGCCCATCCCGATCTCGTCCCCGTAGTAGAGGAACGGGCTGCCGGCGAGCGAGAAGAGCAGGGCGTTGATCATCTCGAGCTCGGCGCGCGAGTTGTCGAGCAGCGGCGCCAGCCGGCGGCGGATGCCGATGTTGGAGCGCATCCGCGGGTCGTAGGCGTACCAGCCGTACATCGCCTGGCGGTACTCCTCGGAGACCATCTCGAGGGTGAGCTCGTCGTGGTTGCGCAGGAAGACGCCCCAGGCGGCGCCCGAGGGGATGTCGAAGGTCTCGGAGAGCACCTTCTTCAGCTCGTTCGCGGTCTGCGCGCGGAGGGAGTAGAAGATGCGCGGCATGACCGGGAAGTCGAAGGCCATGTGGCACTCCGGCTCCTCCTCCGTGCCGAAGAACGCGGCGACCTCGCGCGGCCACTGGTTCGCCTCGGCGATCAGGATGCGGCCGGGGTAGTCGCGGTCGACCATCGTGCGCAGGTTCTTGATGAAGTCGTGCGTGGGCGGCTCGCCCTCGCCGTTGCCCTCGTCGGACTCGTAGAGGTAGGGGATCGCGTCGAGCCGGATGCCGTCGACGCCCAGGTCGAGCCAGAACTTGACGACGTCATGGATCGCCTCGTGGACGGCCGGGTTCTCGAAGTTGAGGTCGGGCTGGTGCGAGAAGAAGCGGTGGAAGTAGAACTGGCGGCGCTCGGCGTCGAAGGCCCAGTTGGAGTCCTCGGTGTCGACGAAGATGATCCGGATGTCCGGGTACTTGTCGTCGGTGTCGTTCCAGACGTAGAAGTCGCCGTAGGGACCCTCGGGGTCGGAGCGCGACTGCTGGAACCACTCGTGCTGGTCGCTGGTGTGGTTGAGCGGGAAGTCCATCACGATGCGCATGTTGCGCTCGTGGGCCTTGCGGACCAGCTCGCGGAAGTCCTCCATGGTGCCGAACTCGGGGAGGATCGCCTTGAAGTCGGAGACGTCGTAGCCGCCGTCGCGCAGAGGCGACATGTAGAAGGGCGGCAGCCAGAGCGCGTCGATGCCGAGCCACTGCAGGTAGTCGAGCTTGGACGCCAGGCCGTTGATGTCGCCGGCGCCGTCTCCGTTCGAGTCGTAGTACGACCGGATCATGACCTCGTAGAACACGGCCCTGCGGTACCACTGCGGATCGAGGGCGAGCCCGGGGAGTTGGATCGGGGACGTGAAGCTCACGGTGCTCCTTCTGCTGCTGCCTGAGCGGATGACCGGCGCCGCGCCGGGATCGGAGCGGAGGACGGGGGACGGGCGGTGCGTCGCGTGCGGACGCGCCTTCATGCTTGCGGCTCGGATCGAGGGCCCGCAAGGCGTTGCGGCGGGAAGTTCGACGGGCTTTCCCTACGATGGGGACCGTCATGACCATAGCCTCCCCCTACGCCGCCGACCTCGGGCGACTCGCCATCAGCGAGAGCGCCGTCGACGTCGCCGGGGCCACCACCGCCTACTGGAGCTACGGCGACCCCGACGCCGGGACCGTGCTGGTCCTGGTGCACGGATTCCGCGGCGAGCACCACGGGCTGGAGCCGGTGATCGCGCGGCTGCTCGCGGGCGGCGCGGACGCCCGCGTCATCGCGCCCGACCTGCCCGGCTTCGGCGCGTCGCCGCCGATGACGGCGCACGCGCACGACGTCGACGGCTACGCGGCCTGGCTCGGCGAGTTCCTGGACGCGCTCGGGCTGCGCGGGAGCGCGGTCGTGCTCGGGCACTCGTTCGGCTCGATCGTCTCCGCGGCGGCCGTCGCGGGCGGGCTGGAGACTCCGCTGCTGGTGCTCGTCAATCCGATCGCCGCGCCCGCCCTCGCGGGGCCCCGTGGCGTGCTGACCCGGCTGGCGGTGCTCTACTACCGCCTCGGCGCGGTGCTGCCCCGCCCGCTCGGGCTGCGCCTGCTCGGCGATCCGCTGATCGTGCGGGTGATGAGCCTCGCGATGGTGAAGACCAAGGACGGGCCGCTGCGCCGCTTCGTGCACGACCAGCACGACCGCTACTTCAGCGCCTTCGCCTCGCGCGACACGGTGCTGGAGGCGTTCTGCGCCTCGGTCTCGCACGACGTCAGCGAGTACGCCGCGCGGATCGCGGTGCCGACGCTGCTGATCGCCGCGGCGCAGGACGACATCACGCCGCTCGCCGCCCAGTACCGCCTGCTCGAGGCGCTGCCGCACGCCCGCCTGCACGTGATCGACGGGGTCGGGCACCTCATCCACTACGAGACGCCGGACGAGGCGGCCGCCGTCCTCCGCGCGGCCCTGGACGAGGGGATCGACCGATGAGGATCGTCGTCGACTGCCGGTACACCCGGCTCGAGCGCCACGACGGCATCAGCCGCTACACCGCGGAGATCGTGGCCGAGCTGGCGAAGCTGCACGACGTGACGATGCTGATCAGCGACCGCCGGCAGCGGGCGATGCTGCCGGATCTGCCGTGGGAGAAGGTCACCTCGCCGACCGGACCGTTCGAGCCGTTCGTGGCGCTGCTGGTGAACCGGCTGCGGCCCGACGTCGTCTTCTCGCCGATGCAGACGATGGGCTCGCTCGGGCGGCGCTACAAGCTCGTGCTCACGGTGCACGACCTGATCTACTACCGCCACCGCACGCCGCCGCGCGATCTTCCGCTGCCGGTGCGCGGGCTCTGGCGGCTCTACCACCTGGCCTGGTGGCCGCAGCGGCGCCTGCTGCAGCGCGCCGACGCGATCGTGACGGTGTCCGAGACGACCCGCGGGCTGCTCCGCACGCACCGGCTGACGACCCGGCCGGTCGTCGTGGTGCCGAACGCGGCGACCGCTCCGGACGAGGCGAGCGCGGCCCTCGCGGCGGCGCTGCCGGACCGCTCGGACGCGCGCTCGCTCGTCTACATGGGCTCGTTCATGCCCTACAAGAACGTGGAGTCGCTGGCGCGGGCGATGCGGCTGCTGCCCGACTACGAGCTGCACCTGATGAGCCGGGCGAGCGACGAGACGGTGGAGACCCTCCGCTCGCTCGCGCCGACGGCGAAGCTGATCTTCCACCAGGGGGCGGACGACGCCTCCTACGGCGAGGCGCTCGCGCGTGCCACGGCACTGGTGACCGCGAGCCGGGACGAGGGCTTCGGCATCCCGCTGGTCGAGGCGATGGCGCTCGGCACCCCGGTCGTCGTCAGCGACATCCCGATCTTCCGCGAGATCGGCGGTGACGCGGCCGTCTACGTGGATCCCTCGAGCGCGAAGGGGATCGCCGAGGGCGTGCGCTCGCTCGAGGACCCGGAGCGCTGGCGGGAGCTGTCGGCGAAGGCGCGGGAGCGGGCGGCGGCGTACTCGTGGCGCGACTCCGCGCGGGTGCTGCTGGAGCTGCTGACGAGCGTCGGGCGCTGAGCGGCGCCGGGCCGGGCGTCAGGCGGAGGCGCTCGGGCTGAGCACGTCGTCCAGGTCGGACTGCAGATCGGCGTCGACGACGACGACGTCGCCGGAGTCGTCGACCGCGACGATCTGCAGGGAGCCGTCGACGATCGCGAAGTCGTGCCGCGAGCCGTTGCCGACCGTGGTGCCCTGGGCCGGCAGCTCGTCCTCGCTGAGGGCGCGGAGCAGGCTGCCGATGACGGCGCCGTGCGTCGCGACGATCACGCGCTGCTCCGGGAAGCGCTCGGCGATCTCGAGCAGCGCGGCGGTGGCGCGCTCGACGACCTGGGCGCGGGTCTCGCAGCCGGGGATGCGGGCGCCCTCGATGCCGCCGGGGAAGAGCTCGCGGAGCTCGTCGCCGGTCATGCCCTCCGCCTCGCCGTAGGCGCGCTCGGCGACGCCCTCGACGACCTCGGGCTCGGGCAGGCCGAGACCACGGGCGATGATCGCCCCGGTCTCGTGCGCGCGCTGCAGCGGGCTGGCGACTACGACGTCCCAGTCGCGCTCGCGCAGCAGCCGGGCGGCGGCCCGGGCCTGCGAGCGGCCGGTGTCGTTCAGCGGGATGTCGCTCGCGCCCTGGATGCGGCGGGCGGCGTTCCAGTCGGTCTGGCCGTGCCGGACGAGGGTGAGCTGGGTCACGAGGGCCTCTCGGGTGGTGGGGGAGCGGTGGGTCAGCGCGACGGGAGGCGCTCGGCGAGGGCGCGGAGGACCTCGCTCGTGCCGCCGTCGATCTTGATGCCGGCCCGCGAGTCGCCCTTGGTGGTGCCGCGGTTGACGATGACGATCGGCATCTTCGCGCGCCGGGCGATCTCGAGGAAGCGGATGCCGGAGTTGACGACGAGGGACGAGCCGGCCACGAGCAGCGCGTCGGCGCCCGCGACGATGGCGCGCGCCTCCTCGAACCGCTCGGTCGGGATGAACTCGCCGAAGAAGACGATGTCGGGCTTGAGGATCCCGCCGCAGACCGTGCACTCCGGGACGGTCATCGCCGAGACGTCGTGCACCTCGGCGTCGCCGTCGGGGTTGAGCGAGGAGATGTCGGGGTCGTCGAGCCAGGGGTTGAGCGCCTCGATGCGCTCGGCGATCGCGTCGCGGGCGAAGTACTGGCCGCAGGTCATGCAGCGGACGCGGTCGGCGGAGCCGTGCAGGTCGACGACGCGCTGCGAGCCGGCGCGCACGTGCAGGCCGTCCACGTTCTGGGTGACGACACCGGTGAGCAAGCCGCGCTCCTCGAGCCGCGCGAGGGCGCGGTGGCCGTCGTTCGGCAGCGTGGCGGTGAAGCGGCGCCAGCCGAGCTGGCTGCCGGCCCAGTAGCGGCGGCGGTAGTCGGGGTCGGCGACGAACTGGGAGTAGGTCATCGGGCTGCGGACGGGGGCTCCCGCGCCGCGGTAGTCGGGGATGCCGGAGTCGGTGCTCACGCCCGCGCCGGTGACGGCGGCGATGCGGCGGCCGGCCAGGAGCTCGACGGTGCGATCGAGGGCGGCGGAGCGCTGCTCATCGGCCCGCTGCAGATCGGCCCGCTGCAGATCGGCCCGCTGCAGGTCGGCCCGCTGCTCGTCGGCCTGATCGGCACTGCTGCCGTCGGCGATCGGTGTCGGACCCGACTCCATCCACGCCTCCCTCGGACACCCGCGCACGCGGGCACTCCATCGGCCAGTTTAGACCGCGCCGTGCCCTAGGGTTCCGGGATGCCGATCGTGCACATCGAGGACCTCGACCACCCGCTCCTGGCCGACTACCACCGCCTGACCGACGTGGCGCTGCGCCGGGTGCTCGAGCCCGAGGGCGGCCTCTACATCGCGGAGTCGTCGAAGGTGATCGTCCGCGCGCTCGACGCCGGGCACGTGCCGAAGTCGGTGCTGGTGCAGGAGAAGCGGCTGCCGGACGCGGCGGAGGTGCTCGAGCGCTTCCCGGACGTGCCGGTGTTCGTCGGGCCGGACGCGATGATCGAGGAGCTGACCGGGTTCCACCTGCACCGTGGGGCGCTCGCGTCGATGCGGCGTCCGGAGCTGCCGTCGATGGCGTCGCTGCTCGAGGACGCGCGGCTCGTCGTCATCCTCGAGGACCTCGTCGACCACACCAACGTCGGCGCCGTCTTCCGCGCGGCGGCCGGGATGGGGGCGGATGCGGTGCTGGTGAGCCCGCGCTGCGCGGACCCGCTCTACCGGCGGAGCGTGCGGGTGAGCATGGGCACGGTGCTGCAGGTGCCGTGGACGCGGATCCCGGAGTGGGGGCCGGCGCGGGCCGAGCTGCTCGCCGCGGGGTTCTCGGTCGCCGCCCTGGCGCTCGCGCCCGACGCGGTGCCGCTGGACGAGTACGCGGCCGACCGGCCCGAGCGCGTCGCGATCGTGCTGGGCGCCGAGGGCGACGGGCTGAGCCGGGCGGCGCTCGACGCGGCCGACACCGTGGTGACCATCCCGATGCTGCACGGGGTCGACTCGCTGAACGTGGCCTCGGCGAGCGCCGTCGCGCTCTGGGCGCTGACGCGGGGTCGCTGAGCCGACTGCGCTGAGCCGTCTGCTCCGGACAGGCGGCGCGGAACGGCGGGCGGCCGCCCCGCGCCGCCTCCGCGGTGTCCGGCGGGGGTCCGCCTACGATGACCGGGTGACTTCTCCGACGCGCCCCGACCGCTCGCCGATCGACGTCGTGGGCAGCGTCACGCCTGCGCCCGCGCCCGAGGCACCCCGGCGCCGCCGCCCGCGTCCGCTCGCGGTCATCGGCGTCGTTCTGGCGGCCGTGCTCATCAGCGCGAGCGGTGCCTACGCCGCGAACGCGGCAGGGGCCGAGCTGCCGGTCGCGACGGCCGTCGTGCAGGAGACGCCGCCCACGGTGATCGACGCGCCCGCGGTCGCGTGGCCGTCGTACGGCGCCGGGGCGATCTCGGCGGTGGGCGTGCAGGGGCCGGCGGACGGCGGGATGCTCTCCACCTACGGCTCGACCGGGCAGCTGCCGATCGGCAGCATCGCGAAGGTGGTGACGGCGCTGGTGGTGCTGTCGGCGAAGCCGATCGCGGAGGGGACCGACGGCGAGACGATCGCGTTCACGAGCACGGACGTCGGCTACTACAACGACTCCGTCGCCGAGAACGGCTCGGTCGCGCCGGTCTCGGCCGGGCTGGAGCTCACGGAGCGCGAGGCGCTGACCGTGCTGATGCTGCCCTCGGCCAACAACTACGCGAAGTCGCTCGCCGTCTGGGCCTTCGGCTCGGAGGAGGGCTACCTCGCCGCCGCCCGCACCTGGCTGGACGAGCGCGGACTCACCGGCACCGTAGTGGCGGACACCAGCGGGCTGTCGCCGGCGACCGTCAGCACGACCCTCGAGATGGTGGTGCTCGGCGAGCTGCTGATCGGCGATCCGGTGCTCGCGCCGATCGTCGCCCTGCCGTCCGCGGTGATCCCGGGAGTGGGGACCGTCGAGAACACCAACAAGCTGCTCGGGCAGGCCGGGGTGGACGGGATCAAGACGGGCACGACCGACGAGGCCGGCGCGTGCCTGCTGTTCTCGCTCGACACCACGGTCGAGGGACGGCCGGTCACGATGGTCGGCGTCGTGGTGGGGGCGCGGACGCATCCGCAGCTCGCGTCGGACGTCCTGACGCTGATCCCGACCGTCGAGGCGGGCTTCCGGACGGTGACGCTGACCGAGGAGGGGCAGGACTTCGGCAGCTACACCAGCGCCTGGGGCGAGTCGGCGGTGGCGGAGAGCAGCGAGGCGCAGTCGCTCCTGGTCTGGGGCGCGACCACGGTCACCACGAGCGTGTCGCTCGATCCGGTGGAGGTCGTCGCGGACGGGCAGGAGGTCGGGACCGTGAACGTCGCCGTCAACGGGCAGGCGTACCCGGTGCCGCTCGTCGCGGACGGGACGATCGAGGACCCGGGGTTCGGCTGGCGCGTGACGAATCCGGGCGAGCTCTTCGGCTAGGCGGGTCCCGAGACGCCGCTTCCCTCGACCAGCAGGGATGAGGAGCGCGTCTGCGACGCGCGCAGTTTCCATGCTGATCGAGTAGCCCTCGGAGAGGGCGTATCGAGCGGAGGGGGCGCCTTCGGCGCCAGTGCAGGGCGGGGAAAGGATCTTGTGGCTGGCTCGTTGTGGT